>NZ_JBWMAX010000403.1:0-1002 GCF_056521385.1 Rhodoferax sp. RT5P35 | reverse complement strand
CCCCGGCCCTGCGGTTCAAAGGCAAAAGCACCGAGCCCAGCCTGGACGACATGAAGCTGCTGACTTCGTTTTTTGAGTCGCGCGACTTTGCCGCCGGGGTGGTGGCCGCCCGCGCCATGGCCCAGCAGTACCCCCGGCACGGCTTTGGCTGGAAGGCCCTGGGGGCCCTGCTGCAAGCCAGTGGCCAGGCCGAGGAAGCGCTGGCGGCCAAGCAGCGGGCAGCAGAACTGATGCCGCAGGATGCCGAAGCCGCCTGCAACCTGGGCCATTCATTGCAAGACCTGGACCGCACCACCGAGGCTGAGGCATCCCTGCTGCGCGCCCTGGCGCTCAAACCCGCCTACCCCGAGGCCCTGAACAACCTGGCCATCACCTGCCAAAAAATGGGCCGCCTGGTGGAGTCCGAGGCCCACTTCCGTGCCGCCCTGGCCCTCAGCCCGGGACACCAGGGCATGTTCGACAACCTGCTGTTCACCCTGAACTACCACCCCGGCCACAGCGCCGAAGAGATTTTTGCCAGCTACCAGGCCTATGAGCAGCGCTTTGGCGCACCGCACCGCGCCCACTGGCAGCCGCACCGCAATGACCGCAACCCGGCACGCCGTCTGCGGGTCGGCTATGTGTCGCCCGACTTTCGCAGCCACTCCTGCACCTTCTTCATGGAGCCCCTGCTGGCCCACCACGATGCCGCGGTGGTCGAGGTCACCGCCTATGCCGACCTGGCCCGTGGCGATGCGGTCAGCCAGCGCTACCAGGGCTATGTCGACCACTGGGTGCCCACGCGTGGCATGACAGACGCGGCCCTGGCCGAGCGCATCCGCGCCGATGGCATCGACATCCTGGTCGATCTGGCGGGCCACACCGTGGGCAACCGCCTGGGCGTGTTTGCCCGCAAACCGGCCCCGGTGTCCTTGAGCTGGATGGGCTACGGCTACACCACCGGCCTGCGCGCCATTGACTACTCCCTGACCGATGCCGCCAGCGCGCCACCGGGCAGTGAGC
>NZ_JBWMAX010000402.1:0-1003 GCF_056521385.1 Rhodoferax sp. RT5P35 | reverse complement strand
AGGCCCAGAACTTGCCGCTCTTCTGCCCTGCACCGACCAATTTTCCGCCGCCATTCCCTTTTCCTTTCCCGTTACCACCCTCGCCGCCCGGCCCCGTGAACAGCATGGGCCCCTGCGCGAAGTCCCAGTCCGGGCCTTTAGGGTTGGGACAGTTGTCGTTCGGGGGAACGACAAGGCCCGGTACGTTGAGGCCACACCCGACATTCCAGGTGTCATATGGAAGTCCGCGCGCTGACCATTTGATGGCGCCTGTGCTGAGATCCAAAGCGATGATCGAGTCAAAGTGGTTGTCCGGGCTCATGCATACCGCCGGACTGCCGCCACTGTTGAGGCAATTCAGCACAGCATCCGGTACCCAATAATTGTTACCCGTGGCCATGTAAGCCAAATTGCGCTCCAGGTCGACTGCACCCGTGCTGCCCCAGACGGCACCACCATAGTAGCCCGGAGGAACGGTGTAACTCTTCCATCTGATGGCTCCCGTGGTGACATCGAGGGCTACCACGCTGCCGCGAAAGTTCCATTGCCAGTAGGCCTTGGGCTCGAAACCGGCAACCAGTTCCTCGTTGGACGCGACACCTACCAGCGCCACGCCATTGGCGATCACCGCTGAATGCGTGACGAACGACAAGGCTGTCGTGTCGACTTCGGTGACCCAGAGCGGTGCGCCGGTATTTTTGTTCACCGCAAAAACCCGGGCCGACTGTGGCGCGGGCTGCCCGAAGGCCTGCAGAAATTTGCCGCTCTGGTTCCCCAAAATCAGCGCGTTGCCCGCAACAGCGGGTGTGGCGCGGGCGAAGTCACCCGCAATCCCGGTGTAGTCGGAGATCGGCTTCTTCCACACCACAGCGCCAGTATGCTTGTTCACTTTGTAGAGGAAGCCTGCCGAGTCGGGAAAGTACAGGGACTGCCCGTCGACCGCAGGATTGGCGGTCACGTCACCGTCGGTCGCCACAGTCCATTTCAACGTCAGGTTCGACACGGTTTTTACGCTGATCTCTTT
>NZ_JBWMAX010000401.1:0-1003 GCF_056521385.1 Rhodoferax sp. RT5P35 | reverse complement strand
GGTGCGGTGCAGCAGCCGCGCCCTGCTCCAGCCCTCCAGCTCGGCAATGAACCGCGACACCACCGGGCGCGACAGGCCCAGCGCATCGGCCGCCGCCGTCTGGCTGCCCGCGTCCACCACGGCCACAAAGACCTGCATCGCCTTCAAGGTATCCATATTATTCGACCGGTTTTGACAACAAACTAGGGCAAATTCTAGGGTTTTTCCAATCAATAAACACAACTAACATTCCACCCATCGCAACACACACCTGTTTGGAAACCCCATGACCACTACTTCCACCGCTGCCCGCTGGGCCCTCACCGCCCTTGCCGCAGCCACCCTGGCCGCCCCGGCCCTGGCCGCAGGCCCGCTCAAGCTGGATGTCTACAACCCCGGCCATGAGGCCATCTTCCCCGTCTCGTCGGTGCTGGTCACCGGCGAAAAAGACGCGGTGCTGATCGACGCGCAATTCGGCGCATCGCAGGCCGCCAAAGTGGTGGACAAAATCCGCGCCAGCGGCAAAAACCTCACCACCATCTACATCAGCCATGGCGACCCCGACTTCTACTTCGGCCTGGAAACCATTAGCAAAGCCTTCCCCGCCGCCAAGATCGTCGCCACATCGCACACCGTACAGCACATCAAAGACAGCGCTGCGGGCAAGCTGGCCTACTGGGGCCCCATCCTCAAGACCGACGCGCCCAGCACCACCGTGCTGCCCGAGGTGCTGGCCGGCCACACGCTGACGCTGGAAGGCAAAAAGCTGGAGATCAAAGGCGATGCGCAACCGGACCGCAGCTTTGTGTGGATTCCGTCGCTGAAGGCGGTGGTGGGCGGCATTCCGCTGGTCAACAACCTGCACGTGTGGATGGCCGACACCCAGACCCCCGCGTCCCACACCGGCTGGCTGGCCACGCTGGCCCAGATCCAGAAGCTCAAACCGAAAGTGGTGGTGCCCGGTCATTACCTGGAAGGCCCGTCCAAGCCGCTGAACGCCGCCCGGTACACCGCCGACTACATC
>NZ_JBWMAX010000400.1:0-1004 GCF_056521385.1 Rhodoferax sp. RT5P35 | reverse complement strand
GACCGAATGTGGTGGCCTCCCGCGTAGCCGATGGTGGACTGGTGGGCATCACCGCGCAGGCATTCGACGCAGATGCCGGCACCGCCGTGTCTTACCGCCTGGCCGATGATGCCGGTGGCCGGTTTGCCATCCACCCGTCGACCGGGGTGGTGACCGTTGCCAACAGCGCACTAATCGCCACCGGTACGCCGGGTGCCTCGTACGACATCGTCGTACAGATCCAAAGCAGCGACGGCTCGGTGCGTTCGGCCATTTTCTCGGTGCGATGGGGTGACGACCTTGTCGCCCTACCCGAACCGCCCCCCCTGATACCCGCATTGCCGGGTTCACCGGCCTTTACCGCCGTTGTAGACGCGCCGAGCACTGCAGTAATCGCCACCGGCAGCAGTGCTTCGGTAGCCCAGGAGCCAACGGCCTCGCCGCCTGATGTCGCCCCGGGCGACCTGCCCGAGCCCGGTGTGAACGCACTGGCCACTGTTTCGCCAGGTCGCCTGCTGTCTTTTGAAGTCAGCCGCCAGAACCTGCTGCTGCCCATGCCGATCTCCGGCTTGTCTGAACGCCGCGCCATGGCGCTGTCGCAGGTGGAGCTGCTGCTGGAGGAACAAGAGCGTCTGCGCGCATCGTCCTCGGCGAGCGAACGCTACACGCAGGAACCGTCGATCGAGCTTGGCAGCAGCAGTAACGCTGCCGAACTGCCCACCGGCGAACCCGTGATTGACGCGGTCTGGATCGGCAGCACGGCGCTGTCGCTCGGTGTGGCTATCTGGGCTACACGTGGTGGCGCACTGCTGACCAGCATGCTGGCCACCACGCCGGCCTGGCAAAACTTCGATCCGGTGCCGGTGTTGAACCGCCCTAAGCCCAACCGAGGCATCGCCGGCCGTACGGGCGATGGCGCACAGAGCGGACAAACGGCGGGTGACAGCATCGCCGCAGCGGACGACACTGCAGCAGCACAAGGAGCGGAGATGGCGGATGGGGGAGACAACGGGGACAACGTGGCA
>NZ_JBWMAX010000399.1:0-1006 GCF_056521385.1 Rhodoferax sp. RT5P35 | reverse complement strand
TTCTCTGAATGCAGTACAAGAAGGCGAGACTGCCCAGGCCCTGGCACGCCGCAAGCTCTCCACGGTGCTGGCCCAGGCGGATGCAGCGGCCCGCAGGATGGGCCTTGAGGTGGATTGGTCAACTGACAGTGCCAAGCAGGCGCTACGGCTCAGCCTTGAGGGGCTGCGCAAGGCCCACAAGGGGCGCGTGGAGCGTGATCTAGGCGAAGTTATACCTACCCCGCCCGCTCCTGTAGTCGCTGTGCCTGTGACCTCTCAGGCCCCCGAAGTGGCCCACACGCTGGCCGATGTGGTGACCGTGTGGGAGACCCTCAAGCAGCCGGGGGTGAGTTCCCGGAAGATGATGGGGTACGCGGTGCGTCTGGTGGATAAGTGCCTGGGCTCCACCCCGATTGAGCAATTCACCAAGCCACAGGGCGCGGTAGTTATTGCGTATCTGCTGGTTAACTGCGGGTCACAGAAGACCGCCAAGAACCGCTTTGATTCGGTCAATGCGCTGCTGAATGTTGCTGCTGACCTGCAAGGCTGGATACCGTCCAACCCTTGGAGGGGCCACCGGGTAGCCGTGAAGAAGTCGCGGGCACGCAAAGACCTGCAACCGGAGACACTGACCAAGCTTTTCGACTCCCCTCTGTTCCGCTCCTACGACCTTCCCAGCATCAAAGGTGCGGGCGGCAGTGCTGCCTACTGGGTGCCCTTGCTGGCCCCCTTCACGGGTGCACGCCAGTCTGAGCTGTGCCAGTTGCGCCTTGAGGATGTGACCACGATGGCCGATGGGATGGTTCTGTCCATCCAAGCCGATGCGGGCGATGAGGAGGAGGGCATTCCTTCGACTACCACCAAGGGCGAAACCACCAAGCGCCGCGTGCCTGTTCACTCCCATCTAATCCGCCTGGGCTTTGCTGACTACGTGGCCGATATGAAGGATGCGGGGCATGCGCTGCTATTCCCGAACGTCAGAAAGCCCCCTGCGGGCATGCCGATGGGCGAGTATTTCAGCAAGTGG
>NZ_JBWMAX010000398.1:0-1006 GCF_056521385.1 Rhodoferax sp. RT5P35 | reverse complement strand
AAACGGGCCGGACAGGCACTGGGACTGGTCCGTGGATAGCCCAGCGCCGCCCTTACCTCGCTCCATCGGCGTATTAGGTGCCAGCAGCATGGTCGGCGCATGTGTTTTGTCGCAATTGGTGCAAGCCAAGGTGCATGTCAGCGCCTTTTCGCGCAAGGCCTTGCAAATTAGTGGTCAAGGCGTGGACTGGCAGCAGATTCCGTCTTCGCCAGCACTTGCATCACCCTGTGGCGCAACGATTTCCGATTGGATTTGCATCGCGCCCATCTGGGCCTTGCCTGCCCATTTTTCCTGGCTAGAGGCTCGGGGGGCTCGGCGGATTGTGGTGCTTTCATCCACCAGCCGGTTCACCAAAGATACGTCTTCCGACCCGCACGAGCAAGCCATTGCCGAGCGCTTGGCCGATGCCGAAAGCAAGCTGCAAACCTGGGCCGAAAGCCGCGGAATCGAATGGGTGATACTGCGCCCTACCCTGATTTACCAACCCGGGCAGGACAAAAACGTCTCTGAAATTGCCCGTTTCATTGGGCGCTTCGGGTTTTTCCCGGTACTGGGCAAGGCCCAGGGATTACGTCAACCCATCCACGCCGCCGATGTGGCCGGTGCATGCGTGGCAGCCTTGCATTCGCCCGCCGCCGCCAACCGGGCATACAACATCTCGGGGGGCGAACCCCTGCCCTACCGCAGCATGGTGGGCCGTATTTTTGCCGCCCAGGGGCGGGTGACGCGCATACTGGGTATACCGTTGTGGATGTTCAAGCTGGCGGTTTCGCTGTTGCGCTGCCTGCCGCGCTACCGCCATTGGACGACGGCCATGGCCGAGCGCATGAACCGTGACATGGTGTTTGACCACAGCGAGGCGGCACGGGATTTTGGCTTCCAGCCACGGGTGTTCACACTGGAACGGGAAAGCACGACACTACCCGGCCCCCAGTTGCTATCCAATAGATAGCTACTCACGCCCATCAATAGGGCGATAGAGCATTATTTCACGTATATCACCCCG
>NZ_JBWMAX010000397.1:0-1007 GCF_056521385.1 Rhodoferax sp. RT5P35 | reverse complement strand
TTTTCGGCTGAACACTTTTCTGCACGGCCTGGTTGTTCCCGCCCAGCGCCAGCGCTTTCTGGCCGACGCTGCCGCCTGCATGGCCGAGGCGGGCCTGACGGCGGAAGAATGCGGTCTGCTGCAGCGGCGCGACTGGCGCGGGCTGATCCACTACGGCGTGATTTTCTTTCTGCTGGAGAAGCTGGGTGCGGTGCTGGGCGTGTCCAACCTGCACATCTATGCCGCCATGCGCGGCGAGACGCTGGAGGTATTCCAGCAAACCCGCAACGCTCCCAACGCCCTGTACTCGGTGGCCGGTGGTGGTGCCGCGCCGCCATCCTGGGATACACCTGCAACATCTTGATTGCTCTGTTTTTTATAGCTTCTCGTGCTGGAGGAATAAGCACGGGAGGCTGATTTTTTATAAATTTCCAGACCTACCACCGATGCGCAACTGGAACGCTTTGTTACTTTGATACATGGGCAGTACATGTGTATACGGCCATACGATGTTTCCCACTTCCTGCAAGCCTGAGGGGCTAAAACTTGCAGAAGTGCTCAGCGGGTCTGCCCGGGTAAATCACCCCTGCATCCGCCCATGGAGGGACACATCGATGGGACTTTTGCAACAACTACTGCGCACCAAGGGCATTGAAAAAGACGACCCCGGCCACGGCAGCGGCGGCCTGGACCGCTCGCTGGGTTTGTTCTCGCTGGCCATGATGGGTGTGGGGGCCACCATCGGCACCGGCATCTTCTTTGTGATGGCCGAAGCCGTGCCCAAGGCCGGGCCTGCAGTGATGCTGGCGTTTATCCTGGCCGGTATCACCGCTGGCCTGACGGCGCTGTGTTACGCCGAACTGTCGTCGTCCATCCCTGCATCGGGCTCGTCATATTCGTATACCTACGTGGCGCTGGGGGAGCTGGTGGCGTACATCGTGGCGGCTTGTCTGATGCTGGAATACGCGCTGGCGGCCAGTGCCACCTCGATCGGCTGGTCGGGTTACCTGAACAACTTTTTAAGCAAC
>NZ_JBWMAX010000003.1:0-445966 GCF_056521385.1 Rhodoferax sp. RT5P35 | reverse complement strand
TGGACTACCACGTGCCGTTTGGTGGGCGCAAGGGCAGCAGCTATGGCTCGCGCGAGCAGGGCCGCTATGCGCAGGAGTTCTTCACTACGGTGAAGACTGCCTATATCGGGGTTTGATCGGAGCCTGAAGCAATGCCGCGCGTCGTACTGTTCGGCGAATGCATGCTGGAACTTCAGGGCGAAGCCTTTGGTTCCATGCAGCAAGGCTTTGGCGGCGACACGCTGAACACCGCCGTCTACCTGGCGCGGTGTTCGGCGGGCCTGGAGGTCGGCTACGCCACCGCGTTGGGCGACGATGGCCTAAGCACCGGCCTGCTGGATCGCTGGCAGGCAGAGGCGCTGGACACTTCGTTGGTGCAGCGCCTGCCGGACCGCATGCCGGGTTTGTATTTGATCGAGGTGGATGCCCAGGGCGAGCGCAGCTTCAGCTACTGGCGTGACCATAGCGCGGCCAAGGCCTATTTCGATGGGCCCGAGACTCCGCTGGAGCAGGTAGCCGACCAGATCGACGCGCTGTACCTTAGTGGCATCAGCCTCGCCATCCTGCCAGCTGCGGGCCGCGAGCGCCTGTTCGCTGTGATGGCCCGCTTGCGCGCACGCGGGGCCACCGTGGTGTTTGACAACAACTACCGTCCCCGCCTGTGGCCCAGCCGTACCGAGGCACTGGACTGCTTTGACCGCGCCTACAGCCTGGCCAGCATCGCGCTGGTCACCGCCGACGATGAACAGGCTCTGCGCAGCTTGCCCACGCTGGAAGCCGCCGTGGAAGCCGCATCGGCCCTGCCATGCCCCGAGGTGGTCATCAAACGGGGCCGCGATGCCACCCTGGTGCGCACCGCCAGCGGCGTGCAAGACATCGCCACCGAACGGGTCGAAAAGGTCGTGGACACCACCGCCGCCGGAGATTCCTTCGCAGCAGGCTACCTGGCGGTGCGTTTGCAAGGCGGCAGCACGGTCGCCGCCGCCACCCAAGGCAACCGCCTGGCCGCCCGTGTCATCCAGCACCGGGGTGCCTTGATTCCGTTGGCGGCGATGGTGGATCTGGTGCTCTAATAAATAGAGCTAACGGCGTAGGTATCACTTGGGCTAGAAGCCTATTTTCTTTATATTTTTAAAGCATTCCTGCCACCTGGTCTCCCAGCGCCAAACAGCTCGTCAAGCCCGGCGACTCGATCCCAAACAAATTCACCAACCCTGGCACGCCGTGTACGGCCGGGCCCTGGACGAGGAAGTCTCGGGCTGCTTCGCCTGGGGCGTGGATCTTGGGGCGGATACCCGCGTAGCCAGGCTGCAGCGCGCCATCGGGCAGGCCGGGCCAGTACTTGCGTACCTCGGCGTAGAAAGCATCGCCGCGCGCCGGGTCCACCGCCAGGTCGTCGGGGCTGTCCACCCACTGCACGTCGGGGCCAAACTTGGCCTGGCCGCCCAGGTCCAGTGTCAGGTGCACGCCCAGGCCGGCGGCTTGCGGTACGGGGTAAATGAGGTGCTGGAAGGGCGCGCGACCCGCCAGGGTGAAGTAGTTGCCCTTGGCGAAGTAGGGCCTGGGAACATGGCGCGCGTCCAGCCCGACGCAGCGGCAGGCCAGGGCCGGGGCGTGCAGCCCGGCGGCGTTGACGACGCTGCGGGCCCGTAGCCGGTTACCGTCATTTGCTTCCAAAATAATAGCTGTTTGTGTAGATTCCATCTGCGCTAGCGGGCTATTTAGTGCCAAAGTTCCGCCGGCGTGCTCCAAATCCCCCAGCAGCGCCAGCATCAGCGCGTGGCTGTCGACGATGCCGGTGCTGGGCGACAGCAGCGCGCCGGTGCACTCCAGCTGCGGCTCCCGCGCGCGGGCGGCGGCACGGTCGAGCAGGACCAGGTCGTCTACGCCGTTGGCAGCGGCCTGGGCGCGGATGTGTTCAAGTTGGTTTAGCTGCCCGGCATCGGTGGCGACGATCAGCTTGCCGCAGCGCTGGTGGCCTATGCCGCGCTCGGCGCAGTAGGCGTACAGCATCTGTTTGCCGCGCACGCACAACCGTGCTTTGAGCGAGCCGGGCGGGTAGTAAATGCCCGCGTGGATGACTTCGCTGTTGCGCGCACTGGTGCCGGTGCCGATGGCGTGGGCGGCTTCCATGACCAGCACCTCGCGGCCCTGTAAGGCCAGCGCCCGGGCGACGGCCATGCCGACCACACCGGCGCCAATCACCACGGCATCGACCTGCTCCATCTCAGCCCAGCTTGTCGCGTTGGGCCAGACCGGGGAACAGCCGCAGCCACAGCACCGCCACGATGAGCGTGCCGATGCCGCCCAGCACCACCGAGCCTACCGGCCCCAGCAGCGCGGCGGTAGCACCCGATTCAAACTCGCCCAACTGGTTGGACGCACCGATGAACACCGAGTTGACGGCGCTGACCCGGCCACGCATTGCATTCGGCGTTTCCAGCTGTACCAGGCTCTGCCGCACCACCACGCTGACCATGTCGGCACCGCCCGAGATCCCCAGCGCCGCCAGCGACAGCACCAGGCTGGTGGACGCGCCAAACACCAGCATGCAAATGCCGTACAGCCCCACGGCCAGCAGCAGGGTGCGGCCTACTTTGCGTTGCAGCGGCCAACGCGCCAGCACGATGGACACCAGCAGCGCCCCCACCGCCGGGGAGGCACGCAGCAAGCCCAGGCCCCAGGGCCCCGTGTGCAGGATGTCTTTGGCAAACATCGGCAGCAGGGCTGTGGCCCCACCCAGCAACACGGCAAACAGGTCCAGCGACACCGCGCCCAGAATGGTTTTTTTCTCCCAGATGAAATGCACCCCGGCTAGCACGCTGCGTACCGTCATGGGTTCTCGCGGTGGCGGCACATGCTCGTAGCGCAGGCCGGCCAGCAACACCACGCTCACGCCGAACAGCAGCACGCCGCTGGCATACACCGCGCTGGCTCCGGCTAGAAAAATGGCCCCGCCCAGCGCCGGGCCGCCGATGGTGGCCGCTTGCATACCCGCTGCGCTCATGGCCATCGCCTGCGGCAGCAGGGCAGGGGGCACCAGCAGCGGCGTGAGGGCTTGCTGCGCTGGCATCTGAAAGGCCCGGGCAGCACCCAGCACCAGCGACACCAGCAGCAGCCATTCGCGGCTGACCCACTGTTCGTGCGTGACCCACAGCAAGGTCACGGCCACCAGCGCCTGCAAGGCCACGCAGGTGGCCACAATCCGGCCCCTGTGGACCCGGTCGGCCACGTGCCCGGCTACCAGCGACAGCAGCAGGGCGGGCAGGAACTGCAGCAACCCCACCAGGCCCAGGTCCCAGGCGCTGGCGGTCAGGTCGTACATTTGCCAGCCCACGGCCAGCATCAAAATCTGGCTGCCCAGCGTGCCAAACACGCGCGCAATCCACAGGCGCATGAAGGCGCGTTGTTCAAAAAGGGAATTCAAGGCGGGGCTTTGGGGAGGGTTGAAAAATCGCAGACGCTGCGATGCAACCATCATAAAGGCCCGCCCGCCGCCAGGATGCTGCTGGCGGGCGATTGCTACTGTTTAAATAGCTGCTAGCGTAGAAGGTATATGCGCTAGCAGCCTATTTGGCTTGAAATTCAGTGCAGGTAGTCGCCGTCCGGGGCGCTGGACGATACGTTGAAGAAACTGGTGCCAGTGGTGCCCCGGCCAATTTCTTCTTCGGTGGCTTCGCGCACACCGGCCACGCCCAGCTTCAGGCGCAGCGCCATGCCGGCCAGCGGGTGGTTGCCGTCCAGTACCACGTGCTCGGGGTAGATTTCGGAGACGATGTACAGGCCGTGGCGGGGCACTTCGGGGCTGATGCCTTCGGGCAGGGCGCTGCCTTCAAAGCCCATGCCTTCTTCCAGCACCTCGGGGAACAGGCCACGCGCTTCCAGGAAGATCAACTGGTCGTTGAAGTCGCCAAAGGCTTCCTCGGGCTCCAGGTGCAGCTCCAGCACATCGCCGACCTCGTGGCCTTGCAATTCATCTTCCACTTTCTTGAGCAGATCGCCGCCGCCCACTAAAAGTTCGACCGGCTCGTCGAGCACGTCCAGTTCCACGCCCAGGGTGTCCTTGAGCGTCCAGGTCAGAGCGACCACACATTGTTGGGTAATTTCCATAGGAGAATTGTCGCAGTTTAGGCAGCTGCCTTTATGACACAGGACTTGCGCAAGACCTCTGTACGCCCAAAGGGCTGTACAGAGGGTGCAGCGTAAATCTTACCGATACCTCAAGGAATTCTGTGGATACCACCCAAATTTTGCCGCTGCTGGGCGGACTCAGCCCGCAGCAATTCATGCGCGACTACTGGCAAAAAAAGCCTTTGCTGATCCGCCAGGCGATTCCGGGCTTCCAGGCGCTGCTGGACCGCAGCGCGCTGTTTGCGCTGGCCGAGCAAGACGAAGTCGAGTCGCGGCTGATCACCCAAACCGACGCAGGCTGGAAGATGAAAAACGGCCCCTTGCCCCGCCGCGCCTTGCCGCCGTTGAAAACCCCCGGCTGGACTTTGCTGGTGCAAGGTGTGGACACCCATGCGGCCACCGTGCACGACCTGCTGCAACAGTTCCGCTTTGTGCCTGACGCGCGGCTGGACGACGTGATGGTCAGTTTTGCCACCGACGGCGGCGGCGTGGGCCCGCACTTTGACAGCTACGACGTATTTCTGCTGCAGGCCCACGGCCAGCGCCGCTGGCGCATCGGACGGCAAAAAGACCTGACGCTGGTAGATGGCGCACCGCTGAAGATACTGGCCCACTTTGTGCCCGAGCAAGAGTTTGTGCTGGAGCCCGGTGACATGCTTTACCTGCCGCCGCGCTACGCCCACGACGGTGTGGCGGTGGGCGAGTGCATGACCTACTCGGTGGGTTTTCGGGCCCCGAAGCGCGCTGAACTGGTCCGCGAACTCATGCAGCGCATGGCCGAAGAGGCCGAGGATGCGGTCGGCGAGGCCTTGTACAGCGATGCCGACCAGCCCGCCACCGATACGCCAGGGGCCATCCCGGCAGCTTTGCAAGACTTTGCGCAAACTGCGTTGCAAGAGCTGCTGGACGACCCCGTGGCTTTGCAATGTGCGCTGGGCGAGGTGCTGACCGAGCCCAAAGCGCAGGTCTGGTTCGAGGCCAACGAGCCGTCCGAGCCGCTGGGTGCTGTCAGCCTGGACCCGCGCAGCCG
This sequence comes from Rhodoferax sp. RT5P35, assembly GCF_056521385.1. NCBI lineage: Bacteria > Pseudomonadati > Pseudomonadota > Betaproteobacteria > Burkholderiales > Comamonadaceae > Rhodoferax > Rhodoferax sp. RT5P35. Next base: position 440,826 of record NZ_JBWMAX010000003.1, on the reverse strand, counting down.
CATGTTCTACGACGCGCAGCACATCTTCATCAACGGCGAAAGCTTCCGTGCCGCCGGGCGCGATGCCACGCTGATGCGCCGTCTGGCCGATGCGCGCACACTGGGGGCCAAAGATTTGGCCCGTGCCAGCGCCGATGCGCGATCTCTGGTGCTGTCGTGGTGCGCCAATGGCTGGGTGCATTCCCACTGAAAGGCTTCGCTATGGACGACTTGCTGCCCACCTCCGATATGCCCCAACGTCCCTCCGGCCGCTTTCTGGGGCGGGTCGCGTTTCAGCAAATGGTGCGCGATGCCCTGGCCTGTGCGGCCCACGAGGGTTGGCGCGAGATCGTCATCAGCGACCCGACTTTTGAGGACTGGCCGCTGGGTGAACGTGAGGTTTGCACATCTTTACAAGTCTGGGCGCGGCCAGGGCGGCAGTTCACCATGCTGGCGGCATCCTTTGATGCGGTAGTGCGCCGCCACGCCCGTTTTGTGGCCTGGCGTACCACCTGGTCCCACCTGATCGACTGCCGCGCCTGCCGCAATGCCGACCCACAAGACCTGCCCAGCGCCCTGTGTAGCCCGGTATGGACGATGCGCCGCCTGGACCTGGAAAACAGCAGCGGCATCTGCGGCATGGAGCCCCAGCGGCGGGTTTTGCTGCAACAGGCGCAGGGGGAGTGGCTGCGCAAAAGCAGCCCGGCGTTCCCGTCCTCCACGCTGGGTCTGTAGTTTGCTTGTTGTAATTACGAGTAAGGGTTTTCGGGCATTGCAGAAGAAGAAGCTTATAATCGAGGGCTGAGTTGAAAGAGCTCGAGTGCTTTCTCTCGGTCACATATACGTAAAGTTATGCTGACGATTTCCGGAAATTGTTTCTACTCCCTCTGTCTTTAAGGAATTTTCTAATGAACAAATCGCTTGTACTCGCGGCTCTGATGGCTGCTGTTGTTTTGGCTGCTTGCGGCAAAAAAGAAGAACCAGCTCCTGCACCAGCACCCGTGGTTGAAGCACCTGCTCCTGCCGCTCCTGCTGCTGCTGAGGCTGCCGCTTCCGCTGCAACCGACGCTGCTGCCGCTGCTACCAGCGCTGCTGCTACCGCTGTCGACGCTGCCAAAGACGCTGCTTCTGCTGCCAAGTAATTCTTTCCAGAATGCTTAAAAGCCACCGCAAGGTGGCTTTTTTTATGGGCGATCATTTATGGGGGGCAATGAGCGACAAGGTCGGTCCTTGCATTTCAGGCTTTGCCCACCACATATAAGCCTTAAGTCCAAGGCATGTGCCCTGAGACCATGGAGAAATGTGTGGCAGATTTTGTAACCGGTATGGTGAGGTTTGTGGTCCGCGCGCTCGTGTTGGCAATGGGTTTGGTGTTTTTCGCCAGCCTGTTGCTGGTGGTGGTGGCGTTGGCCTTGCTGTGGGGGCTGCGCGCGCTGTGGGCCAAGCTCACCGGCCAGCCGATGGTGCCTTGGGTCATGCGCGTGAACCCCAGTGCGGGCTGGAGCCGGGCCTCCCAGGCCGCCAGCCGCTGGCAGCCTGCGGCCAAGCCACCCGGCAGCCGCTCTGGCGTGGGCCGTGCGCTGGCCGACCAGGCAGACGTTACCGACGTGCAGGCCAAAGAACCCTGAGTGTGGATGGCAGACAAGTTGTAAGACCGTGAACCGGTTCTTAGGGCGGCGTGGTCCGCTGGGCAGCCTCGGCATGGCGTGAGTTTTTGGTCGCGTACATCGCCCGGTCTGCTGCCGTGAGCAGCTGCTCGGCGCTGGCACCGTCCACCGGGTAAATCGCCAGCCCGATGCTGGTGCCAATTTCAACCATCTCGCCCGACTCCAGGGTGACAGGCATGGCCAGTGCATCCCGGATTTTGCGGGCGATGGCCATCATGGTGGCGGCACTGTTGACGGCATCCAGGATCAGTACAAATTCGTCGCCGCCCACGCGCGCCACGGTGTCCACACCGCGCACGGTCGAGGTCAGGCGCAATGCGAGTGACTGCAGTACCGTGTCCCCTGCTGCGTGGCCGTACTGGTCGTTGACGGCCTTGAAGCCATCCAAATCCAGCATCAGTACCGCGAAACCTTGTTGGTTGCGCTTGGCATGGGCCATGGCAACGTTCAAGCGGTCGTTCAGCAGCTTGCGGTTTGCCAGGCCGGTCAGTGGGTCGTGGTGGGCCTGCAGGGCCAACTGCTGCTCGTTTTGCTGCAGCAAGTGGTTGGCTTTTTCCAGTGCGTGGGTACGCTCCAGTACCCGGGCTTCCAGGCGCCGTTCGCTTTCGTGCAGGGCGGCCACCACGGCTTTTTCGCTGGATTGCGCCTTGGCCTGGGCCACCATGGTGGTGTTGCGTTGCAGGCGAATCCGGTCGGCCAGTGAGAACGCCAGTACCAGCATCTCCATCGCCGACCCCACCAACAGCGCATGGCGGAGCCAGGGGTACGAGGGCAACCAGCCCAGGTTGTAACTGGTTTTGACCAGGATACTGACCAGCAATACGCTCCATGCCAACATGAAGTAGCGCGCACCGGGACGCTGCCGCACCAGGCTGGTGATGCCAACCACCGCCACGGTGGCAGCGAACACGATGCCTGCGATGTTCAGCAGCCAGGCGCTGGTATGGGGCGGCAGCACCATGACGGCCAAGGCCGTTGCCGCCAGCAGCCCGGCCACCGCCAGCACCCCACGGTCCAGCCGGGGCGCATGCGCGGGCAGGGCCAAAAACGCGCGGGTAAACAGCAGCGCAAAAACCCCGCCTACCGCCGGGCTGAACAGGTTGGCCAGGTACCGCCACTGCGGATGCTGGGACCACATAAATTCGGCACCCAAGCCGGTGATACCCCACTGGGTCAGGCCCATGCCGAGGGCAAAGCCGATGTAGAGCAGGTACAGCCGGTCCCGCAGCGACAGAAACAGCAGCAGGTTGTAGAGCACCAGCCCGGCCAGCAAGCCAAAGTACGCGCCCAGCAGCGCGTAGGTTGAGTGTTCTTGCTGCACCAGGGCTACCGGCTGCCAAAGATCCAGCGGTACCGACACAGCGCCTTCGGATGCGACCCGCAGGTAGAGGGTTTGTACGCTGCCGGGCTGCAGTGGCAGGGGAAACACAAAATGGCGGTGCGGCAATGGCCGGTCGACAAACGGGATCTGGTCACCCGACACCAAGGGCTTGAAACCGCCACCGGCCTGTGGTGCGTACAGCGTGATCTGGTCGAGCGTGGGGTAGGCCACCTCCAACAGCCATGCGCTGGCGGCTTCGGGGGCAACTTGCAGCGTCAAGCGTAGCCAGTAGGCCGACTGCGTCAGGCCAAAGTTGGCCGATCGTCCCTGGCTGGCCAGGGGCACAAACTGTGCCTGCTGATCGGCCTGCAAAATCTGCTCCAGCGTGCGTTGGCCGCTGGGGTCTTCCAGTGCAGCCACTGCCGGGCCCAGCGGGTAATGTGCTTCGGTACCGATCGGCCAGGCCTTGGTTTGTGCCGCCACAGGATTGCAAAGCAGGGCGGCCATGGCGACCAGGCACACCCACAACCACACAGCCCAGGGCCGCACACCGAGAAAAAGGAGTCGCATAGTGGTGGAGATTGGCAAGGTGCAGCCTGCGGTGAAAACTTGGATTTTGTTGGATATTGGGCCGCTGCGTGGATTTATGTACCGAATCTTTGGAAGCGCTGAAGATAGGTGTCTTGTCAGTTGCTATTATTAATATAGCAATAAATGTATAAATAATATGCGCTAGAAGCCTAAAAGGTACTAAAAATAGGCTGGGCCCATCGGCTACCCGGCAGTGCGTGTGTCCGGCTGCAGGATTACAAAACTTTGCAGGTACCGCGTCGGCCTGTGGCCGGTGCCGGGGCGTTGCATATCCATGGACATCAACACTCCATAAAGACGCTAAAACCCTGCCATTTTCAACGCCTCCAAGGAGCCACCATGCAAGTCAAGACCCTGATCGCCGCCCTCGCTTTTGCTGCTACTAGCGCGGCCAGCTTTGCCCAGGCCCCTGCAGCTGCTGCTACATCGGCCACACCGGCTGCCCCGGCCATCGCCAAGCCGGTGGTGGCACCCACCAAGCACGCACACCACCGCGTGGTCCAGCATACGCCAGCCAAGAAGGTCGTGAAGCACCAGGTGAAGGTGGTACACCACCCCGTCCACGCCCACAAGATCGCCCACGCCGCGTAATTCGGCCCGATGCAAAAAGCCCACCGTGGTGACACGGTGGGCTTTTTGCGTTGGGGCGGTTAGCGCCGTTCAGCTTTGGTTGCAAACCCAGGCCACGACGGCGGCGGCGCTGCGGAAATCGTCGCAGGCGCGGGCCGGAATCTCGGGATAACGCTGGTTCCAGATGCGCGCCAATGCCTGCCCTGGGCCGACCTCCAGCACACAGCCCACCCCGCGCGCGGCCAGGTTGTCCATGCACTCGTCCCAGCGTACGGTCTGGGCGATTTGCGCGGCCAGAGCCGCTTTGGCCTGCGCTGCATCCAGAATGCGGTCGGCCGCATTGCTAAACAGTGCGCTGCGTGGCCGCTGGAATGGCAGCGGGGCCAGGGTCTGGGCGAAGCTGTCGGCCGCGGCCCGCATCCAGGGCGTGTGCGAGGCAACCTGCACCTTGAGGCGGGTGCAGTGCGCGTTCTGTTGCAAGGCCAGGCTTTCGGCCTGCGCCAGCGCGGCATGCGGACCGCCAATGACCGCGCTGTCCACCCCGTTGCGGATGGCCACGGCCACGCCGGTCACATGGCAGAGTGCCTCAAGCAAAGGCATCGCCAACCCGCTGACGGCTAGCAAGCCGCCTGGCGTATCGTTGGCGCAGCGGTCCATCGCCTCGGCCCGGTCGCGGGCCAGGGCCAGCGCCGTGGCGGCATCGAACACCCCGGCGGTGCTGAAGGCGGCCAGCTCGCCTACGCTGTAACCGGCAATGGCAGCCGGGGGCGGCAGGTCTGCGGCAAGTTGCTGCCAGGCTGCCAGCCCCAGCCCGGTCAGCAGGCATTGCGCATGGCGGTTGCTGGCGGCCCAGCCAACGTCTTCCAGAGCTTTGCGCCAGTCCTCCACGCCCAGCCGTGCACAGGTCAGACGTACCAACGCACTATCGGTGGCCAGCCAGGGCAGCATGGCCGGGTGCTGCATGCCTTGGCCGCTGAAGACCAGCGCGAAGCTCATGGCGTGGGGGCACAGAGCTGGACCATCCAGCAGGCGGCGGCCAGGGTGTCGGCGGAGCCGCCGGGCGACAGGTTGCGGGCTTGGAATTCGCGGCCCATGGCCTGGGCGGCCTCCATGCCCCCAGGGCGGGCGGTCCCGCCTGCAGCCAGAAAATCGCGGGCTGACTGCCGGGCGTAGCGCAAGCCCTGCAGCCCGCCCCGGTGTGCCAGGTTGCTGTCATCCAGCACCTCCATCACGTGGAAGAGGGTGTCCAGGCGCGCCTGCGCAGGTGAAAGGCCCCGTACAAGCCCCGCAGCCAAGGCCGGTACCGCCGTTTCGAACAGCACCGGAAACGCCAGCGCCGCCTCTTGCGAGGCACTGCGCAAACCGTGTTTTTGCGCGGCAATGCCACCGAGTAGCGTGGGCATTCGCGAAGCCCGTGCTGCCAGCGCGTCGCCCCAGTGGTACCGCAAGGCCTGGCGCAGCCGCGCCGGGGTGGGCGTTGCGCCGCTACCAAACACCGCCCCCGCCGCCGCACACAGCAGGCCCAGCATGAAGATGGCTCCTCGGTGCGTGTTGATGCCGCCGGTGGCCGCCAGCATATGGGCTTCGGCCTGGATGCCGCAGCGCTCCAGCGCCGCAAAATTGGCGTTCTGCTGGCCCAGCTCGGCGATGGCCACAAAGTAGCCGCGCAGCGCGAACAGGCTGCGCATAAAGGTCTGCGCATCCATGTCGCGGTGGCTGCCGTTGTCGGTCAGGGTAACCAGGCCGGGTTTGGGGGACAGGGCCAGCTCGTGGTACAGCGCCCGTGTCGCCGCCCGGCCTATCGCCTGGGGGGTAGGAGCCCGGGGCCAAGCCTGCACTGTCTGCAGTACGGCGGCCCTCATGCAATGGCCTCCGCCAAAGACGGCGCGCTCTGCCAGAACGGTGCGTGCTCCAGCGTGGCACCGCACAGGCGTTTCACCAATACGGCACTGCTGCGGCCCGCCCGCCAAGCGGCCCATTCGCGCCAGGCCACGGCGGCACCGTCGCCAAACACCAGCTCACCGTCCAGGCGCACGCGCGGCACGGCACAACTCTGCAACAACGCGGCAACGGCATCTGCCTGGTGGGGGTCGGATACAGCGATGCACAGGTCGATATCGGAGCCGCCATGCACATGGTCCAGTCCGGTCAGCCGCTGCCAGCCGTAGCTGCCATAGACCCGCGCTGCGGCGTGGCTGGCGCTGAGCTGTTCACACAGCCCGCGCCACGCGGTGCGGGCAGGCAGCGGCAGCAGGCACTGCACCTCAGTGGCGCGGGGAAATGCGTCGAAATACAGCACCGCACTGCGCGGCACGGCCAGCGCGATGCGCCGCTTGTCCCAGCGCGTCGGGGCGGGCAAGCCCACAGCGACGGTGTGCGGCATTTCGCTGGCGGTCTGGCGCGTGACCACCAGCGGCAGGCGCTCGCGGGCCCAGTGTTGCAGGCATTTCTGTGCGGTGGCATCCCAGGTCTGGGACAGCACCTGCTGCCAGCCGGCATCAGAAAGCCATGCGATCTGGTGGCGGTGCAAGGGGGTCATGCGGCATCCAGCACCCGTTGCACCACGGCAGCCGACATCTTGCGGCCACCGCGTGCGGCACCGTCAAGGGCACGCCGGTCTTGCGTGGGCGCATGCGCCAGCGCCTCGCGCAGGGCGGCGGGCAGGTCACCCTGCCATAGGGCTTGCACGCCGCCCATGGCCACATAGTTGCCCACGCCGGGGGCGAATACGGGGTTGGACTGCGACAGCGCCGTCAGCATCTCTTCGGGCAGCTTGGTAACGCGGGCCATGGCGGGGATGCGCATGACGCGGATCTCCGCTTCGGGCAGCGCGTAGCAGGCATCGGCAATCAGGCCCGAGGTGATGAAACCGCCCGACAGCGCCTGGTCGTACACCAGCCCCAGCACCCGGTGCCCGCTGCGCCGTGCCAGGTCGATGGCCATGCCCAGATGCGCCATGGCGCGGTTGATGCCCAGCAGCTCGTCACGTCGGCGCAACTGCTGGCCCTGGGTGTCGATCAGCAGCAGGAGGGGGCGGCCTGGGTGCCGCGTAATGGTGTCCAGCACCACCCGGGCCTGGGCCAGTGCCAGTTGGACACCGATGGGCGCGTGGTTCGTGGTGCCCAGCACCGCCAGCGGCTGCCCGTCGAATGTGGCGGTGCCTTGCAGAAAGTCGCCTTCGGCGGTGATGCCGTGTTCGGGGCCGAAGAGTTGGGTGGCCAGGGTGTCCCAGTTCATGCGTTGACTCCCAAGGTGTTGAGCTCGGCCACATCCATGTCCGGTACGCGGGCTGCGTCGGCAATACCCAGGCGTTGCCACAGGGCGGTGGCTTCGTCGCTGGCGCTGCCCAGGGGCTGCAGGCGCGCTGCCAGCAATGCATGTTCGGCTTCCAAGGCAGCCAGGGTGACAGGTCGGGCGGCTTGCAGTGCCGCAACGGCAGCGCGGCGGAAGGCCGCCACATCGTCTTCTACCAGCGTATCGCAATCGCCGGTCAGCCAGCGGTGCTTGCCGCCCGTGGTACGCCAGACCAGTGCGCGGTCGCGAGAATCGAACTCGTCCACACCGTGGCTGGCTTCGATCACTTCCGGGCCGGACATGGCCAGGCGGCCCACGTCGCTCATCACGATATGGTCGGCGCAGCGCGCCACGATGCCCATGCCGCCAAAGCAGCCGTTGGCGCCGCCGATCAGCACGATCACCGGAATGCCCGCAGCCCGTACGTCCAGCACCGCACGCATCACTTCAGACACCGCAATCAGCCCGGCATTGGCTTCGTGCAGGCGCACACCGCCGGATTCGGCTAGCAACAGCACGGCCTGGGGCCGGTCGCGCAGCGCGCGCTGCAGCAGACCCACCAGCTTGGCACCATGCACCTCACCCACACCGCCACCCATGAATTCGCCTTCTTGGGCAGCTACGAAGATGGAATGGCCGTCCAGGGTGGCGCGGCCAATCGCCACGCCGTCGTCAAAGGCCGAGGGCACGCCGAGTTGGGCCAAGTGCGGGCTGGTGATGCGTTCGGACGGAGGCAGCCACTCATGGAAGCTGCCACGGTCCAGCACCTGGGCCAGGCGCTCGCGGGCGGTGCATTCGACATAGCTGATCATGTGGAGGCCCCTGGAGTTGCTGGGAGTTCTGCCACGGCCTGGTCCAGGCGCAGGCTGACGACCGCGGGCGTGGCCCCCATGTCGTGGATGGAAATGCGCACGCCGGTGATCGGGTGGCGGGTGTGGAAGTCGTCCACCACCGCCTGCCAGATCGGGGCAAAGCCGCGTGCCGAGGTTTCGACGCGCACAGCGCAGTCGGTGTCGGACGTGGCCTCCAGCATGACTTCCAGGTTGCCTGAGCCGACCACGCCGACCAGGATGGGTGCAAAGCCGCCCGCAGGCAGGCCTGTAGCGTACGAAAAATCCAGGGTCTCTAGCCCTGCGGGAATATCGCTCATGGTGGTCTTCCTCCTACCAGTTTCTGAAACGTTTGGGCGGTTGGTACAGCCCGCCGGAGGCGCGCACCAGGTCGCGCATGCTGCGGGCAGCCAGCAGATTGCGGGTGGCATCGCGCGGGTCAATCCCCATGTCTTGCGGGCGGCGGATGATGCCGCGGTCGCGCAGGTTTTCGACCGCGCGTTTGTCACGCGCCAGGCCCACTGCCGTATACCCGGCCACGCCACGGATGGCCTGCTCGCGCTCGGCATCGTTGCGGCACAGCAGCAGGTTGGCAATGCCTTCTTCGGTGAGGATATGGGTCACGTCGTCGCCATAGACCATGATGGGTGGCAAGGCCATACCGGCTTGCTCTTGCAAGGTCCAGGCATCCAGCCGGTCCACGAATGCGGGCTGCATGTGTTCGCGGAAGGTCTCCACCATCTGCACCACCAGCTTTTGCCCGCGCGGCGTGCCCGCTGCGCCGCTGCGGCCTGCGCGGGCCTCGCGCCCGGCTTTCAGCCAGGCCGGGCTGGCGTGGCGTCGGCCCCGGGCATCGGCCCCCATATTGGGTGCGCCGCCAAACCCGGCGATACGGCCCAGGGTGGCGGTGGAGCTGTTGCCGTCCAGGTCGATCTGCAAGGTGGAGCCGATGAACAGGTCGCAGGCGTAGTGGCCCGCCGCTTGGCTGAAGGCGCGGTTGCTGCGCAGGCTGCCGTCCGGGCCGGTGAAGAACACGTCGGAGCGGGCGCGGATGTAGTCCTCCATGCCCAGCTCGGAGCCGAAGGAGTGGATGGATTCGACCCAGCCGGCTTCGATCGCCGGGATCAGCGCCGGGTGCGGGTTCAGCGCCCAGTGCTTGGCGATCTTGCCCTTCAGCCCCAGTGATTCCGCGTAGGTGGGCAGCAGCAGCTCGATGGCAGCGGTGTCGAAGCCGATGCCGTGGTTCAGCCGCTCCACCCCGTATTCGGCGTAGATGCCCTTGATCGCCATCATGGCCATCAGCACCTGGATTTCGCTGATCTGCGCCGGGTCGCGGGTGAACAGCGGCTCGATCAGGTTCGGGCGCGGGGCCTTCACCACAAAGCTGATCCAGCCCGCGGGGATGTCGATGCGTGGCAGCGTGGTGTTGCCGTCCACCAGCTCGTTGACCTGGGCAATAACGATGCCACCCGAGAAGGCCGTGGCCTCGACGATGGCCGGGGTGTCCTCGGTGTTGGGGCCGGTGTAGAGGTTGCCCTCGGCATCGGCCGCGTGGGCTGCCACCAGCGCCACCTTGGGGGTCAGGTCCACAAAATAGCGGGCAAACAGCTCCAGGTAGGTGTGGATGGCACCGATCTGGATGCGCCCGGTGGACACCAGCCGTGCCAGCCGCGCGCCCTGCGGACCAGAGAAGCTAAAGTCCAGCTTGCTGGCCACGCCGTTCTCAAAAATATCCAGGTGCTCCGGCAGTGCCAGCACGGATTGCACCATGTGCAGATCGTGGATTTTTTGTGAATCGACCTGCACCAGGGCCTGGGCCAAAAAGTCGGCCTGCTTCTGGTTGTTGCCCTCCAGGCAGACGCGGTCGCCGGGCTCGATCACGGCCTCCAGCAGCGCGCCGATGGCCTCTGTGGCCACATGCTTGCCACGCAGCTGCGGCCCCAGCGCCTGGGCAGCCCGGGCCAGCCGGGCGGCGCGGTTGTCGGCCTTGGTATTCCAGTTCAAACGGTCCATGGCGTGATCCTTAACCCACCAGAGCTTTGGTGGCAAAAAACAGCACCGACGGGCCCATCAGGCAGCCCAGGCCGGTGTGGAAAGTAGCGACCAGCGCGCCGTAGGGCACCAGCTTGCGGTCGGTGGCGGCCAGCCCGGCCGATACACCGCTCACGGTGCCTGCCAGCCCGCCAAACACCATGGCTGAGCGGGGGGTCTTCAGCCGCAGAAAACGCGCAGCCACCGGGGTGCCCACCATCACCAGAATCGCCTTGATCAGGCCGGTGGCAATGCTCAGCGCCATCACGTCGGGGCTGGCCCCAATGGCTGCACCGGTGACCGGGCCGACGATGTAGGTGACGGCCCCCGCGCCGATGGTGGTCATGCTGACGGCATCGGTATAGCCAAAGCTCCAGGCGATGCTGGCCCCGACGATGAACGGCAGCACCGTGCCCAGCAGCAGAGCCACAACGCCGATCAGACCGGCCTTGCGGGCTTCGGTGGCCTGCACTTCGAAGGCGGTGGCGACGATGGCGAAGTCGCGCAGCATGGCACCGCCCATCAGGCCGATGCCGCCAAACAGCGACATGTCGGCCAGGCCCTTGTGTCCGCCGGTTTGGGTACCACCCCAGTAGGCCAGCAACAGCCCGATGACGATGGCGATGGCCGAGCCATGCACCCGCCCAAAGGTCAGCTTGCGCGACAGAAAGTTGGACAGCAAGACCACCAGGCCGACGATGGCGAAGGCGGTGACAAGGCCGTTGCTGGCGGCGGCTTTTTGCAGAATTTCGAGCATGGTGTTTACTTTGCGTGGGGGGTGGGTACTGCCGTGGGCAGCGCGGCGGCATCGGCCTCTTCAGGCGGCTTTTCCATGCGGTTGATCAAGGAGATAACGACGGCGCACAAGCCCACCGCACCCAGCGCCGACAACAGCGCCAGATGCCCGCCGCGCAGGGCCGACACCACGTCTTGCTGGGCCGCCATGGCCACCACCACCGGGATGTACATGGCCCCCCAGTACTCCACACCCACCTCGGTGAGCCTGGGCAGAATGTTTTTCTTCTGCATGTACAGGCGCGCAAAAATCAGCAGCAGCATGGCGATGCCCACCCCGCCCACATTGGTTTTGACCCCCATGGCCTGGCCCAGCAGGTCGCCTAAAAAAATACCGAGCAAGTGGCAGGCTGCCAGCAGTGCGGTGCCGTAAATGATCATGTCTGTCTCCTGGTTATGGCGCATGTCAGCGCTATTTTTAGAAGCCTTGCCAAGCGGATAGGGCACGGCTGGGCTTCTCGGAATGGAATGTACCGAGCAAGCCGCAATAGAACAATTAACCGCGGGTGGGGATGTTTACGGCAGGTGAAACGATCGGGGGTTTACCCGAGCGCTGCCCGCGCTCAGGCCAGGCTGGCTTGGGACAGGCGGCAGACCGACAGCAGGCTCAGCAGATTGGGGTCGCGCTCCCGCGTGCGCAGAAAGCTCAGGCCAATCGTCTGGCGCATCGAGTACTTGGCTTGCAGCGGAATCATCTGCACCTTGTGCTGGAACACATCGCGCACCCGGCCCGGCAGCAGGGTGCAGCCCAGGCCGCCGCTGACAAGGTTCATCAGCGAAAAAATATCGCCGGTTTGCATCACCACGTTGGGCGTGAACTCGGCGATGCGAAAGGCTTCCTGGAAGCCCTTGTAGGTAGCAAAACCCTCGGACAGGCTGACAAAGCGCTCATCGGCACAGCTGCTCAAATCGACAGCAGCCATGTTGGCGTAGCGCGAGCCGACCGGTGCGGCAAAGTAGATGTCGTCTTCGAACAGCGGCAGCGATTCGATGTCGGGCGCATCCTCGGGAATGGCCATTAGCGCCGCGTCGATGGCACCCTGGGCCAGCTTGTGCAGCAGCACGGCGTTTGAGCCCAGCACCAGCTCGGGCTGCAGCTCGGGTTTACGCACCTTCAGGGCAATCAGCAGGGTCGGCACGGTCTTGATAGTCAGCGAATACAGCGAGCCGATACGGATCTGGTCGGATGCGTAGCCTGCCGCCTGGCGGGTGGCGCGCACGCCCTGGGCCATCAGGTGCAACACGTCCTTGGCGGCTTCGGCCAGCACCTGCGCGGCCTGCGTAGGAATCAGATTGCGGCCTTCGTGGCGAAACAGCGCGCAGCGCAGGCCTTCTTCCAGGGCATGCAAGGCCCGGTGCACGCTGACCGTGCTGGTGTCCAGCACTTCGGCAGTGCGCGTCAGATTGCCTTCCTGCATAAAGGCCAGAAAGATCTCCAGCCTGCGGAAGGTGATGTCGTCTTCGACGCGCGTGGCCATGGTCAGGCGGGGGCTTTGTCAGCCTCGCTGGTGAACGCATCCGCAAAAAAGGCCTCTGGCGGCAGTCCGGCCTGGGCGGTGTACGCGGCCTGGGCCGAGTCGACCACAATGGGCGCGCCGCAGGCATAGACTTCAAAGCCGGACAGATCTGGCAGGTCTTGTAGCACCGCCTGGTGCACGAAACCCGTGCGGCCGGTCCAGCCGTCTTCAGGTAGCGCGTTAGAGACCACCGGCACGTAGCGCAGATTCGGCATCTCGGCCAGTTGCGCCTGTACCCAGTGGTTCAAATACAAGTCGCTGGGGCGGCGACCACCCCAGTACAGCGTAGCTGGGCGGGTGATAGCCTTGTGCTGCATGTGCTCAATGATGGCCTTGATGGGCGCAAAGCCGGTGCCGGAGGCCAGCAGCACGATGGGTTTGTCCGAGTCTTCACGCAAGTAGAAGCTGCCGTAGGGGCCTTCGATGCGCTGGATTTCCTTTTCTTTCATCGTGCCGAACACATGGTCGGTGAACTTGCCGCCGGGCATGTGGCGGATGTGCAGCTCCACCGCTGGGCCGGTGTGCGGCGCGTTGGCCATGCTGTAGGAGCGCCGGGCACCGTCGCGCAGGATGAATTCGATGTACTGGCCGGGGTGGTAACGCAGGGTGTCGTTGGCGGGCAGTTGCAGCTTGAGGACCATCACGTCGTCCGACACCTTCTCCAACGTGGTCACGCGCGAGGGCATTTTTTTGACCGGAAAGGCGCTCTCGTCGGTGACCTGGCGCGACTCCAGCACCACGTCGGTCAGCGGCATGGCGCAGCAGGTCAGCACCAGGCCGGCGGCTTCCTCTTCTTCGCTCAAGGCCTTGCTCTGGTGCGGGCCGTGGAACACCATGCCTTCGAGCTTTTTGCATTTGCAGGAGCCGCAGGCACCGTCCTTGCAGCCATAGGGCAGACCAATGCCCTGGCGGATACCGGCGGCCAGGATGGACTCCATGGCGGTGGCGGCAAAGCTGCGGCCACTGGGCTGCACGGTGATGCTGAAGGCTTGCGGGGTGGGGACGGGATGGGTCATGGGGTTCGGTATCCTTGGGTATTCAACGCATATTTTTGTCAATACCACCCACGGCGCTACAGACAGAGGTTTTCAGGCCAGGAACCCGTGGAGCCGGCTTTGCCGGGCCACTGGGTTCGCCCCCTGCAAGGGGGTTGTCGAAAACACGAAGTGTGTAGCCTGGGGGTGTTTTTAATCCATCTGATTTTGCCTTCAAACCAAACCCCTCTAGGCGCATTGCCCGCGCGCTTCAGGCGTGAGCGCCTGCTGATCATTGGCTGCGGCGATGTCGGCCAGCGCGCTGCTGCCTGCTTGCCGCGCCCGGTGCGCGTGCTGGCGCTGACCTCCAGCCCTGAGCGCCGCCCGGCTTTGCGGGCCCAAGGCATCACGCCCCTGTGCGGCAACCTGGACGACGCGCGCACCTTGCTGCGCCTATCGGGCCTGGCCACCCGCGTGCTGCATTTGGCGCCGCCACCCAACGAAGGCTTTGGCGACCCCCGCACCCGCAGCCTGCTGCGTGCGCTGCAGTTGCGCAGCCCGCCCAGGGCCTTGGTCTACGGGTCTACCAGCGGTGTCTATGGCGACTGCCAGGGTGCGGTGGTGAGCGAGACCCGCACGCTGTCTGCCACCACGCCGCGCGCCCAGCGCCGGGTGGCTGCCGAAGCCGCGGTACGCCTGCTGGGCCGCCGGGCCAGCCGGGTGCGCACCAGCATCCTGCGCATTCCCGGCATCTACGCCCCCGACCGCGCAGGCGGCACGCCCGAGGCCCGGCTGCGCAAAGGCACACCGGTGCTGGAGCGCGCCGACGACGTGTACACCAACCACATCCACGCCGACGACCTGGCCCGGGCCTGCGTGGCCGCCCTATGGCGTGGCCAGCCGCAGCGCATCTACAACGTCAACGACGACAGCGCGATGCGCATGGGCGACTACTTCGACTTTGCCGCCGACCTGTACGGCCTGCCGCGCCCGCCCCGCGTGCCGCGCAATGCGGCGCAGGGCCAGTTGTCGTTGATGCTGCTGAGCTTCATGTCCGAGTCGCGGCGCATGGACAACACGCGCATGAAAAACGCCTTGGGGCTGCGCTTGCGGTATCCGACGGTCGCCTCGGGGTTGCTCCCAAAATAATAGCTACTAACGTATGCTTTATATGGGATAGAGGCCAATTTCATCAATATTTCAGCTCTGTAGACTTGCCCCAGAAAATCCGGTACGCAAACACCGTGTAGGCAATGATCACCGGCAGCACCACGGCCACGCCGTAGAAGATCACCATCAGTGCCTCAGGCGAGCTGGCGGCCTGCCAGATGGTGATTTGGTCGATGATGAGCCACGGAAAGATGCTGTAGGCCAGGCCATAAAAAGCCAGCAAAAAGATGCCCACCGTGGCGCCAAACGGCACGCCGATGCCGTACTCGTTGCCCTGCGCCAGCCGCACTGGCAAGCGGCCCAGGCTGCGCCAGATGGTGTAGAACAGCACCAGGGTGGCCAGGGGAATAGGCAGCAGCAAAATCACGTTGGGAAAGCTGAACCACTTCAGAAAGATGCTGTGGCTCACCCAGGGTGTAGCTACGGAGATGGCCAGCACGCCCAGCCCGGTCATCCACAGGCTGCGCCGCGCCCAGCCCACGGCCATCAGCTGCAGCGCACCGTCGGTCTTGATGATCAGCCAGCCCGCGCCGAGCAGCGCGTAGGCGGCTAGCAGGCACAGGCCGATCAGGCTGCTGAACAGCACGCTGGCCGTGTCATTGACAAAACCGGTGATCATCGAACCCAGCATAAAACCCTGCGACCAGCCCGCCAGCACCGAGCCCACATGGAACGCCATGTTCCATAGCCGCTTGTGCTCGTCGCGCGCCTTGACGCGGAAATCAAAGGCCACGCCGCGCAGCATCAGCGCCACCAGCATCAGGGCCACAGGCAGGTACAGCGCGCCCAGAATCATGCCGTGCGCCATAGGAAAAGCCACCAGCAGCACACCCACGCCCAGCACCAGCCAGGTTTCGTTAGCATCCCAGAACGGGCCGATGCTGGCGACCATCGCGTCTTGCTGGGCGTTGTTGGGCTTGCGCAGCAGAATGCCCACGCCCAGATCGTAGCCGTCCAGAATCACGTAGGCCAGCATGGCCAGGGCCATCACCAGCGCGAATACGACCGGCAGCCAGACGGCGGGTTGGCCGAAGTTGTTGATCAGGTCAGGCATGTTGGCTCTCCATACGGCGGTCAATGTGCCCAGTGTGGGTGGTGCCAGGCTGGGCGTGCAGCGTGGCCTTTGTGGCCATGTGGAACACCACCGAGATGTAGGCTGTGATCAGCACCGCGTACAGCAGCAGGTAGACCACCAGGGTGCTGGCAATCGCGGCAGAGGGCACAGTGGAGGCGGCTTCGGCCGCTGTCATCACGCCTTGCACCAGCCAGGGCTGACGGCCGATTTCGGTGACGTACCAGCCCGCAATCAGCCCCACCCAGCCGATGAAGGTCATGGCTACCAGGCCCTTGGCCAGCCAGGGCCGGGGCTGTCCCTGGCGGCGCAGTTGCCACACGCCCGTCCAGCTCGCGGCCAGCATCAGCAGGCCCACGCCCACCATGATGCGAAAGGCGAAGAACACCGGGGCCACGGGCGGGTGCTTGTCGCCAAAGGCATCGATGCCCTTCACCTCGCCGTTCCAGTCGTGGGTCAGGTAGAGGGAGGCCAGCTTGGGGATGGCGATCTCGAACTTGTTGCTCTGCGTGGCCGCGTCGGGGATGCCGAATAGCACCGCCGATGCGCCACGCTCGGTCTTCCAGATGCCTTCCATGGCGGCAATCTTGGCGGGCTGGTGGTGCAAGGTGTTCACGCCGTGCATGTCGCCCACCACGATCTGCACCGGGATCAAAAAGGCCGCAATGGTCAAACCCGTGCGCAACCCGGCCATCACCTCCAGCCCGCGGTCGTTTTTGAGCCAGCGGTAGGCGCTGATGCCGCTCAGCAAAAAGGCCGATGTCAGCCCCGAGGCCAGCAGCATGTGGCTGAAGCGGTAGGGGAAGGAGGGGTTGAAAATCACCTCTAACCAGCTGGTTACGTGGGCTTGGCCGTTGATCATTACAAAGCCCGCCGGGGTGTGCATCCACGAGTTCAACGCCAGAATCCAGAACGCCGACATCGTGGTGCCCGCCGCCACCAGAAAGGTGGCCGTGGTGTGCATGCGCTCACTTACCCGGTGCCGCCCAAACAGCATGATGCCGAGCATGGTGGCCTCTAGAAAGAAAGCCGTCAGCACTTCGTAGGCCAGCAGTGGCCCGGCGACATTGCCCACCTTCTGCATGAAGCCCGGCCAGTTGGTGCCGAACTGGAAGCTCATGGTGATGCCGCTGACCACGCCCAGCGCAAAGGTCAACGCAAAAATCTTCACCCAGAACTGGTAGGCATCCATCCAGTGCGCTGCGCGGGTGGCCGTATACCGGGTCTTGAAATAAAACAACACCCAGCCCATCGAAATGCTGATGGTGGGAAACAGGATGTGAAAGGTCATGTTGGCCGCAAACTGGATGCGGGCCAGCACGACCGGGTCGAGGGCTTCCATCATGTGGCTCCTTCCGAGGGCGAAGTTTTAAATACTTTCTTGACCCGCTCTTTGACTTCGAGCAGCTTCTTCACCTGCGAACCCATCTTCAGCAGGCTGGCCAGCGAGGCGGAATCCATCTTTTGCACATCGTCCAGCCAGGACGTGCCCAGCTCGATCAGGTCGTGCATTTCCTTCATGCGCGACTGGGCGTGGATGTCTTCGGCCAGCGCGGGCCGCTCCATCAGCGCCTCGCGCAGCATGGTTAGCGTGGGGTCGATCTCGCGCTTGCGCCGCTCGGCCGCCAGGGTGCGAAAGATGGCCCACACGTCGCCGGGGGTTTCAAAGTATTCGCGCCGGTCATTGGGCAAGTGGTGCAGCCGCACCAGGTTCCAGGACGACAGCTCCTTGAGCCCCATGCTGACGTTGGAACGCGAAAACGCCAGCCCTTCGGCAATTTCATCGGCGTTCAGCGGCTTGGCCGACACAAACAGCAGGGCATAGATTTGCCCCACGGTGCGGTTGATACCCCAGCGGCTGCCCATTTCGCCAAAATGCAAAACGAAGCGCTGGGTGAGGGGAGGCAGGTTCATAGTGCTGGTCTTTCTGAATTTTCAGTATTTTATGAAAATTCAGAAACTACAGCAACACAGGGACATAAAAAACCCTTTGACTCGGTGGAGTCCAAGGGTTTTATGGTGTGTGGTGCCCGAGGCCGGAATCGAACCGGCACGCCTTGCGGCGGGGGATTTTGAGTTGCTGTATGAGGTGCTGTGTCTAGGTAAGCGGTGCGATGCTGAGGAAAGGTTGACGCAGTAAAAGTTAGGTGCAAATTGGTAGGTTCGCGAAGTTCTGAGAAATCGCTGAAAACTGGCTGCACCGCGACCGAAGACACACATGAACGTCATCAAACGCGAATATTAAACCGTGTAAAAATTAACTCACTTAAAACAGGCTGAAATTCGAAAGGTGAACTCTGCCGCCTTCCCAGGCGCGTACCTTTTTACTTAAAAAACCTGTAATTACTTCTAGTCGACTTGATACAGATTCTGAATCGATACTGCTAATTTCTGAAATACGAAAGTTTCCTAATGAACTCGTAGAAGTGCCCAGCCTAACCCCGCTTTGTTCACTCAAAATCCAGCGATCATGAATTGGGTGATCTCCATCGTTGTTTACTCCTATTACAGAAATCTCAATATCTGAGGATGTAACATCGCAAATAGAATGCCAAGCACTAGTGAATGCTGCCTCAAAATTATTATCGGGTACAAGTTTTTTGAGATGTCGTCTACCCGCCAAAACCCTAAGACTTGATGATGGTGCTATTTTTGCCATCTCGAATAACAAGCCTAGATCGTCAGGGCCAAAATATGGGTCCGAAATGTAGATTGTCTGGCCGTCGTTGGATCGAACCCATTCGAAGATAGACGAGAGAGCATCATCTCGCCCCCCCGGCTTTATCAAACCGCCTTTATGTAGATTTCCTGACCCCAATGTATTTAAACTTCCATGCAGCAATGAAAGTACAAGCTCCCCAGCATTAAGAGATGCCTTAAAAATGCTCTGGATAGCCTTATCCCCCTTGGAGTTAGGTCCAGCCTTTCTGATAGAGTTTTCAAGCATCCAACTCCAAATACAATACGAGCTTTCGAAGGGCAAGGAAGGAGCCCTTGAGTTTAACTTCCTAAAATCTTCAATCGCTCTCGGTGCAATCCGATTTGCATTCAATGATCCAAGGTTTCGCATTGACAATTCGGCAATGTCATTGTCAGATTCTTCGTCCAACTCAGCTTTGTCAGGATCAGCTGCCGCCTCCTTCTGTAAGCGCTTCAATTTGATTCTTGCCTCAAGAGCGACCCTATCATTTTTTCTAGCCCGATCTCCGTCTGCTAAATCTATGAAGGTTTCCGCCAAATCAGGGTCGATATTAAAAACTATGTCTAATAATTTTCTTTTGCGATCATAAATATTAACGTCTGGGCCTACGTCCTTGGTCAGAGTCATTCCTTGCCGTGCTAAAACGAGGGAATGCTTTTTATCAAAATCTTCGAGGATGCCAGCTATCCATGCGTATCGATCAATTTGATCCAAAATGGTTGGAGCAAGCAATACATCCTCTTTAATTTTCGTAAGCCAGTCTTCAGGAATTATGTTGGCTTTAGCTCTTGCACCTACCGCAACGAAAGCAGTAACTACTGCACGATCCGAAACATTTTTAAGACTTCGGGCATCCGCATAAAGTTTTTTCCAAACTTGCGGATTTACAGATAGCTCAGAAAGTTGACGGGCGCGGTTTATCAAAGCAAGACTCGAAAATAAAAATCCGGAGTGGCTAATATTTTTAGGATCAGGAAGAAGTTTATTGCTTAGATCCTCAAGCTTATTAAGAAATTCTGCGACTTGAATTCGACGAATTTTTCTTTCATTTTTTCTTGCACATAAAGAATAGGTAAGTGCTTCCAAAACACAAAAAATCGCTGAATCTGTCGACATTTTACTGATCAAGCCGATAACGCTGGTCGCTGTGTCAGAATCAAGTTCATATCCCTCACTGTCGGGATCCTTATAAACATCCGTGTTTGCAATCTTTCTGAGTAGGGTAAAGCAAATTTCTGAAATTGCGGCATCGCGGCGAGCGGAGGAAGAAATCTTCTCAACGGTGAATTGCCCTGTCGATTCATGTACTAAGAAAATAAAAGGTGCGGCGTGAGCTAGCGTTAATTCGTTACCAAATTTCTCCTCATCGTCGTCATCGACTGGCAGCATTGGTTCCACATATCGTTTACAGATATGGCGGGCGAGTTTTGGTTTCCCGGTGAAATGTAACCGAATACCAAGTTCGCACCACATGAGTAGGCGTTCGTCCGGCACAGCCATAGCTGAAATCAAATTGACAATTTTCAAAAATTCTTCATCAGGTTCATCGCTGTCTAGGGCAATGTATGAATAAGCTCGCACGCAGAGGCTTGTAATAAGCTTTATTACATCGTGCAGTGACTCAGAAGGCGCTTTAGTCGAGGTTTGCTCTTCGATAACTTTTTTAAACCATTCTTCAGCATAATTCTTATCATAAGCATAAGTGTCCCTGACGAGGGAGTATCCCAAATCCCATTTAACCCAGTCAATGGAGTTTGAATTCCATGCAAGAAGTATTTTTTCTTTAAGTATGGAGAGCTTTGATTCATCTTTGAACGTTAAAAATTCAATTTGAATTGCATGCCGCAAACCCATAAATCGGTAGTTTGCTATATTGAGTTTTCGCCAAAGGGAAGTAATTGCTTGATTGCATTCGCAGACTCTCTTTGTTTTCAGGTGGTCAACCACCAAGGACATCCCGTGCAGAATCGATGTTGCACGTAAATTATCATCACTTATTTTCTCGATGCACTTTAAGATAGGACCTGGGTTGGTTCGAAAATGCATGAGTTGAAAAAGTTCACCCATAAGAAGAGAGTATGCTGAATCACGACGACTCTCCGTGTTTAATGAGGAACATACTTGCAGTGCTAACTTGACATCTGCTCTTGCTAATGCAGGTAATGCAGTTTTAACTGATGAAAAATGGTCAGCTGAATGCATTAAAAGCAATTCTATTGATTGCATTAGCACCGTTGTTGTGCTCGAAATCAGTGATGTTTTGTTTTCTAGCGCTTCCCAGTCTGGAAACTGCTTTAAGGCATGCAGCATCCAAGACAAACAGGTGCTACGCATTCCAATATCTTCTATTTTTTCTACTTCAAGAAATGTATCAAGTAGACTTAATTCCGCCTCAGCAGGTGAAATTCTATATTGAGGCTCTAGCAGAAGCATTCTCAGCCGAATAGCCTCAACTGACGTTCCCATAAAAAGGTCGGTTGCTACTAGTGCCTTAATTCGCTTACTTAGCTTGTCGGCTTCTAACATGTCTTTAGTGTTTGGTAGGACAAGCGCGATTGCTCGTAAGTCCTCTATTCGTGGAGATCGAGTTAGGTCTCGTATAATTACATCGATTGCTGCATTTGCGACAGCATATGCTCCTGGATCTCCGCGCCTCCGACCGATCCATTCTTTCAAAAAGATCAGGTCACTCGTACTTTCGGGGGACTGTTGGAGACGAGCACAAAGATTCTCTGATGAAGTCCTGTCTACCATATGTCCGATAATTTGAGAGAATTTCTTATGTTGTCTTTCAGACATACGTAGTTCGATGTGTCGCTCTTCGCCTAAAGTAGAATTCTCGATTGAGTTTTCCTCGGCTTTATCCTTATTAACTGAGGGCGTTTTTTTTGAATCTTTATCTTTTATTGTTGAATTGGCTTTGTTAAAAAGATCTACTGCTGCCTCTAAATCTACTACTATTAAATCACATGCAATTGGAATTGCAAGGCCTCCAAGAGTATCAATGGTAATGTTGGATAGAAGAAGTTTGATGTGATCTCGAATAGAATTCGGAATTAATTTTCTTTCGTCAAATAATGCTTTTGCTGTAGCGCACAAGTATTTCAAGCGCTCCTCATTGGTTGGCGCTGCTAGGGATATTTCGATTGCATCATCAATCTCACCCATACCAACAAGGGCCTCTATCCTGCTTTGTGAGCCCACCGAAAGCGTAATTCCTCCAACTACACTTTTTCCCATTCCAAACTGAGCAATCAAGTCGTCATTACATAAATTTCGAGCAGCCTTTAATCCCAAGTCGAAATTCGACTTTAACGCCCTTAATGATTTTTCGGTATTTAGTAGTCGACAGAAATGACTTGTATCAAGTCTTTTAACTAAATCATCGTATCGTCCCGTATTCATGAGTTGCACCGGAAGGTAGCGATCGGATTCAATAGATTCCGGTTTGGCTAGTAAATCGCTTAATAAAATAGCTTGTACTTCTTCTTCAAGTTTTTGGAGTTTTTTGCGAAGAAATATTTTCTGGACATTTGATCTAATTGAGATCATGTCAGACGTGGAATCATGATCAATAAAAGAGTTTTTCTCAAGAAAATTTTTCAATATATTTGAATCTGTATGCGTGTAAACTGCTAATCTTTCGAGAGAAATTGGTCTGTTGGAAAAACACAGGAACGCCACTTGTGTCTGATTTACTGAGTTTCCCGCTAGGCTTGCCCACTCCATTTCCATTAAATCTTCCAGATCTCCATGCTTATCTGATAGGATTTCATCTAACGATTTTCCGGTAGTTTCTAGAATCGACTTCAGCTTCGTCATTCGCCCGATAGATCCAGAGCAAAATTTCCTGATATCCGCGATATCTTTTGCTGAGATGTTTTTTAAACCTGAGAAAAGCTCTACCGCTTCTTCTTGTGCAATTTGAATCAACGGAATAGCCTTGAACGACTTGCACCGACTACGAATATCTTCTTCAAGATCGACAGGTCCTGAAATAAGAAATCTGAAATCTTGTTGTCCAAATGGAAATAGATCTAAAATTTCAGCTTTTAATCGACTTTCCGGTGCATTTTTTTCTGCAAGTCCATCAAGAACAAATGTGATTGGTTTATGCTTTGCAACTTTTGTAGGCGATACAGCATGGCTTTGTACTGAGCCGAATCAACTGAATCAAAATTTCCTGCTGAATTATTAGTTATCCAATGTATTTGCTCCGCTAGCACTATCCGGGAAAACTCTGGTGAATAAAAATATGTGTCTCCTGCAGAAAGAAAAACACCGACGGAATCTTGTGGGTGCCTTCTCATGAAACTGGCAAGTAACTCACTTTTGCCACTTTGAGTCTCACCCTCAATAAAAATGCATCGTGCTGCATCTTTAAAAACTCTGTCTATGTGTTCGAAGAGATTGTCTCGTGCGATTGTTTTTTCTGGTAATTTTGGGAAATTTCGGCAGAAATCTGAGGTGCCCGTCTCTAAGACTATATTGTTTTGCATTTAGGTACTAGATTGTTTTTCGGTACGGAACGCGCCGCTCCACTTGCTCAATTTTTAACTCGAGCGTATGGATTGGCGACATTGCCTAAAAAATATGGAAGGCTTTTCACTTCAGTAGGACGTTGAACGACACGCGTTGCATGCTACCCATATTTTTACGATTTGATACAGCGTAAGGCATAAAAGTTAATTTCTATACAACATTTAAAGTTTGATTGACCTTTCCTGCGCGTTATAGAACTCTCATGTACACCCTACTGGTCCGTGCCTGTAGGCAGCGTGAGCGACACCGGTCAGATAGGCAAGTAGCCAATTCTCGTGATTGACGTAAGCCTCGCACTAATATGCACTTGTTGGATGGCCTGGAGCCGCATGCGCTTTCTGGATATGTTTTTGCCTCTGTATGAAGTCGATTGTTACGGTCCGAGTCTCCTAGGGAAGTCTTTCTACGCCGTTCGGTTCTTCGCTGAAGTGAAGGTGTTTCCTTTGTCAACGTAAGGCTGAGCAGGGACGCTTTCGTTGAATGAGTCAAAAGATCGTTTATGTGACTTGCAGTCGCGTCCGGCAGAGCCTTGCCTTTGTGGCGCATACTGAACCATGCGAGCGTGCACGCAGGCTTCTCCCTGATGAGAACTTGCTCGTCACATAGGAAATCGGAATCGAGTACGCCAATTCCATGAGAGATTTGCAAAGCGGGAATCGTGCGGGACTGTGGCGCAATTACTGCGATGATCCTGGGTTTTGTGCGGGCTGTGGCTTTCCCGTTTCCCCAATGAAAAACCCCTTGACTCGTGAGAATCAAGGGGTCATCGAAGTAAGCCGTGGTGCCCGGGGCCGGAATCGAACCGGCACGCCTTGCGGCGGGGGATTTTGAGTCCCTGCGCCGTTTGAGGATGGGCGGACCTCGCGGAGTGATTGCTTCCGCATGATTTTGCGTGTCACTGCAATTTTTCTCCAATGGGCTGAGCCCAATGCGGAAGCGTTTTTTTACCGAACTGCCTTCAATTCTGACCCCTTTGTTCGGTAGTGCCGCGCCGTGAGTGCTTTGCTGCTGTGCTGTAGAAGCTTACTGGCCTCGTCCATGTCTTCGGCCAGGTCGGCTGCGCGCTTGCGGGTGTCGCGCAAGTACATGGCCTTTATGTCGTCGGCCAGCTTGGGATAGGCAGCAGCGGCTGCAATGCGGGCCGCGTCGTAGCGGCTGCGCAGCATGCCTGCCGACACCGCACGCCCGGTGCTGGTGGTTAGCAGCATGACCGAATCAGCCGCACCGCGTCGCTGGATCAGCGCCGTAAGCACGGGCGATTTCTCGACCACAAAGTAATCCCACTTGCCGGTTTTCCCCGAACGGAACCGCAGCCGCCCATCCACCGGCAGGCGCACGGTGCGTGCATCGGTCAGCCGCATGCCGGTGGTGGTCGCAATGTCCATGCAGTCGCGCAGAACCTGGTCAGCGTGGGCGTAGACCGCATCAAACAGCTCTGTGGTGACCTCAAACTCCCGAGCCTGCTCTGGGTTCTTCCATCCCTTAATACCCGCCGCTGGCCAGGGCTTTTCTGTCATGCCCCAAAGCAGCGCCTTGCCCCAGATCACCGACAACAACGCCAGTTCGCGGTTGCCTTGGGTCTTGGCTGTGCGGCCGTCAAGGTACTGGCGGAGCACCTGCAGCGTGACCTCGTGCCAACCTGCTGCGCCAAACACGGGCTCAAGCTGGCGCAGGTTTTTGGTGTAACCCTTGCGGGTTTCTGTCGACGTGTAGGTGGGTAGGATTTTCTCGACAAACCGGTCAATGGCCTCTTGAATGGTGCCGCGCACCTTGGGAGTGATTTGCGTCAGCCGGGTCCATTCCAAAATAGCCGCGTCGTAGTCGTTGCCCAGGCGCACGTCTGGCTTGCCCGTGCCGCGCATGTCCAGCCAGTAGCTGACCCATATTTGCCCACCCTTGCCCTTGCGGGCATAAGTGCGCAGACGGGGATACTTGTTGGGCTTCACTTCACCGCCCGCAGGTTGAGCCCTGTGGGCACGTAGGCGCGGCCTTCCAGCCACGCCTGGACGTGCAGGCGCGACACGATTACCCGCCGCCCATCTACCCGGTGCGGGATAGCCCGGCTCTTGAGCCACTCGCCTTGCTGGGTTGGGCGGGCGTAGCCGGTGAGGTGGTGCATCTCAGTTGCATTCAAATATTCGGTCACGGTCCATCCTCCTTGTGCGCATCTTCTGTGCGCATGGGTTGTGCGGTAGCAGCTATTGAAGTAATAGCCTTAATTAACAGATTCGCGCAACTCTTTGCCCTGAGTGAACCGGGCGGCACGCTTGGCTCTGATCTTGATCACGGCTCCGGTGCGTGGGTTGCGGCCCAAACGTGCCGGGCGCTTCACTACATCAAATCTCCCAAAACCCAAAATAGCCACGCTACCGCCGCGCTTCAAGTTGTTTTTGATGGCTTGCAGCGCTGCATCCAAAGCTCGTTTTGCTACGGCCTTGGAAATGTCGGCATGCTTTGCCATGTGCTCAATTAATTCAGATTTATTCATGCTCATTTGTTGGTACCGGTTAATTGCAGATTACGCTATCTGCTATAAATAAGATAGTAAAAGGTCAGGGCCACCGTGCGGCATAGGTGGTGCGCCTCTAGTACAAGCCGACTTGCGCGCTTCCCTGGTAAAAGTTACGCGGCCTGCTTGGCCTGCACGTGCTGAATGTGGGCCACCAGGCGCATGCACATCAGCGGAAAGCTGTGCTCGTGGTACACGCCATGAGCGCCAACCTTGGCCGCTGGTTCAAAGCCCAGCGAACGCAGAAAGTCAGCCGACAAAGCGAAGCCCAGGCGCTCGGCGATGGCTCCCAGCTTGAGCGTGGGAGTGGCGCTGGCTGTAGGCGCTGGCACCGCGGCGCGCATGGGCACCACGTTGGCCGCAGGCGTGCCACCTTGCCGCCAGTGGTCGAATTTATCTTGACTGCCTGGTGTAGAGAGTTGCGCTACAGTTTTGGTAGCTACCTGCGCAAGTGGGTTGTGCGCTGGCTGCGGTTCTGCCGCCTTGGCGGCGGCCAGTTTTGCCTGTTCCATAACCGCTCGGGCGGCTTCCGTCTTGCGGGCCAGCTCCAGCGCGGCCTGCTCTTCCGCCTCTGCTTTGACGCGGGCCAGGCGAGCGGCCTCGGCCTGTTGCGCTTCAAACTCAGCACGCTGGCGGTTGAACTCAGCTTGCTCGGCGGCCATCTTGTCTGCAGCAGCTTTCTGCTGAGCTGCCAGGGCATCCGCTGCATCTTGTAGGCGCTTGGCCTCGGCGGCTTGCTGGGCTGCTACCTTTTCGTTTTCTACTCGCTGTGCCTCGACACGCGCATATTCATCTTCACGGGCCTTGGCTGCATCGAACATGGTGCGCATTGCCACCAGAGTTTCAGCTTTGACGGTAGCGGCTTGGTCGGCAAATTCCTCCCAGGCGGCAGGCTCAACCGGAATGGCTTCCACTGCCGCGATGCCGTTGGCAATGCGGGCCGAAGGGAGACCTTGTGCTTTGGCGACACAGCCGCGCATGGTGTTCAGTCGTGCAATGTAGCCAGCCACGCGCTCGGCTTCAATGCGGTCCCGCTCGGCTTTTTCGTCGGCCCGGCGCTTCTCGTCGGCATTGATCTGGGCATCAATCGGGGTTTCGAGTGCTACGATTTCGGCAGTGATGCGCTTGGCTTCTGCGTCAATCTTGGCCCCGAACTCCAGCGCAGGGGCCTTGAACTCTTTGCGCTTCTTTTCCAAACTGGTGCGCAGTGTCACCAGTTCCAGGCGGCCAGCGCGTGCCGCCTTGTCGCCCGCCGTGGTGGTCAGGTCAAACAGCACGCCTTCATACTTCGTGCGCAGGGTGGCCAGCGCTGCCTCGGTCTTGCAGTACTGCACCAGCACTGTCCCGCCGTTGATCTCGGCGCGGTCTAGTACTTCGCTGGCGACTTCAATGGGTTTGTCGATGACTTCGGACATGGTGTACTTTCAAAAATCAAGGGTTTCTGGAATGCGGGCGGCAACGGTCGGGACACTTGGAGCAGGTGTGACGCGGGTGACGGGCTGCGGCATCGTCTTGAATGTCATGCGGTGGTGCACGCTGCGGACCTTGAGCACGTCATCTGGACAATAGGCAGTGACTTCGGCAATGCGGCCATCGCGCACAGCAGGCCAAACCATGGAGCCATCCATCGCACCTTTGCCGGGCAAGCCCAGAGCTTTGCAGAGCTTGTCTAGGCTGATGCTGTTGCCCACGCCCGCCCACTGCACCATGGTGTCAAAAACCTTGTCCATCTCCCATGGCTTTGCCAGTGCGGCACGGGCCAGGATGGGATGGGGTCGCACGCCGCAAATAATGCTGCGCTGGGCGATGAAACGCAGATCAAAACCGCTGACATAGTGGCCGACAACGGCCATGCCGACGATGTGCGCATGAGGAACGCAGTCGCTGATGGCCTCATTCAAGGTGCGCAGCATCTTTGCCTCGCTGCCAGGGTCTTGCCAGTCTTTGGTGGTGACGGTGATTACCTCTCCATCGCCGACCGCAAAAGATGCCACCACCACTTCGCCCAAGGTACCGTTCAAAGAGGTCTTGAGCCAAGCTTCTTCAACAGCCGCAACCTTGTTTTCGCGTTCCCATTCGGCGATGCTTTCGGGCTTTTTATACTGACCGGGTGCCGTGATGGTTTTAGCGATTTCCTCGCGCAGTCCGGGCCGCTGACCAGGGATAGTTTCGATATCGAAATAAAGTGCGTTTTCCATGATTTATCCTTGTGGCCATGCGGCGGTAAGAGACTTTTGAATTTCTGGTTTGAGAAGCACCCAAACAGCATCTAAAACAGGCTTTTCCCAGCCCGCCATGGCTTGAGCTGCTCCGGATGCATCATTGGCCGCTACGCCTTTTGCAATGCGCTCGGCGCGGGCCTTGGGTGTCAAATCCATTTCTGGCTCACCAGACTCTCGGCGTGCGGTTTCTTCTGCTGCCCATTGCACATATTTGCTGTCATTCCACATGCCGCTGAAAATGTCACCAGCAAAACCAATCATGCTGAGGCACTTAACCATGCCGTCAGTCACCGACTTTTTCCCGGCATCTTCATCCACCATGTAGGAACCTTTGCTTGTCAAGTAGCAAGCTTTTGTACCCCCCATCTGATCGAATGTTTCAGAACGCTTGCCATCAAGTACGTACCAAATTGAAACAACAGCAACATGCAAAACCTCATGCTCTGTCATGCGTTCAAATCGTTCTGATTTCACAATCACACCCCAGCCGATGCCGATGGGTCCAAACACCTCGGTGGCGCGCTGGATTAGCCAATATGGTTTTGGTGAATCACCCTTGTATGTCTTGCCGGTGATTGGCTTTACCGCATGAGGATCGGTAACTTTTACGCTATCCCATAAAGCTAGGTTGCTCATCTAAAACTCCATTTCTGCATCGTCTGATGTGTTTGTCGGTTGCTGCAAAGGCATGTAACCATCGGTTGCTTGATCAGATTCAATTTGCTGTGATGCCACGGCATCCGAGTTCCGCCAGGTTTGGTGCTGGCTTTCCAGTTGGTCCCAAATTGCATCTTTGGTGCGGCTCATGACGCTTCCCCTATGGCTTTAGCGATGGCTGCGCGGGCGGCATTGATGGATGCAGCTTGATCGTCCATAGCCGCCATGTCGATTTGATAATCCTCACCCCAGCGTAGGACTTCCATGGCGTTGTTGGCCGCTACTACTCGTTGCAGCGCTGCCAGCAGGTCCGGCGCAGCGGCTATTAAGCGGGCATTGGCTTCGCGGTCTGGGTGATTGAGTCCGGGGACTGCAATCGAGGCATCCAGTGCGGCGGCCCGAATGCCCCCGTTGCCCTGCTGATTTTCTGAAAACACTGCATGAAGGCGGACGCCGTCGTCCTGCACGTAAACGGACCATGGCCCCGGCGTGTGCTTGCTCATTTCAGCCCCCCATTTCTACAAACCAAATGGCCCGCCTTCGTTTCAAAAAACATAGCAGCGCTGCCATACAGCGCAGTGCATTGGTCTTCGGCAACTTGCCGTTGCGCGGCCCGCTGTGCATCGGTATCAACGTCCATTGGCTCGGCATCCCAGCCAAAGGCTGCGGGCAGAGTGAGGGCTGCTACGATGAGCAGCACGCCCAGGGCGGTGTAGGTGCGGTTCATGTCGCGCCGCCTTTTGCTGGATCTTTTATTAAGCCGCGCCATGTGACGTTTCTGCCATACATGTCCATGGATTTAGAAAGGCCCTGACCAGGTTGCCTGGAACATGTCAACCAGTAATGGCCATTCCAATATGAGAAATTGTTTCCTGTCCAACTAGGGCAATAAACAGAATAGCAACCAACCCTTGCAGGTTTTATGCTGACAGGAAACCATGGTGTTAATTGCGCGCTCATGCTCTTTGCTCCAGGCTCTCGCCGGCGAGCTGCGCGCCGTCTGCTATTGCGGTAGCGGGGAGGGTGGTGGCTATACTGTTTGTAGGTTTGATGCCGTGAGCGGCTTCAATGGCGCGGGCTATGCCGATCATGTCATCTGACCACACATGACCAAATTTAGCGGTCGCATCGGCAAGTTCCCTGTGGGTCAGCGGCACCCGCTGCACCTCTACTGGCTGCGCGACGATTTCAGTCGCCAAACTTTCCATGTCACCCTGCCGGAACGACCACTCAAGATCGCCGGATGGCGTTTCAATGACAGCGCAATACAGGCGCGCAAGTTCAAGAAATGACTGAGCAGATGCGACCCACGCCACCGGTTGCGCACTCTGTTGGGGTGGCTGGCGCAAATTCCAAGTTGCAATTGCAGCGTCTTTTAAATAATCTTCCACTGCAACGTTGCACGTCAGACAACCAACGCGGAAAATCTCTGCACCATCAAATCTGCGAGATTTAAAAAGATTGACGCTCATACAAAACGGGCAGGGCAGTAGCTCGCCACCTTGCACCCCAGGTGCTGGCACTACCGGGGCTGCATCCGCTTCTGCCGTAGCAGCCAGCTCAGCATCTACCGATGCGCACCAAGCGGGCGAGGGGATAGTGGGGTTCATAACGTCACCTTTGTTTGATGTTGACGATCAATCTGCCGGGCCAGCGCACGGTCGTGGTACTCGCGCTGCTTGCGTTCATCGGGCGTTTCGTGGCGCTGCAAGTTTTCGCGGGCGATACGCTGGCTGGCCGCCACTACTGCGGGCGGGGGCGGGATGTGTGCTCTGAGCATGTGGGGCCTATCGTTGGGCGTAAAAAAACCCGCTGGGGCGGGCTGGGTGGTGGGCTGATGGCCGATCAGGATTCGTTGGTGATAGCAAGCAGCTGCTGCAGCTTTGTATCAATCCCCGTCAATGCCATCTGGTAATCGGCCATGAGCTTTTTGCGTTCTGCGGTCAAGCTGTCAACTTTAGCGTCCACCATTTCCGTGGGTGAGAGCAGTTTGATGGTGATAGTTGCCTTCCCAGCGCGGGACCAATCTGAGCACGACATATCGTGATTGGAATAAAAAAGCTTAGCCGCCGCACCGTCTGGGTTTTCTGCGATTTCTGCTGGGCCGTAATGGCTGCCAGAAAACCACGCATCAACGGTGCCGGTAATCGTCTTGGGAATGGTGTTCATTTCAATCTCTTGTTGTTGAGGGGGGTGGGCTACTCGCTGCACTGGTGCGCTCCACCGGGAACCCCCAGCGGCCAGCATTGGCTTTTGCCCGTAAATGAAGATGGAAGCCCAGCTATCGGAAACCAATTAGGGCGAATCGAACGGCCCATCTGCAACCTGCTCACTGGCCTGTGCTCCGCAGCACTCACTGAACAACCATCAAGTAAGCGGCCACAAACATAGGCAACGCAATTGCCCTGCTGCCGATTGCGATTCGTTTGGCCGCTTACTTGATGGCCCCATGCTATTTGTTTCAGCGTGGGACGCTCTACCGAATCAAGATTAGTCTTGAGCCCGACGCCATCCTTCCGGAGTGTATTCACGCTGCCTGCGAATTTCGTAAATTCCAGATGGGATGCTGATTGTTTCGTGTGTGTCATGATTACGAAGATGGCGAATCAACGTCTCCGTCTTGTCCGACGCTTCGATTACTTCAAGGTAGCTCAGCAATGGATCTTCAGTGTCATATACCTTTACGTGTGGTGCTTCAGTGATGCAATGATGGTGGCCGGTTTCACTGTGGGCTACTATGTAGATGCCTTTTTCGGCAGTGACTACCTTGACGGAGGCAGGCAGAGAATCTACGCGACGCATCATGATGTCACCCTGTGCCGCATTGAGTTTAAAAGTCTTCATTTTCAGTTCCTTGGTTAGAAAAAATTCACTATTTTTATTAGGTTTGTTTTGAAATAAAGCTGTTCCTTTTATGTACGCACTTCTGGAAGAAGTGTCCTATCCGCTGGAAGTCCATAAGTCCACAAATTTCCTTCCAATGCAGTTTTTATTTCTCGCGGAACAGGTAAAACAATATTTGTTCGTCCAGTTCCGCAAGTCACTTTAAGAAAGCGTTCTTTTCCAGAATCAGGAAGGTTTACCTCAATTAGGGTGCCTACTTGATTATCTTCATCTTGATCAATCACATTTGCATTTAGTTGCTCTAGTATTGAACTCCACCCGACTATTTCGCAGGCCGCGCGTCGCTGCTCCATGTTTTGCCAATTCAATGCTTCTGCTGCTGTCGGCTTCTTTCCAGTAAGCCATTCATTCGGAATAGAAGTCCCATGCCAGTGATATAACGACCAGCCATCGCGATAGGCAATGCTTGGGCCATCAGCACAGTGCAATCTACCCATATCGTCCCGATGTAAAAATAGTGGTCGATCACTTATCGATAAAACGTTCTCATGCCACCATACCCATCCACATGACTTTGTTAAAGTCTCATCAAGAGAGAATGCATCAAGTGTGGAGTTTTTCCATTCCATCACGTCGCGTAGAAAACTTATATAGGCCGACCATCCAGAAGTAAACAATTGACCTCCGCGGTAGTTGTAAATAGCATTTCCGACCTGCGACTCGACCTGCGACCAGACCTGCGACCAGACCTGCGACCCGACCTGCGACCAGACCTGCGACTCGACCTGCGACCAGACCTGCGACTCGACCTGCGATTCGACCTGCGACCCGACCTGCGACCCGACCTGCGACCAGACCTGCGACCTGACCTGCGACCAGACCTGCGACCCGACCTGCGACCTGACCTGCGACCTGACCTGCGACTCGACCTGCGATTCGACCTGCGACCAGACCTGCGACCTGACCTGCGACCTGACCTGCGACCTGACCTGCGACCAGACCTGCGACCCGACCTGCGACTCGACCTGCGACCCGACCTGCGACCTGACCTGCGACCTGACCTGCGACCCGACCTGCGACCCGACCTGCGACCTGACCTGCGACCTGACCTGCGACCCGACCTGCGACCCGACCTGCGATTCGACCTGCGACCCGACCTGCGACCAGACCTGCGACCTGACCTGCGACCCGACCTGCGACCTGACCTGCGACCAGACCTGCGACCCGACCTGCGACCCGACCTGCGACCTGACCTGCGACCTGACCTGCGATTCGACCTGCGATTCGACCTGCGACCTGACCTGCGACTCGACCTGCGACCTGACCTGCGACTCGACCTGCGACCTGTTGATCTCACGCAACATTACCCAAGCTAAAGCCCCGCCTAAAGTGGCTCCATAAGGACTGCCCATGCGCAAAATTACTGTTGGACGTTCAAGATTGCAGAGTTTGTAGGCTTTAAGAGCTGCCTCAGTTGCAGCATCAAAATCTGCCGGATCGGTGGACAATCCAATCTCAATCCATTTTTGGGACCACTCTGCAAAACGGGCAGTTTGTTCAGGTGTGATGGTGGTAATTTTTTTCATGATCAATCGTTTTTTGGTTGTGAAATTACAGAAACTTTTTTGAAGACTCTGTGGTTTTAGCCCGCGTTAGCAGGCCGGTGGAGTTAATCGGGGTGAGCTAAGCACTAAGTAGTGCGAGCTTTTTGAATGAGATCGCGTAATTTAAAAAGGCTGTCTGCAACGTCGGCGGTTGTTGTTCTTTCGACGCCTGAAGGCAGATCTGCTCGAATCAACCGCTCAACTAAATATGTAAAACTATCTGCTTCAGTTGCAATATTCGGCGCAGCGGCCATTAGTCGGGCATCTTCAAGTGTTCTTGCAACAGCGATGCCGTCGCGCGCTGCGCTGGTAATGTGCCAATACACGCCGCCGCCCAAAGCTTTTCTCACCGCCCACGGACCAGGCGTTAAACCTGTCCAGACAAATTCTTCATTGGTTTTTTGCTTTTTCATGCCAGCTGCTTTGCTGCCCAAACTTCGGCATTTTTAAGAGTAAAGCCCGACCAGCGCAGGTTTGTAATATCTGCACCCTGCACACCATTGCGCGCATTAACGTAAACGTTTGCAAAAGCCCTATCATTTTTTACGTTAATCACTACTGCGCGATTACCTTTGCTCTTGACGACTTGCATGTTTTCTCCTCGTTAAACCCAAACCCTGCACGCAATGTTTGGGTTTTGCCACTCGTGAGAATGGCTAAATTTGTGCTGCGGTCACAGTCGGCAGCGTACTTTCACCCTCGGGCTAGAGTGGCGCAGTACTTGGTGTCTGCTCAGCTAGGGAACTCCGTCGCTGCACTCATCTAAGCCGTCATCGCGTCTTGCTCACTGCTTGGTAGCTGTTTTGCTGCGATGTAGTTACTTTAGCAAAAGAGAAACATAAAAACAAGCATTTGCGAAAGTATTTTTAAATAATCTGTATTCATCCTCAATATTGATGAAGCCCAGGCGTAAAAAAACCGCCTCAAGGGGCGGTTGGGGGGGGGTGGGCGGTTGAGTGCTAGAACCAGTGGAACCCCTTGGCCATCAAGCCGGCCAAGCCTAGGGCCACTGCTATGATGGCTCCAAAGGTCAAGCGGAAATCGGTGGTGCGGATGGAATGAATCTCCCCGCGCAGCGTGCGCACGTCATCGCGCAGCTCTTTGACATCGCGCTGAATGTATTCGGCGGCGGTTTCTAACTTTGTGATGCGGGCTTCCATGTTGCCATTATCAGGCGGTTCGCCGCCATTGTCACGGGCGCGGGCATTGGCTTTAAAAGAGCCCGTATGCACATCACCCATGCGTCACCCCGGCAAACACGTCATCAAAAAGCTCCAGGTAGCCGCATGTAGGGCAGACGTAAATGCTTATCGTGAACCCCGTATCGTGCACCTGAACCGGTGAGGTGTCGTAGTCTGGCGTAGCTGCATAGGCAGGCAGCAGAAAGCCTACCGCACCACTGGCCGGGCTGTGAAAGATCAGGCGGCCATGGCCATACCGGCACGAGGGATTGGTTATCTCAGTAATCATTGGGGTAATCTTCCTTCAACGGCCCTTAACATCCCTTGCGCTCCCACTTGTCCTTCGCCTTGCCCTCTGTAACAGTCTGCCACTGCATATTGACTGCAGCATCAACGCCGCCGCACGCCAACGCCTTGATATGGTCGATCACGTAGCCAGGGCAGGGGCTTTTGGGCTCGCCCGTAGCTGGGCAAGGCTGCTGGCGCTTGAACTCTACCTTAGCGCTTGTGCTGCGCTTGATTCGTGCGTCAGCCTGGAATGGGAGTAAGGCGGCCAAGAAGATCAGCCCGGCCAAGCCGCAGCGGGGGGTCATTCTTGTCCCGCCTTTTTCCGCTCGTAGATCACGGCCGCAATCCGGAAGACGCCATCTTGGCTGAGCTTGGAAGCGCGTGGACCATACGCTCGAAAGTTGATGTTCATGTCCTTTGGTGTAACGCGGCCGTTGGTCCCGTTGAATATTTTGGTCAACTGATCGAACGTTTCGCGCATCTCCGCGGGGCGGGTTTGGCCTCGAGCCTCTACAACGTTCATTACCTGGAAGGCGATCTCGCGCGGGCTATCAGGACTCCCTTGGGCGGTCATGACAAAGACGACTTTACACAACATCCGCAGCAAGCCAACCGGCGGCGGGCCGCCCAGGGCTGATTGCATTTCCCGGCACACTGCCGCCTGATCCTGCCAAGAAACCCCGGCAAGGTCTCCGGTTTCATCCCGCACTTTGTTCCACTCGCACGATCTGACGGGTGACAAGTTTGCATCTGGGTCTGCCGCATAAGCGCAAAGACAAAAAGCCGACAACAAGATAGCCAAAAAACTCTTCATTTTGTCCTCTGATGGTTCCCACAGTCCGCGTGGGCGCGGTTTTAACGTGTTTCCCCAAAATCCCGGCTGTGGATCATGGTGGCCAGCTCGTCGGTCAGGGTGCCGACCATGCCCCGCGCAAATGTGGGATTGCGAAAACAGTACCCCGCTACGTTGGTGAAATAGCGGTTCTTTTTCATCGTGCAGCCGTAAGCCATACCCGTTATTTCTCCAGCGCGGGCTAACTCAAGAAGCGTTTCCAGTGCCTCGATGGTATCGCGGCTTACAGAGTCGGCAATTAGTCGGTAGGGCATGTCACGCCCCTTTCTTCCGACCGGCCTTACTGGCACCAGGGATAAAAGCGTGGGGTGTCTGTTTCTGAACCAATAGCATCTGCATGGGGTCCCTGGATGTTGGTAGTACGGGTGAGTCCTCCATGGCATCCCTCGGCGTGAGCATGCCATCCAGCTTTGCTGCGTTGCTTACAGCCAAGCCAGGAGTTTGAATCGCCTCTGCGATCAAAGAGGCCGCCGCCCCCCTTGCGCCTGGTGTCAGCGTTTCCAGTATGTTTGCCAATTGCATTAAAAGATCTGACGCTGATACAGCCGGGGCATCATTTTTGATCTTCGCCAGGAGTGTCGGTGGTTCATCAAACCAATCTGGATCTTTTCCCGTCAGATCTACAAGTCTTTTGAGAGCCTTGTCGCGCAAAGCCCTGTAGCCAGTAAACCACTGGTTCACTTGCGCCATCTTTATGCCTGTGTGACGCTCAAATTCCGATGTCTTGGCGTTGTATTCGGTGTCAATAAGCGACTCCAAGCGGTCCAGCCGTCGCGCGACGATTGGATCAATCTCTTTGGTAGAAGTGGGGCGTTTCATTGGACTAAAACTTTAGCACTTGCAACTTTCGCAAAAGCTCCATATACTTTCGCAAAAGCGAGAGCAATATGAACCTGCAAAGTTATATCCAGACAGACCGAGGCAACGCTACCAAGCTTGCAGCCTCGCTGTCTATTCCCCCATCGTACCTGTCTCAAATGGCAACTGGCGAGCGCGCCATATCGCCAGAACGGGCGCTGGCTATTGAAGTTGCAACGGGAAGTTCTGTTATGCGTCAGGACTGCCGCCCCGACGACTTCTGGCGCATCTGGCCCGATCTGGCCCATCTCGCCCCCACCCCCCAAAGCCCAGCAGATCAGGGGGCCTGATTCATGACCAACTACCAGGAATGGATCAACTGCACGATTGCCGCGATAAATGTCGCGGTCGCAATCGCAAACGTGATTAGCCACAAACGGTACTGTCGTTTGTCGGCCTCCTTGGCTGCCAGAGATTCCGAGCGCACCTGCGCCAAGAGTTGCTCCAAATGCGCCACGGTCTGCCGTGACAGAGCTGGCAATGGGGATACACGGATATGCGGGTCTTCGAGTGACATGGTTACCTCCTTGGCCGATGGTTCCTTGATTGTCAGCAAGGACAAGTAAGCCATGCAGACCCCACAAAGCCAAACAGAGCAGGGAGTCACCCATGCGTGACCACATAGCCAGCCTGCTCCAGCTAAAACGCAACTCTGAAGCTATGAGTAATGCGCTTCTTGCGGCGAATCGACGCGCCATTAAGTTGGCCGATTCACCCAAAGTTCCCCGGGAGTTGTTGATTTTTTCCATTCATCGACTGTCGCTTTTTTTTGCCCTGAAGGGGTACACAACCGGCTTCAAAAACCATGACACGACTTGAAGAGCAGGCTGAACTGGCCCTGGCACGTACTCCGGCACGCGCTGACATGCCGATTGAAACGGTCCGCGCCAAGCGCACCGCTGCTGGGGCAATCACCTTGGCCTGCGATGCATCGGGGTTGGAGGACAAAGAGATTTACCTCGCCCTGGAAATTGACGCTGGTTACTTCTCCAACATCAAAAAGGGCAAGGCCACGTTGCAGGCCGATCTGGTCGGCAAGTTTTGCGAGGTGGTTGGCAACACGATCTATCCCGAATGGGTCGCGTACCAAGTCGGATGCACTCTGGTGATGGTCAAGACCGAAGCAGAGCGCCGTGCCGATGCAGAAAAAAAGAGAGCAGACACAGCGGAAATGAAGCTGGCTGTATTGATGGAAACCTTTCGAGTGAGAGCAGCAGCATGACCAACAAGATCTTCAACGACAACAAACCCACCGACATTGATGCAAGCGTGCCCCTTTGGTGCCGCGCAGCTGCTGTACTGGTGCCCACCGCCCTGGTGCTATTTGCCCTGTGGTGCGCATTTCAAATTGGCCGTGCGGTGGGGATGTGACCATGAGCATTTACCCAAAATCCGCTATTGAAGCCAGCGCCCGGCAGGCCGCTGTTGCCTTTGTCAAAGGACAGGATGCGCACTGTCCTTACCCCGATTGGCATGAAGCCGCGACGGTCTGGCGCGATGCTCTGGCCGCCGAGGTTGATCGTCTGCGCGAAGAGGTGGCCGCATGAGCACCGTTAACGCATTCAACTGGCGCGAGTTCACTCAACCCGTCGAAGCCAAGAAGTCGCACCCAGTACGCGGATACGAGCGCCCTGGCTACGTTGAGCCCCGCAAGGTCATCAAGACCGATGCCGCTGGTACGCGCTTGGCGCTGAACAACTCCGGCAAATTAGTGCGCGTCTGCATGGGCTTGCAGAAGCCTAGCTTGACGATTGCCACCCAGGCTGACCGGAAGGTGATCCGCAAGCGTGAGGCGGCTATATGAGAGTGCTCCGTTTCATTGCTTCATGCATCCGTTTGCGCTCTTTTTCTCGCGCCTTGTGGGTTGATGCCTACGACTCCTTCAAACCAAATCACAGCAATAAACAAGCATGATTCAGCACCCCTTGAGCGCAGCATTCCCCGTGATGTTGGAAGAAGATTACCAAGCCCTGCTTGATAGCGTGGCAGATATTGGTGTTCAGAATCCAATTACTTTGCTGGATGGCATGGTGCTGGATGGTTGGCATCGTTACAACGCAGCCGAAGCTCATGGACTAGATTGCCCATCGGTTGAATTGGCCGCTGGCGTAGACCCGCGCACCTTTGTTCTGGCGCAGAACAGGGCGCGTCGGCACATTACCGCCGCGCAGTTGGCAATGTCTGCAACGGCGGTTTATGCATGGTATCCCCACGGCGGAAACCAATCCGCACTGAGTGCGGATCGCTCAAAGACAACCGCGGAGCTGGCTGAGATTTCCGGGGCTGGACGGCGCACTATTGAGCAAGCCAAAACAGTACAGCGCACCGGTACACCCGAAGTGCAAGAGGCTGTGCGCCGTGGCGATATTGGTTTGCCCAAAGCCGCCAAGATTGCCGCGATGCCTGCCGCCGAGCAAGCTGCCGCTATTGCCCAGCCGCTGCCTAAAGCCACGCCCCAGCCCGCCCACGACGACGGCGCACCCGACGAGGCCGAACTGCAATCCGTGGCCGCAGCCGAAACCGCGCAGCAAGAAACCATGGCTTTGCTACTTGCCAGCGATGCCCCATTAGCTGCTGCCGCCGAAGAAAACACCCGCCTGCGCCTGCAAGTGGTGCAACTTTCGGCCCGCATCGTCGGCCTGCAAAACAAAGAACTTGAACTGGTGCGGATGCTCAAGAGCCGCGACCGGGTGATTGCCAAGCTGGAAAAGGAAAAGGCGGCTGCATGATGGACTTGTTCACCGATACCCCCAACTACGCTAGCGCGACCTTCCCGGAGCCGCGCCCGTTTCAGGCCTCCGCGCACCAGGCATTGCGCGATGGCGCGAAGGCGGGGCATCGGTGCCAGTTGGTCATGGCCCCCACCGGGGCCGGTAAGAGCTACCTGGGCCTACGTATCATCCATGAAGCGCTGGTGAAGGGCAAAAAAGCGGTGTTTGTGTGCGACCGCACGACGCTAATTAACCAAACCTCCGAAGCCGCCGACAAGTACGACCTGAGCGCTCACGGTGTTATGCAGGCCAGCCACTGGCGCACCAACTACAGCGCACCGTTCCAGATTGCCAGTGCCCAAACTTTGGCCCGGCGCGAGTGGCCTGACGCGGATGTGATCGTGATTGACGAAGCGCACACCCAAATGGCCGCCTGGGTCAACCATATTCCCAACTGCCGTGCGCACGTGGTGGGCCTGAGTGCTACACCTTTTAGTGCGGGCCTGTCCAAGCTGTTTAGCAACCTGGTAAACGCCACCACCATGCACGACCTGACCGTATCCGGCGTGCTGGTGCCCATGCGCATCATGAGCTGCACGCGTGCCGATATGACGGGCGCAGAAACTGCGGGCGGCGAGTGGACCGACCGGGCCGCCGAAGAGCGCGGCATGGGCATCGTGGGTGATGTGGTGGCCGAGTGGATCAAGCACGCAGGCAACCGCAAGACGATTGTTTTCGGAGCCACGATCAAGCACTGCGAAGAACTGTGCCGCCAGTTCAACGAGATTGGCGTGATGGCTGCGGTGTTCACAAGCAACACCCTACCCACCGAGCGCGAGTTTTTGTTGAAGGAGTACAAAAAGCACAATTCCACCCTGCGCGTGCTGGTGTCCGTGGAAGCCTTGGCTAAGGGCTTTGACGTGCCGGATGTGGGATGTGTGGTGGATTGCCGCCCGCTGCGCAAGTCGCTATCGACCGCGATCCAAATGTGGGGCCGTGGCTTGCGCAGTTCGCCCGATACCGGGAAAACTGAGTGCCTGCTGCTGGACCACAGCGGAAATATTGGCCGGTTTGCCGAGGACTACACCGACATTTACTTTAACGGCCTGGCCGCACTGGATGCGGGCGACAAGTTGGACAAGGCGATTCGCCGCGACGACGACGCCAAGGAAAAGAACGGTTGCCCAGCCTGTGGCTACAAGCCTTTTTACAAGCGCTGCATGAGCTGCGGCCACGAGAAGCAAGAGGCTTCGGTAGTCGAAGTGCTGCCCGGCGAGATGCGGGAAATCATGCTGGGCAAAAAGAAGGTTGCCGACGATTCGCGCCACCTATGGGAGCAAGCTTGCAGCTATGCCCGCGCTCACAGTGCGCCCGAAAAGCAGCGCGCACGCGCTTACTACCTGTTCCGTGACATGGCCGGTATCGAGCCGCCCAAAGACTGGCACATGAGCGATACGCCCAATGTGCAGATCACCCGTAATTTCTTGAACAAAGTGCAGGCCAAGAACATTGCGTTCAGCAAGGCCCGCCAGGCGGTGGCCGCATGAGCTTTGAACTGTTCGCACACATTCACGGCCTGGCAATTCCTAGGCTGTTTGCAGCCGACAAGGTGCAGCGCTGCCCCACGGTGGACAAGCCACGCAGCAAAAATGGGGCTTGGTTTTGGGACGGCCTCAAGGGCTGGGTGAGCGATTGGGCGCAGGGTGGAGAAATCCATTGGTACGACAACCCGAACGCCAAGACCCTAAGCGATGCCGACCGCCTCGCCTGGGCACAGCGCAAGCAGGCCGCACAGCAGCGGCAGGAAAACGGCTGGGTAATGGCTGCGCGCCGGGCCGACAGCATCCTGCGCGATACCGAATTGAAAACGCATGACTACCTCATGCGCAAGGGCTTGCCCGACACGCTGGGCCTGGTGGACCCGGACGGCGCGCTGATTGTGCCCATGCGCAACCTTGCCACGAATGCAGTGCAAGGCGTGCAAGTGGTGCGCTGGCTGGGCGACGAAATGCGTTGGGAAAAGAAGATGTTGCCAGGGATGCGCGCAAAAGGTGCCGTGCTGCGCCTGGGTTCCAAAACCGCTCAGGAGCTGTTTTTGTGCGAAGGGTATGCCACGGGCCTATCTATCGAAATGGCGCTGCGCCAGTGCCGGTTTAACGCCTCCGTGCTGGTGTGCTTCTCTGACTCCAATCTCGTGCAAGTCGCCTCCATGGTGCACGGCCGGGCCTTTGTTGTAGCTGACCACGATGCAAGCGGCGCAGGGCAGAAAGCAGCGGAGAAAACCGGCCTACGCACCTGTATGTCGCCGGTCATGGGGGAAGACGCAAACGACCTGCATAAGCGCGCTGGGCTACTGGCGCTATGCCAGATGGTGATGGCGGTACGCATGACATAGGTGGGTGCAACCAAGCACCTTGCCGGTCGGCCAGTAATTAACGACAGCAGCAAGGGAAGAGCGGGGGACTGTGAGGAAGTTCTGAAACACCCCGGCAGGCGGCGAAGGCAGCACCTGTGAACGATAAGGCTACCGGGTCATGTAACTGCGAGAGGCAAGTACGTGTGAAGGCCAAGCCTAAGGAGGCGAGGTCTGTCCAGCTCAAGGCAATGAATCGGATTAGGTGTTTGGTATTGGATGTTTAAGGAGCCATCAATGGAATTAGGAGGAGATTGGAACGATGCAGAAATATCGGCATTTGCCCGCCGCCAAGTGCGGTTGGAAAAGATGGGCTTGCCTTTGGTGGAGGCTGAAAAGCTGGCGCAAACGCTGCTGTACCGCGATAGGCCTGGTTCTAATGATGATCGCAAGCTGTGCCTGGAATGTGCGCATTTTGTGGAAGGCCGCTGCAAGAAAGGCCGGGCTGCATTGCCGTTTGTTTTGCAACGCTGCGAGAAGTTT
Organism: Rhodoferax sp. RT5P35; assembly: GCF_056521385.1. Classification (NCBI taxonomy): domain Bacteria; kingdom Pseudomonadati; phylum Pseudomonadota; class Betaproteobacteria; order Burkholderiales; family Comamonadaceae; genus Rhodoferax; species Rhodoferax sp. RT5P35. Next base: position 399,149 of record NZ_JBWMAX010000003.1, on the reverse strand, counting down.
TTGAAGGTAGGACGATGATCGCTATCACCAAGCCCAAGCACTGCAAGTGCTGCAAAAGCCTATTCACCCCAGCCCGCCCGCTGGCCCGCGTGTGCAGCCCGCTGTGTGCGCTGACCCTGGTACGGCAAGAGAGCGCCAAAAAGGCCAAGCTGCTGGAGTCGGCCAATCGCAAGGAGACTCGGGCCAAGTTGGAGAAGCTAAAGACCTGCGCCCAATTGGCACGTGAGACGCAGACGGCTTTTAACGCTTGGATACGCGCCCGTGACCACGGCCAACCCTGCATATCGTGCGGACGGCACCACCAAGGCCAGTATCACGCTGGGCATTACCTGAGTGTCGGCGCACGCCCAGAACTGCGCTACGAGCCGCTGAACGTGCATCTTCAATGCGCGCCGTGCAATACACACCTGTCGGGCAATGCAGTGTTGTTCCGCAAGGGGTTGGTGCGCAAATTGGGGATTGAGATTGTGGAATGGCTGGAAGGCCACCACCAGCCGACGCACTACGCCATAGAAGACCTCAAACACATCAAAAAGAACTACGCGGCAAAGGCCCGCGAACTTCTGAAAGCACAAGCATGAAGCACGCCAACATCGCCCAGCAGGGACACCGCTACAGCCTGGATGGCCGCGACGTACTTGCGTTGGACTCGGGCCACGTTGCACGTGTGGCTGAAATCCATATGGACAAGCCCTGGCCGCTGGGGCGAGAGCACACGGTCAAAGCTAGCTGGCTGGTGCCGCTGGGCATGGTGTATTTCGGTGGTGAGGTGCCTGCATGAGCGAACGCCTCACGATCCAGTGCTACGAGCCGCGACGGGCCAAAGTAGAAGTAGATGCGCTTTGGCTGCGACTCAAATCACTATTGATAGACGGGCATCGCATGGTGCTGGAGCTGCGACCCGAGAAGCGCAGCACTCCACAAAACCGCAAGCTGTGGGCCATGCTGGGCGAGATCGCCGCGCAAGTGGAGTGGCACGGCCAGAGCCTGGATGCAGAGGACTGGAAGCATATTCTCACGGCTAGCCTCAACAAGCAGCGCGCCGTGCCCGGGATTGATGGCGGCTTCGTAGTGCTTGGCACAAAGACCAGCCGTATGACCAAAGCGGAAATGTCGGACCTTATCGAGTTGATGCACGCATTCGGGGCAGAGCGCGGGGTGCGCTTCGCGGATGGGCAGATTGACCCGCACACCGGGGAGATTCTGCAATGAACACCGCCACCCACCGCAACGGCTGCCATGACCGCAAGCCTTTAAAGGAATCCGTACACGTGCCGGACGGTTGGTTCATAGATGGGGTAACACGGGTATCAATGATGGTTGCCTCGCCGTTCCGCATGGCCCGCGACTGCCAGTACACCAAGACCGCGCTTGGCCAGGCTGACGCAGGCTGTAGTGCCTGCAAGTGGCGTGTCGTGCAATGAAGTGCGCCAGCTGCCACCGATTGCTTAGCACTGCCGCTGCTACGGTGGGCCGCGCTGTTTTTGGCCCAGTTTGTGCCAAAAAAATGAATCTTATTGCTACTAAAAAAAGAGCATATAGCGCACTAATGGTAAGGGCTAAGCCCAAATACCAGGAAGAAAACCAAATAGATTTATTTGAGGAAACGACGCAATGAAAACTATTACTAAAGGCCGAACTATGAAGGGGAATTTTTATGCGCTATAAAAAAACGCCAATGCTTACGCATCCAATATCGACAGCTCAGTTTGCATCGGCTGAAGCCCCTTTGCTTGGCATGCTGTACATCGTAGAGGTCAATGTAAGAGATCAATCAACGGGTGAAACAGCGAAACACAAACTGCTTTTGGTGGGCTGTGAAGCGGATGATATTGAGAGAAAGATGAAGTGGATTTTTGATACGGGAAACGTTTCCGTTGTAATCAAAGGATTTGAGAAAGTTCGCGAGAAAGTGCATTTTTTAAGCACCGTAATTACAAAGGACACATCTGCAATCGGGCCGGTACTTATGCGAGATGAAGGTTCTTTTGCTGTGAAGCAATTCAGCCCGCAGGTTACAGAGTCATACAACCCCAAGCTCTTTGCAGTGGGAATCACAACGACCATGCTTGCTAAAGACTCTGAGCACGCCTTACGCAAAGTCGCTACAGCCATTATGAATCGGGCGACTGTTGGAAAGTCCCACACAGGCGCGCAGTTGCATGATCAATCCACTGTCGTGGTGGAAGAAGTACCGAAATCCAGTGGATTTGCTACAGCTCGGGATGTCTCGAATGAAGTGAATCGCGCTCATATTTTCAGATCCTGAGCACAAACAGAAAAGCCCCGGACCGACCAAAGTACAAGGGCTTTTCAACTATCGCATTGCGCGCCAGATTTTAATTGAAAGGGACGCAATGAACACTACGACTGAAGCACCTGGCATTGATGAGCAATATATAAACGCTTGCCACACCTCGAATTTACGCGTAGAGGCGGACCGCAAGGGGGCGGCGGATGTGATCATTGCTGCAGGCATGAGCCCAAGCCGCTTTGGAGCCGCTCTGCTGCGCTTGCATTCGGAGTGGGACGGCTGCGAGAAGCCGCGCAAGTGGTCGACCGCGTTGGTGGCGGAGTGGGCGGAATGGTTGGCCGAACCGAAACCCACACCCGAAGCGCGCCGATTGGCTGCTGTCCAGGCGCAGGCCCAAGCCCATCAGTCCTATCTGCACGAAATGGGCATCCTGTTCGGAAAGCTCAAAACCATGCCGGTCGTGCGCGCGCAGGTGGTGCTGGAGCTGCGCAAGTGGGGCGTTTCAGATGCTGAGACCGTAGGCCCTGCAATATTGATGCATTGGCTGGATGCCGTATGCCACCCATGCGGAGGTTTGAAGTTCTTGCCGATACCCAACACGCCCGCTTTGTCGAAAAACCGGTGCAAGGCGTGTGCAGGTTCTGGCATCAGCCGCGTGCCACACGAGGAGGTCGGCAAGCGGATGGAGAATTTCCTGGACGACAGCACGCACAGCGCGCGGCAACAAATCAGCAAACGCTTGCGCAATATGATGAATCGCGATTAGAATTGCCACCGCCGATGGCAGAGAATGCTAATTCTCTCGTCCGGCAACTCTCCGACGAATGCCCGTAGCAACAGCCTGGCAATTGCCTGTAGCGACTGCGGTAGACATGAGTGGACAGCCGACTTTAAATTTCAGCGCGGTGGAGCAGCCTGGTAGCTCGTTGGGCTCATAACCCAAAGGTCGGGGGTTCAAATCCCTCTCGCGCATCCCTTTAGCCCTCACGGTTCACGCCCTGTGGGTTTTTTGCTTTCCGCTGCGGCTCGGTCTCCCAACATCCAGGCCATGTGCCATTTGTGACTGCAGCCCAGCAACTACAACCCCGAAGCCACTGGAAACCTGAGCCAGGCCACCACGGGTAAATGGTGGCTACATTCGCCGACTGCACCCCCGGAATCAGGAGCGGTGCGAACGGTTGCCCTTGCGCTCCCCCATGGGGGCGTAAATCCGAAGGGGCATTGCTGCTGCGTGCAGAGAAGGGGCAGCGATGGCAGGAAGAAAATCAAAACTGAGTGAAGTGCAATGGAAGGACGTAGAGCAGCGCATGCTGGCGGGCGAATCAGTGCGCTCGATTGCCAAGTCTTACGGGGTCTCTGAAACGGCCATCAGACTTCGCAAATCTTCGCAAGTGAAAGATATAAAAACCGTTGCAAATCAAATACTTGCGACGGAAATAGCTTTTAAAGCTTTGCCCATTGCTTCGCAAATCTCCGCACATAACCTCGCAGACGATTTACGCGCTATCAGCACGCATTTGGCAGGGGCGGGGAAGTACGGCGCAGCGACCGCGCACCGGTTGTCGGGCATTGCGCACTGCAAGGTGCAAGAGATTGACGATGCCGCCCCGCTGGACGCGGACAGCCTGAAAGCGCTCAAGGGCGTGGCGGTGCTGACTAAGCTGGCAAACGACTCCAGCCAGATCGGGTTGAACCTGCTCGCGGCAAACAAGGACATGCTGGCCGAATCACTGCGGCTCAAGGCTAAAGAGGTGTGGGCGTTCGAGGTCATTGAATATGAGCCTGACGCTTAGAGCCAGAGCCAGCGGGCCGCAAACGGAGTTTGTCAACTGCAAAGACCAGTTCCCGGCGATGGTCGCGGGGTTCGGCAGTGGCAAGACCCAGGCGGCGATTTTGCGGGCGTTAAAGCTCAAGTTTGAGAACCCCAGGCAGGACGTGGCGTATTACCTGCCCACGTATGACCTGGTGCGCATGATCGGCTATCCGCGCTTCAGTGAGACGCTGGGTGAAGCAGATATCAAGCACACGCTGAACAAGTCAGAGCACGTTATCAGCATCCCTGACAAGGGCCGGATCATTTTCCGCACGCTGGACAACCCTGCGCGCATTGTGGGCTACGAAGTCGCTGACAGCATCGTTGACGAGCTGGACACGCTCAAGCAAGACGATGCAGAGCACGCGTGGCGACAGATCATTGCGCGCAACAGGCAAAAGAAGCCCAGTGGTGCGCTGAATACGGTGGCGGTGGCGACTACACCCGAGGGCTTCCGCTTCGTCTACGACCGCTGGGCCAAGAACCCCGAAGAGGGCTACCGGTTGATCCGGGCCAGCACGTACAGCAACCAGCGCAACCTGCCCGCAGGCTATGTGGAGTCGCTCAAGCGCTCGTACCCGCCGCAGTTGATCGCCGCGTACCTCGAAGGGCAGTTCGTCAACCTGGTGGCCGGCGCGGTGTATCCCGATTTCGACCGGGCCAAGAACCACACGGACGAGACGATCGAGGCGGGCGAAGAGCTGCACATCGGGCTGGATTTCAACGTCTACAACTGCACGGCAGCGGTGAGCGTGGTGCGCAATGACCGCCCGCGTGTGCTGTTCGAGCTGGTCAAGATGCGGGACACCCCGCACGTGGTCGATACGATCAAAGAGAAGTTCCCGCACCGTCGCATCACGATTTACCCGGATGCCAGCGGTGCCAGTAACAAGACGGTGAACGCTACCGAATCGGACATTTCGCTACTCAAGCGAGCCGGTTTCGGCGTTTCCGTGCCGAACAGCAACCCGTTTGTCAAAGAGCGGGTGATGGCGGTGAATGCGCTGCTGTGCAACTCCTTGCAAGAGCGCGCACTGTTGATAAATACAGTCCTGGCTCCTACGGTGACCGAGTGCCTGGAACAGCAGATTTACGACGACAACCAAGAGCCCGACAAAAAAGCGGGCAAAGACCATGCGCCCGATGCGCTGGGCTATTTCATCCACCGGCTGTGGCCGATTGTCAAACCCACTATGTCCCGTGTGGCCCAACTGCCGCATATCGGACGCTGACCCGCTTATGTTCAAAACCATCACAGCAAAAATTGAGCGAGACCGCGACTATCCGCAACGTCAGTTCGATATCGACATGCTGACGCGGGTGTTGGAAGGCCGTCTGTACGGCCATCTGAAATACGATTTTCATCAAGAAAAGATCGACGGGATTGGTGAGTACATCCCTCTGCGCGACCGCCGTCCCAGTGTGCGCTACGCCCTGAGCCGGGTGGTGGTGGACGATGCGGTATCACTGCTATTCAGCGAGGGGCACTTTCCCGCCCCGGTGTGTGACGACGAGCCCAGCCAAGACATGCTGGCCGAGATCATCAAAGAGACGCGGCTGAACGAAGTCATGATCGAGGCCGCCACGGTGGGCAGCGTTGGCAGTGTTGCGGTGCTGATGCGCGTGCTGTCGTTTCGGGTGTTCTTTTCCGTGTTCAACACGCAATTTCTGACCCCGACGTGGAAAGCCGACGCGCCCGACACGCTGGCGATGGTGACCGAGCAGTACAAGGTCAAGGGTGAGGTATTCGCGGCTAGCGGCTACACCATTCCCGCAGACAAGCTGTCAACCGACTTTTGGTTTCGGCGCGACTGGACCGAGGTCGAGGAAACCTGGTACATGCCCGCCGAGCTGCCCGTACTGGCTGGCGAAGCGGTCGCCTGGGTGCGTGATGCAGCCAAAAGCACGCCGCACAAGCTAGGATTTGTGCCCATGGTGTGGGTCAAGAACCTGCCCGGTGGCAATGGCATTGACGGGCGGTGCACGTTTCCGAGCGAGACGATTGATACGCAGATCGAAATTGATTACCAGCTGTCGCAAGCCGGGCGCGGACTTAAGTACAGCTCCGACCCGACTCTGCTGCTGAAAGAACCAGCCGTAGACAACGACGGGAAAATGGTCAAGGGCGGCGGTAACGCCCTGATCGTCGGCAAAGAGGGCGATGCCAAGCTGCTGGAGATCAATGGCACCGCCGCCCAGGCCGTACTAGAGTACGTCAAGGGCCTGCGCGAAATGGCGTTGGAATCGGCGCACGGCAACCGCTCCAACGCCGACAAACTGAGCGCGGCTCAGTCTGGCCGGGCCATGGAGTTGATGATGCAGCCGCTGATCTGGCTGGCCGACAAGCTGCGAATCAGCTATGGAGAAGGCGCATTGCTGGACTTGCTGCGCATGGTAGTGGCGGCCTCGGGCAAGTTTGCGTTGGTGAAGAAAGATAGCAGCAAAGTAGGCGTTTTGAGCGCCGACAAGCCGCTGTCGCTGCGCTGGCCCGCGTGGTTTGCCCCTACATATGCGGACAAGCAAACCCAGTCGTTGACGCTGAACACGCTGTGCACCACCGGCCTGCTGTCACGCGAGACCGCTGTGCAGTCGCTGGCCAGCGATTACGACATTGAAGACGTGCAGGCCGAGCTAGCTCTGATCAAAGCCGACCCCATGACACCCCCGCCCCCAGCAGATGGGAAAGTCAACCCAGACGCTAACGACAACTAGCCCGCTTTCACGCCCAATTTTTAAGGTTTTCCATGATCTATACCAGCTTTCTTGCCAACAAAATCAGTGATTGGCTGCGCCGTGGCCAGGCTTACACGCCTCCGACCACTGCCTACAGCCTGGGTCTACTAACTACGACCAAGGGCCCGCGCGGCAACAGCACGGTGTATGTGCTGAACGACACCATCAGCTTGACCGCTAACGACGCCAAAACGCACATGTACAAGTGCACCACGGCGGGTACCAGTGCTGCGGCCCAGGCAACGTTGTATCCGGGCGCGTTCAACGAGGCCATTACGGACGGCACGGCGGTGTTCACAGAGCAAACCTCTGCCCTTCGCGCCGGTATCGGTGGCGTAGTGGTCGAAGCGGCTTACACCGGGTATGCCCGCTCCAATACAGCCGCCTCGCTGGCGAATTGGGCGGGTACGCAGGGCGCGGGCACCACCGTGGCATCGTCTGGCACCGGTGCACCGGCCAGCAGCAACAACGCCACGGTGACCTTCGGCACAGCAGCGACTTCGGGCACCACTTTCGTGTGGGCGGTCGCCACTTTTGACGCGACCACGGCGGGCAATATGCTGGAGATCGACCCGATGGCCACCGCTAAAACCATCAATAACGGCGACCCGGCCCCCACGATAGCGGCAGGAGCGCTATTGCTGGCCATTGACAACTAAGGCCCGTTATGACGCTGCTCGACGAGATCAAAGCGAAGTGCCCGGCCCTGGTGCTGGCAGCCCGCGAGGCCCAGGCGATTGCCACAGCCGTTAGCGTAGACCGCGTGCGCATGGGCAGCGTCCAGCGTGCCGACTTTGCGATGTGGGCGGCTGTGAACGGCATGCGGTCGAAGATCGAAGATCACGCAGCTAATACGCAGTCGCCTCTGCGCGATGCGGCGCTAGCTTGCCGTGACTTGATCCTCGGCGCTGCCAACTCTATCGACTTCTCCCTTGCGCAAAACCAGTACATGCTGGGCGCGTGGGTGCAAGTCGGCGCTCTGACGCAGGCGCAGGCTGAAACGCTGCTCGCACTGGCAACCAAGCCCGACCCGATAACAGAATTTGATGTGCGCTGTGCTCTCTGGGCAACAGACGGCACTTGGCTGGGAGGCTAAAAAATGGCAGCAACAAAAACAGCAAAGACGCTGCTCACTTCGCAGTCTCTGGGTGCGACTGCGTCCGTCAACTCCACCGAGTGGAACATGGGCGTGGTCTATGGCGGCATAGTAGGGGTCAAGCTGACTAATGGCACCACCGCACCTACAACAGCTCCAATTGTCAAGATCTATATCGGTGAGGCCACAGGCGTCAAACGGCTGCTATACCAGGCTGCGGGGGACGTTGTAAACAGCAGCGTCAATGACATTGTGTGCGAGATCCCAGCGTCAGCCATGTTTGTAAATATCACGGTGGTCAATGGCGCGACTAACGCAATCACCACCGAAGCCTACGGCCAAGAGCTGACGACGATCTAAGCAATGGTAAAGCGTTACACGCAGCCGCAGAGCGGACCCGCTACAGCAAATCCAGCTTGGCAGGTCGCCCACCTATGGGGCCCCAATCTCGGGGGGCGTATGGTGTTGCGCGATTGCGCAGGCAAAGGTGACGGGGTATTTGGTGCAGCCAGCAGTGGATCTGAACCCAGCGGCATAAGGTGGACACTTGGACCAACAGGGTACTATTTGCTTGCTGATAACAGCGGCACTGGTACAGTGGTTTCAACCGATGCATTACTTGGTAATGCGTCAGGGTCTGCCGGTCCATCGGGCAATACGTTCACCATCGCCGCCCGCATTCGATTTGCGTCCTTGGGCGTGCAGACGATCTACTCAGGGGGTAACGGCGGCGTAAGTTTCCGCATGAGCGGAAATAACAAGCTGCAGCTTTTAGTCGCTGGCATAGCATCCATCGGGGAGAGCACAGCAAGCCTTTCTGTCGGCATAGACTACGATCTCGTTGCAAGCTACGACGGTTCAACAGCCTTTTTCTATGTCAACGGCATACTTGCTGGAAGCTCTGCTAGCGCTCAAACTTTTAATCACGCACAGCAGCACTGTCTTGGCTGGTATCAGCCAGTGGCCGGTGAGCGTTGGGGTAACGGAACCCAGCTCTACCAGCTCGCCGTGTTCAACCGGGCGCTATCTGGCTTTGAAGCCAAGGCACTAACAGGCCAAGGCTTCTGGCAGCTTTTCGCCCCCACGCGCCCGGTCTTCAATGCCTCGGTGGCTGGTGGCGCAGCGCTGTCGGGCAGTAATGCCGCATCCACCTCGGCCAGCGCCAGTCTCACCACGGCCATCAATCTCGCGGCCAGTGCCAGCGCCAAGACGGCCAGCAGCGCAGGCTTGACGACCAGCATCGCTTTGGCAGGCAGTAATTCCGCTACCATGACTGGATTAAGCGCACTGGGCACGCAGATAGCCCTGGCGGCAAGCAATACGGCAGTGACAAGTGCTACGGCGGCGCTGTCTACGGGGATCACACTGCAGGCTAGCAACGCGGCGACTACATCGGCCTCTGCCACGCTGGCGGGGTCAGGCACGCTACAGGCGAGCAATGCGGCGACGACGGGCGGCAGTGCGGCGTTAACCACCGCTATCACGATCGCCGCAGCGGCCAGCGCCAGTACCTCGGCTTCGGCGGCGTTGCCGACCAGTGTAAATGTAACGGCGACGAACAGCGCGACCAGCAGCAGCAGTGCAGCCCTTGCGACGGCGATTCAGCTGGCCGGGCAGGCTGCAGCGGCGGGCAGTAGCTCGGCGAGCTTGAGTACTGCTATTCAATTGGTAGCATCTGCCGCAGCCACCACATCGGCTAGCGCCACATTGACCGTCGGTAGTGCACCCTGGTCGGCAGCGGCCACCGCGTCCACGATGGCGACGGTGAATTTGAGCACGCAGATACGGCTGACTGCAACGAATGCGGCGGCCACCTCGGCCAGCGCAGACCTGCTGATCGGCACCTTGGCCAAAGACCCGCGCTACATCGTGAGCGCAGAAGCCCGGCTGTTTTCCCTGTCCGTCAGTGCCCGCCCCTTTGGGATGGCTGCCAGTGCGCGGCCTTTTTCCGTGGCTATCAGCCAGCGACCTTGGAAGGTAGTAGCCACATGAAGACATTTAGCGACCCGAAAGACCCGGTAGAAAAGATCGTGCTGACATTCGATTTCACGCTGGCGCTGGCCACGGGTGAGTCGGTGATTGCCGTGCCCACCCCCACCATCGCCGTGCGCAGTGGAAGCGACGGTGCGCCGTCTGCCATGCTGGCCGGAACCGCCACGATTGATGCCAGCGGCAAGATGGTGCTGGTGCCCGTACAGGGCGGCCTCGACATGACGGACTACCTGATCAAAGTGCTGGCCACGACCAGCAACCCCCTTAAAGCCCCGGCCCTGGTCGGCTTGCTCGCAGTACGGTCTTAGACCTTTTTTAGTTTCTCAACCAGCCCGCTCGATGCGGGTTTTTTTTATTGGAGTGGCTGATGCCCCGATTCCTTAAGCGATACCCCCTCTTTAACGCCGACCCCGGTGCACCCGGTGGCGGCAGTGCTGCACCGGCTGTCCCTCCCGCCACGCCGCCTGCGTCGTTCTCTGCTGAGTACGTTAAAGAGTTGCGCGAAGAAAACAAGTCCTGGCGGCTCAAGGCCCAGACGACCGAGCAGGAGCGTGACAACTTCAAGACGGCGGCTGATAAAGCGATGGTGGATGCCAAAGAGGTGTCCACCGCTGCCCAGGCGGCGGCCGACCAGCGGGTCATCCGCGCGGAGTTGAAAACAGTGGCGCTGAAAGCGGGTATGGTGGACCTGGACGGCTTGAAATTAGCCGACCTGTCCACCGTCAAGCTGGACGACAAGGGTGAAGTAGAGGGCGCAGATGCGCTGATCGACGCGCTCAAGAAAGCCAAGCCTTATCTGTTCGCCACCCCGCAGCACACCAGCACGCCTGGCGCTGCGCCCCCTAGCACCCCCCCCGCAGCCAAGAAGGCCAGCGAGATGACCCCGGCGGAATACGCCGTTGGCCGCGCCCAGTTCAAGCGCTAGCACCCCCACCCGCCCCAGCCTGATGGCTGCGGGCAACCCATCACCGTTGACGGCGCACACGCGCCACCCATCGGGGCAAGACGCCCAGGGGATTTATCCACCCCCTAGGAGCTTTCTATGCCCGTTCAAAATATGCCCGCGTCCCTGCAAAATGCAGTCCAGACCGGCTTCCTCGAAACCGAATTCCAAACCGGTTTGACTTCTGCCATCGGCTACCGCGCTATCGCGGACGCTGAACCCGTCTCGATCAATGTCGGTGAAACCGTCACCAAGACCCGTGCTGGCCTCAAAGCCCCGGTGACCACGCCGCTGAATGCCAGCGGCAACACCAACTTGGACAACGGCATGACCCCGACGGCCCAGGCTATCGAGCAGTACACGCTGGGCATCGACCAGTACGGCGACACCATCGACCTGAACATCATCACGTCGCAAGTTGGTATTGCCAACCAGTTTTTGCTGAACGCCCGCACCAATGGCATCCAGGCCCGCCAGTCGCTGGACCGCTTGGCCCGCAATGCGCTTTTTGCCGGGTATATGGGTGGCAACACCCGCGTACGTGTGACCCTGGGTTCGCCTGCGGCCACGGTGTCGGTCGATGATGTGCGCGGCTTTGAAACTGTGCTGGGCACCGGCTCCAGTGCCGGTAAGTACGTGGCCGTCTCGGGCACGTACACCGCTGCTGTGCTGGTCGGCCTCAACGTCTACACACTGATCGGCACCGCCCGCGACGGCTCCAACGTGTCCACTACCCCCGGTGGCTTCTCGGGCACGTTGACCTTTTCGGGCAACGTGACCACCGCCGACGGTACGGCGCTGAACATCGCTTCGCACGCCAATTGCCCCGTGCTGGTGCGGCCTAACGGCAAGTGGAAGAGTGGCTCCGCGCTGGGTATTGCGACTGCCACCCCTGCGCTGGTGGCCGCCGATACGCTGACCTTGTCGGTGATTGAAGATGCGATTGCCAACCTGCGAAACAACACCGGTATGCAAGACCAGTTGTTCAATCTGTACCTCGACAACATTTCGATGCGCCAGCTTTTTTCGGACAACGATTTCAAGCTGATGTACCAGGGCCAGTACGGTTCGGCAGAAGCGCAGCGCGGTAAGGTATTTCAGTTGATGGGGGCGAATTTCATCCCCACCACCGAAGCGCTGACCCAGGTGCACCCCACCAACTCCGCACTGACCGTGCGCCGCCCCATCCTGTGTGCCCCTGGCGCGCTGGTGGAGGGCGACTTTGCGGGCATGGCCAACAAGGCGCATGAGATCACCGATGGCAATTCCGAGATCCAAATGATCGACGGCGTAGCCCAGGTGATCCGCGGCCCGATTGACCGCTTGCAACAGATCATCGGCCAGTCCTGGTTCTGGATTGGTGGCTTCGTGGCGCCGACCGATGCCACTGCGACCACCCTGATCATTCCGACCGCTGGCGCGCAGTATTTGAAGCGCGCTGTGGTGATTGAGCACTGCTAATTAGCTAGGGCTCCAGCCTGAAGGGGCTGCCTACGGGCGGCCCCTTTGTGACGCAGCTTTGCACCTAGGACACACCATGACCGACGACAACCCCCCCACTATTGCCCTCGATGTAACCGCTGCTGAGGTGGCCACCCCAACCCCCGTGGAAACTGCTCCTGTGGAGAAGGTACACCTTCGCCGCCAGCGCAAACAACAGACTATGAACGTGGTCACGGCCCAGATGCAGGATGAAACTGTCATCACCGACGACCTCGCAGATGCGCTGCCCGTCAGCGTGACTTTGGCCGCACCGTACGGTTTCTACGCCGACGATGGCCAGTACTACGCGTGGGCCGCTGGGCAAATCGTGGTCGATGCCGCAGAAATCGCCATTCTGGTGGCGCGCGGTGCCATCTTCGAGGTGGAGTAAATGGCTTTCACCGATCCCGAAAAGACCGATATCCGCCGTTTTTGCGGTTACGGCGCGTTTGGTGGTGGCCAGCCGCTGCCTGCGTCGGGCTACCGTTTCTCCACCCAGTACGGCGTGTTGGAGTACAAGCTCAACACCTTGGGCGCGTCCGAAGAATCGGTAACCCGCTCGATCTACTTGGCCAGCCTGGCCTTGCTGGAAACTGACATCATCGGCGCGACCGGCATCCGGGCCAATCTGGATACCGATGCGGCGGCGGTGTGGACGCACAACAAAGACGAGTACCGGGACCGCAAGCGGCTGTTTGACGGCACGCGGCGCGAACTGTGCAACTTTCTGGGCATCGCGCCCGGCCCCAGTCTGGGTGCTGGCGGTGGTATCACGCTGGTGGTGTGAGATGGACGGCCCCACGATCCAGGCCCGCGTTTACGGCGGGTATGCGAAGGCGGCCCGGGTGATCGGTGTCGCCTTTGACCAATACCGGCCCCTGACGGCGGCATCCCCCTTGGGTAACAAGGTGTCTACCGTCAAGATGGCGTTGAACTCGGGCAAGCAATACACCTTTTCCTCGCCCAACGAATACGGCGACCCGACTTGGTTGGCCCTAATCGACGATGCCAGCGTGCTGACCGGGGATTACCTAGTGGGCAATAACGGCGGCTACAACATCGGCACCTACTTCATCGCGGGTAAGCAGTTTTTGCTACCGGTGCTGGCGATTGAGTGCAACCGCAGTCTGCGTGTCAGCCGCCAAGTGAGCAGCACTAGCTTGGGCGCAGTGGACTACAGCGGCAGCAGCGCGGCCAACGAGGTCAATATCCTAGGCGCGCCAGGGGCGCTGTGGCCTGCGTCAATTCTGTTTGGCGGCAAGTCGCAGCAAGGTTTGAAGCTGGCTGCGGGCACTAAGCAAACCGGCTGGAAAATTTTGCTACCGCCGTCAGTACCGGCCAGCGTTGTACTGACGGCTAGCGATATCGTGACCGATGACCTGGGGCGGCGCTACGTGATCGACGGGGCCGAGCTGACCGACCTGGGTTGGCGTATCAGCGCAAACGAGTTACACACCTGATGGCTGACTTCACCGATGTAGCCAATGTGTTGCGTGACACCCTCTCTGCCGCCGTGTACCCCAATGGCACCGGCGCGGCCTCCGTGGTGGGCTTTGGCGTGCAGGTCTATCAAGGCTGGCCTCAACCGGAAAAGCTCGATGCCGACCTGAAAGCCGGGATTGGCCATATTTCGGTGTGGCCCACGCCCTCCGAACAGCCCAGCCAAGCGCATTTCCCGGAATGGCAAACCCTGAGCACCAGCCCGGCCACCCTGACGGGTACGGTCAGTGCGCAAACGGTGTCCCTGGGCGGCACGGTAACGGCGGGGCAGGTGGCGGCGCTACTGGCAGACGGCAAGGCCTATCCCTACGCCGTGCAAGCTGGCGATACGCTGGCCACGATTGCCACCGCGCTGGCGGCCGGCATGACGGCGGCAGGCATGGCGGCCACTGCAGCCGGGCCCGTTGTGACGCTCGCCAGCGCCAAACGCATCGTGTTTCGGTCGGGTGGCACGGGGGTAAGCATCCGGGAGTTGCGCCGCCAGTCTCGGGTGTTCCAGATCGGCTGCTGGGCCAACGACCACAGCAAACGCGATGCCCTAGCGGTGCTTGTAGATACCGCGCTCGGGGCCAATTGGCGGGTTCTGTTGCCCGATGGCGCTTACGGCAATGTCACCTATCAAGGCTCCAGCCAACACGACGAGAGCCAGAAACAACTGGTTTACCGGCGCGACATTTTGTATGCCGTGGAGTACGCCACCACCCAGACCCGCACCGATGCGCAGGTACTGATCGAGAACTTCAATACCCAGGCGGCAACGGTGATCGCTGCGTCTGTTCCTGTGCAAACCACCAACTTTTAAAGGCTCCCCATGAAATTAGTCGCTACCCAGTCTTTTGGCCCTTACGTCAAAGGCGATGACATCACCGACCCGCAAGCCATTGCCGAGATTTTGGCGGGCGAGAACGCTGCCAACGTGGTCAAGACCGCCGCTACACCGCCTACGCCGCCCGCCGAGTAAGGCCAACCCGCCACCCCCCCACACAACCACCTTCGGGTGGTTTTTTCGTTTCTAGGCCGCCATTGCGCGGCTTTTTTCATTTCTGGAGAGAAATATGCCAGTTGTCCAAAGCGGCTCCCTGAACACCACCGCCCTGGTGGTGCCTGATCTCTATGTCCAAATCGTGCCGCCCAGCGTGACCCTGCTGAACGGCGTACCCAGCAACATCGTCGGCATTGTCGGCACATCCGCCTGGGGGCCGGTGAATTCGCCAGTGGTCCTGGGTTCGATGGCGGACTACGCCTACAACTTCGGCGCGATTCAGAACCGCAAGTACGACATGGGCACGATCATGGCCACCGCCGTGATGCAAGGGGCCAACAACTTCCGGGGTGTGCGCGTCTCCGATGGCTCGGATGTGGCCGCTTCGGTGGTGGTTCTGACCAACTGCTTGACCCTGACCGGCAAGTACACCGGCACGCTGGGCAATAGCCTGGTGGTCTCGGTCAGCGCCGGTTCTGCCACCAATACCCAGCGCGTCACCGTGGCGCTGCCGGGCCAGGCCGCCGAGGTGTTCGACAACATCGGCGCGGGCTTGTCCGGCAGCGCCTTGTGGGCTGCCATAGCGACCGCTATCAACAGCGGCAACAGCCCATTCCGGGGGCCGTCCAACTTTGTAGTGGCTTCTGCGGGCGTGGGCGTGACGGCTCCGGCCATCGCTTCCTACACGCTGGTGGGTGGCACCGACGGTGTAGCGGCCATCACCGCCTCGGTGCTGCTGGGGGTGGATACCACGACCCGCACCGGCATGTACGCGCTGCGCAATACCGGCTGCAGCATCGGTGTACTGGCAGATTGCGACACCTCGACCAGTTGGACCACCCAGGTGGCTTACGGCTACAGCGAAGGCACCTACATGATTTTGGTGGGGCCGTCGGGCGACACCGTGTCCAACGCAGTGACCGTCAAAGCCACGGCGGGCATTGATGCCTACATCGCCAAGTACCTGCATGGTGATTGGATTTACTTTACCGACACGGTGAACGGCGTGGTGCGCCTGGTCAGCCCACAGGGCTTCATTGCGGGCATGATGGGCAACCAATCGCCAGAACAATCCACGCTGAACAAGCCGTTGCAAGGCGTGGTTGGCACCCAGCGCAGCTACTCCAACCGGGTTTACAGCACGGCCGAACTGACGCTGCTGGGCCAGGCCGGTATCGACGTCATCACCAATCCGGTGCCGGGCGGTGCGTACTTCGGTGCCCGCTTTGGCCACAACACCAGCTCCAACCCGGTGACCAACGGCGATAACTACACGCGCATGACCAATTACCTGGCCTACACGTTCAACGCGGGCATGGGCAAGTTTGTGGGCCGGTTGCAGTCCAGCCAGGCCACCGACCCGCTGCGCGCCCAGTGCGGGGCCACCCTGGCGGCGTTTCTGGAGGCCATGAAGGGCCAGAAGCAACTCGATGACTACAGCGTGCAGTGCGACCTGGGTAACAACCCAGCCAACCGCATCGCCCTGGGCTACCTGCAGGCCGATGTGAAGGTGCGCTACCTGGCCGTGGTCGAAAAGTTCCTGATCAATTTGGAAGGCGGCCAATCGGTCCAGATCGCTCGCACCTCCACCACCGCCACGGTGTAACCCACCCGTCCACCCCTCCCCAAGCCGCCTTAGTGCGGCTTTTTGCATTTCTGGAGTACCCATATGCCTGTTAACAATATGTCCATCGGCAAGGACGTCGGCGTGGTCATCAACACCACCACCGGCGTTCTGAACATTCCCGCTGCCGCCATCACCAGCTTTAGCAGCCAACCCGTGACTGAAAACGAGTCGCGCATCGGCTTCGATGGTGTATCCCGCTATTTGGTGGTTCCGACCGGCTGGAAAGGCTCGTTTGACGTGGACCGCATGAGTAGCGCCATCGAAGACTGGTGGGCCTCTTACGAGTCAGCCTACTTTGCGGGCCAGACGACCCAGCCGGGCACCATCACCGAAACCATCACCAACCCCGACGGCTCAATTACCCAGTACCGCTACACCGGCGTAATGTTTGACCTGCAAGACCTGGGCACGCGCGAGCCGACCAAGGTGATCAAGCAAAAACTGAGCTTCATGGCCTCGCGCCGGGTGAAAGCATGAGCAAGATCACGATCAAAGCCACACCGAGCGCGGAGGTGGTGGCCATGGCGACCAAGCCGGTTGTGGTGGTCGATGCCAAGGGCCGCGCCATCACCCTGCAAAAGCCCGGCGTGCTGGCCCAGTTCCGCATGATCGAGATGCTGGGCGGCGAAACCGCGCAGAACCAGGTGTATGTCGGCATGGTGTTGCCGTTGATGTTCATTACGGACATTGACGGCGAGGCCATGGCCCGCATTTCGACCAAGCGCGAACTGGATGCATTAATCCAGCGGTTGGACGAGGACGGTGTGATGGCAGTCACCAAGGGAGTGGTCGAACATTTCGGGCAATCGAACCCCGAAGAAGACCAGGCCGCTCTAAAAAACTAGGGCGGGCCACGTCGATCAGTGAATGCCTGTGGTTGGTGAAAAACGGCATTCCCTTTGATGTGGCCTTTCAGTTGGACGATGTGACCAGGGCCTTCTTTTCGATCAAGTTCTCCGAGTTCAACGGTAATAAGTTCGACTGGGAGAGCTTGCGTTTCGTGGAGTCTGAATCATGAGCACCAAGTCGTTTGACAACCTCGCCCTGTTCGCCTTGCACTTGGCAAAAGCCGCCGTGGAGGTGCGGGTGTTCGAGCACAAGGCGCTGGACAAGGCCGCAAAGCTGGTGGAGACCGCCGCAAAAGCCGAGTTTGGCACCTACCAGCCCGAAGTCGGCCCTTTCGCCGCGTGGGCTCCCTTGGCAGATGCCACGGTTGCAGACAGGGTGCGCCAAGGCTTCACGCCCGACGAGCCTTTGCTACGCACCGGAGCCCTGCGAAATTCCATTTCCCGGCAGGTGTCGGGCAATGAAGCCTTGATCGGATCTACCAGCGATGTGATGGTGTACCAAGAACTGGGGAACTCCCGGATCCCCCCGCGCCCGGTGCTGGGGCCTGCGGCCTTTTCCAACCAGAAGGCCATTCAGGCCTTACTAGGGGAGGGCCTTATGCACGCAATCGAATACGGCGCGTCAGGCGGCTTCGCGGCTTTACCCGAATAGCAGCGAATAAATGAAGACTGCGAGGAAAAACGCCAAGCAGAGGCTCAGCAACAGCGCGGCGGTGCTGACCATGAATAAAAAGATTCGGGTGTAAATCGGCATTTGGTACTTGAAAAATGGTTCTTTTGGCCGCCTAAACGGGTCGATGTTTGGGTATTGAACAAAGCTAAAACGGCGCGCCGCCCATTCGTGAATCCGTGTTTTAAGTGCAGTCAAAGGAAGTCCCTCGATGATAGAAGCCTACAAGATAGCGATAAAACTGCACCTCGTGAATGGTGTGAGTGCAGGAATCACGGCGCTATCCGGTGAATTTCTGAGTTTAAACCGGCACATCGGCGCATCCAACTCCAATTTGGTGGAGATGGAGCGTCGGATGGGTGTGATCAAACGGATGGGCCTGATTAGCGGGGCGATTGCGGGCGCAGGGGTCGGTATGCTGGTGTCGCTGAAAGGGCCGATTGGCATGGCGATGGAGTGGGAGCGCGAAGCGGCCAAGCTGCGCCAGATGGGTCTAGGTGACTCGCAGGTGGAGGATGCGCAGAAGTTTGTCCGGGCTACCGACATCATTGGCACGTCGATGCAGCAGCGGATGAAGCTATTCACCGAGGCGCAAGGCGCTTTCCGAGAGTCGGGCATGGGCGGGAACCATGCGCTGGAAGCTGCCAAGGTCATGATGCCGGTCTTGGCCCGTTACGAAGTTGCTAGTGGGCTCCTGTCTGGACCGCACAAGGCGGCGGTAGAAGGCGCGATGCGCAGTCTGAACAAAACCGTCGAAATGATGGGCGGCCTGGGTGACACCAACCGTGCAAACGAAATCGCCACCGGCGTATTCAAGGCCGTCCAGTCCAGCGGGAAAATGGTCGATGAGCGACAACTCAAGCAGTTCGTGGCTTACGCCAGTTCCGCTGGCAACCAGCAAAGCCTAAGGACCATTTTTGGCGGCTTAGAGCCGATCATCGGCGAACTGGGCGGCAGCACCACGGCGGTGGGCTTGCGGACCGCCTACACCCGCACCAACGGGATGATGTCGCTGCCGCCCAAGCTGATGTTGCACGAGATGCAGCGTCTGAACATGCTGGATGGCACGGGCAAGAAGCAAACTACTGACCTTGCGCAACTACAGTCCACCAACGTCATCGACTACGCAGTGGAACTGCTGCGCCGTTACAAGAGCGCGGGCATTACCAGTCAGACCGACCGTGAACGCGAGAACTCGATCATTTTGGGCACCAATGGCGCTAAGGTCTACAACAAGATCATGGCGCAGATGACGGTGTTGCAGGAGTCGTTGAAGTCTTATGACATGGCGCAAGGTCCGGCCAGCGTCATAAACCGGGAGAAAAAGGGCCCGATGATGGCGGTGGAGCGGTTCCACAAGGCATTGGACGACCTCGGGTTGGTGGTAGGGCAAACCGTTTTGCCGATATTCACTCCTTTTATCCAGCGCTTGACCGAGTTAGCCCGCGAGATGGGGCGGCATCCGAACCTTTTGAAGATTCTGGCTATTGGGTTTGTCGGCTTGGGCACGGCCATGGCCATCGGTGGGACCATCGGCCTTGCCACTGCTGCCGTCAAAGGCTTTGGGCTGGCCATCGGAGCCATGGGGGGGGCCTCTGGACTGATAGGCGTGTTGGGACGCGCCGGGCTCGCCACTGGCGTGTTGGCGGCGGCCCTTGGCGGCATGGCGGTGGGGTCGTTCATCTATTCCTGCATTGAAGGCACCAAGGCGGCCTCGTTGCTTGGCAGTGCCATTGCGCACATCTTCGCGTTTTTCGGCAACACAGAGGCGCGCGAGGCGGTCAAGAGAATGAACGCTACCCACAATGGCGGGGCTTCTGGTGAATGGGGCAATTCTCCCATGCGGCAAAACCTACCCAATGCAGCACCCTGGGTGAAGGGCGTGACCAGCGCGCCGGGCCGGGCCAATATGCCGGTGGTAGCTGCCACTGTTCAACGCGACTACGTGCGCACCAGCGCGCCCAACGGAAGAAATTATATAAACAACACCATCGTTATGCCCAGCGGCCAGGTGCTGGCCAAGGTCGTTACGGAGGTGCAGGCCAAGGAGCTATCCCGCCCGAACACCGGCCCGCGCACGCAGGACGGCGGCATGGCCCCCCGTAAATCTAGCGCGACAGGATCCTGGTAATGCCCGATTTAACTACCACTCTGGCCCTCGGAGACTTTGTTTTCGGCGGCCTGGAAATTCCCGAGAGCATGCCGTTTGGCGGGGCGCAAAAGCTGGTGGTGCACCAGTACCCTGGCGGCGCACGGTCGGTGCAGGCGATGGGCCGCGACGATGCCCCCATCACGTGGACCGGGGTGTTGTCCGGTGCGACGGCCATGGCCCGCGCCCACTACCTGGACACCCTGCGGGCCAAGGGCGAAAAACTGACGCTGACCTACCACGATTTCAACCTCACAGTGGTGATCGAGAAGTTTGAGGCCACCCTCAAAAGCTCAGTGCGCATACCCTACAGCATGTCGGTTCTGGTGGTGCGCGACAACACCAGCCCGGTGACTTCGATTGTGCCGAACGACTTTGATGCAGCATTGCGCGGCGATAACGCCACATGCCAAGCTTTGGGCGGTCAAGTGGGTGACTCCACACTAAGCAGCCTCATGGGCACGATGGATAGCGCAATTGGCGCTGTAAGTGACTTCGCGAAAGCGACTACCGCGACGATTCAAAGCGTAGTGGCACCGGTGGGGGCCGTGATTGCCCGCGTAAATAGCCTTATTGGGTCTACCTCATCGGTGATTACATCGGTCACCACTCTTGGCGGAATTTTGCCGAACAACCCAATAGCAAGGCAGGCATCTCAGATGCTATCGCACGTTACGGCCGTGACCCAAACCCCGCTACTTGTGCAAACCTTGAGCGTGGCAAACCGCATTCAAGGCAATCTCTCTAGCGTGATTTCCGGTGGCCAGCAAGTGCGCAACATCGTCGTGGCGGGCGGCACGTTGTTTGACCAAGCCGCGAAATTCTACGGTGATGCTACGAAGTGGGCTCAGATTGCTCAAGCGAACAATTTGACAGATCCGCAGGTAACAGGCGTTCAAGCTTTGAAAATTCCAACAGTGGCATCCAACAGCGGTGGCGCACCTATTCAATGATCGTCAACAATCCAATACCAGCAGCCGGATTTTCTCAGCCGCGGGGGATGGCGTTCGTCAACGGTGAGCGCGTGACAGGCCTAAAATCTTTTGAGGTAGACAACAATAGCTTTTTTCAGGCCGACACTTTCCGCTTGTCTTTGGCCCTGAGTGCACAACCTGACAACCGGGGCTTTGATTTTTGGGCAGCCCAGACCACGGTGCAGGTCGAACTGCTGGCCGGATTCCCCGGTGATCCGGACAACTTCACCCGCACTGAACTCAGCAGTTGGCTCACCGGGTGGGCCGACGATATCGAAGTGGACCCGATTGCCGACGAGATCGTTATTTCCGGGCGCGACAAAACATCGCTGCTGGTGGACACCAAGAAGGCGATTGCGTTTACCAACAAGCGCAGCAGCGACATTGCCACGCAGATCGCCACCACCATGGGGCTGTCGGCGGATGTGGACCCGACAACCAAATTCCCCGGCACGGTCTCCAATACATTGATGCAGATGGTCAACGACCGGGGCACCTACTGGGATGTGCTGACCAAGCTGGCACAGATCGAGCAGTACAACGTCTATGTCGCGGGCAACACCCTGTTCTTCAAAAAGGCGCAGGCGGTCAAAGACCAATACGTACTGCGCTACCAGCCGCCCGGCCCCGAAGCCTGGGCGCAGGTCAATACAGTAAGCCTGCGGTTCTCGCGCAATTTGTCGGTGGCACGCGGCACCAAGGTCACCGTACTGAGCTGGAACCAGAAGACCGGGCAGGCCCTACCGCCTGCAGTAGCCCAGCGCGCCCGGGTGAAGAACGCCACCACCGCGAAGTCGGGTTCCAACGGCCTGCCCACGGCGGAATACACCTTCATTTTCCCGAACCTGACCCCGCAGCAAGCGCAGGACCGGGCCAATGCACTGGTTGCGGACATCAGCCAGCACGAAGTGAACGTCAGCGCCGATATGCCGGGCGACGACCTGCTGACCACCAATGTGGCAGTGAAGGTGGTGGGCACCAATTCCGCGTTTGACCAGATTTATTACCCCGCCAGCATCCGGCGCAGCTACTCGTGGGACGAGGGCTACCGGATGAGCCTGCGGGCCCGAAATTTCAGCCCGGAGAGCCAATTGTCATGATGCAAGCCCATTTGAACGCCATGCGCGAAGCCACGGCCGGGCAAAACCTGGAGCGCGCAGGCACCCGCATGGGGACCATCAGCGGCTACGATGCCAGCAACTACCTGGCCAAGGTGCTTTTACAGCCCGACGGCATCGAAACCGGCTGGCTGCCCATCGGAACGATAGGCGTGGGCAACGGCTGGGGCATCCAAGTCGGCCCCGGCATCGGCGACATGGTGGAGGTGGAGTTTCAGGACGGCGGCATTGATGCCGGGCTGATTACCCACCGTTTCTTTAACAACCTGGCACGGCCTAACAGTGTACCGACCGGGGAGGTGTGGTTAGTGCACCAGGCCGGGCAGTTCATCAAGCTGCTCGGCGACGGCAGTATCAGCAGTGCGGGCACCTGGAACCACACCGGGGCGCTGAATGTGACCGGCAACACCACCGTCAGCGGCAATGTCACGGTGCAGGGCACGGTGCAAGCGCCGAATGTGGTCGGCACCACCAATGTGACGTTTGGCGGCAAGTCTGGCATCGGTCACACCCACAGTGGCGTGCAGACCGGCACGGGCAACACGGGAGCACCGAATTGAATGACCTCGACCATTACATCGGCGGCGATATTGCCGTCAGCGCTACGGCCGACATCAATGTGGCCACAGCCTTGACGGCCAGTCAGCAACGGGTGTTGCGGCGCTTGCTGACCAACCCCGGCGACTACCCCTGGCACCCTAGCTACGGCGCGGGCCTGCCGTCCGAGGTGGGAAAACTGGCCGACGAACGTCGCATTCGTGGGCTAATTCAGTCGCAGATATTTCTAGAAGCGGTAGTGCTGCAAAAGCCTGCGCCCGTAATTACCGTCACTATGATTTCTGGCGGTGTGTCGGTTTACGTCAAGTTTGCCGATGCGCAGACCGGACAACTCGCCACCTTGGCATTCGACGTCAACCGATAGGACACCATGGCCCTGACCTTCAAAGACTTCAACACCCTGGTATCCGACCAGGTGGCCTTCCTGCAAGCGGGTTCGCGCCTGCTGCTGGACTACACCATTGGATCGGTCATTCGTTCTATCGTAGAGGCCAATGCTTCGGTGGTGCTGTGGGTGCAGAGCCTGCTGGCCAAACTGCTGCAGGCCATGCGCGCCAGTACCGCCGCCGGGGCGGACCTGGATAGCTGGATGGCCGACTACGGGGTCACCCGCCTGGCCGCCGTGGCTGCCACCGGAGTGGTGGCGTTTGCCCGCTTCACCACCACCCAGCAGGCCGTGGTCCCCGTGGGAACGGTGGTGCAGACCGCCGATGGCTCACAGAAATTCACTGTCACGCTGGACATTACTAACGCGGCCTACAGTGTCGGGCTGGGCGGCTATGTGGCCGCCGTGGGAGTCGCGTCCGTATCGGTCCCGGTGCAAGCACAAATTGCGGGCATTTTGGCTAATGTGGTGATCGGCGGCATCAGCAGCATTGCAAGCGCCATCGTGGGCATTGACACGGTGGGCAATACGGCCGCCTTTACCAACGGGGCGACAGCTGAGACCGATACCGCGCTGCGGGTGCGCTTCGTGGCTTATATTGCCAGCCTGTCCAAAGCTACCAAGACGGCAGTTGGCTACGCCATTACCTCGCTGAAAACCGGTCTGACCTTTTCCCTGGTGGAAAACTACACCTACGCCGGGGCGTACCAGCCGGGCTATTTTTACGCGGTGGTGGACGATGGCACGGGCACGCCCAGCGGCACGCTGCTGACTTCGGTCACCAACGCCATCGACACTACGCGGCCGTTTACCTCGACGTTCGGCGTGTTCGCCCCGGTGGTGGTGAATGCAACGGTGGCGATGACAGCCACCATCGCGGCGGGATACGACCCAGTGGCCACCAAAACCTTGGCGGTCACGGCGCTGCAGGCTTACATCAATACCCTGGCGTTGGGTGCCACGCTGGCCTATTCCCGGCTGGCACAGGTAGCCTACGACGCATCGCCCGGCATCACCAACCTGACCGGTATTTTGCTCAACAGTGGATCAGCAGACCTGGTGGCTACAAACAAGCAGGTTATCAAGTACACCAGCGTGGTGGTGGGCTAGATGGCAACCGGCGATTCTGCGGACATTACCGCCCGCTTGCAGCAGTCGCTGCCAAAAATGTGGTTTCAGAGCGATAGCCCTGTGGTTCTTGCCATCTTGGGATCACTTGCTACGGCCTGGGCCTGGCTGTATAGACTGTACCTCTACATCGTAATGCAGTCGCGCATCAAGACCGCTAGCGATGGCTTTCTCGACCTGGTTGCTGCGGACTTCTTCGGGCCGCGCATCGCCCGTAAGGCCGGGCAGTCGGATGCTAGTTTCCGCGCCAACATCATTGCCAACCTGTTCCGCGAACGCGGCACCCGCAAAGCCATCATCCAGGTGCTCACCGACCTGACCGGGCGGGCTCCGCTGATCGTAGAGCCCCAGCGGCCAGCCGATACCGGAGCGTATGGCGTGGCCACAATGGGTTACGGGGTCAATGGAGCATATGGCTCCATGTTGTTGTCCTACCAGGCCTTTGTACTTGCATACCGTCCGCTGACGACCGGCATCCCCAATATCGCAGGCTATGGCAATGCACCAAGCGCTTACGGCATCGCCAGCCAGGGCGGTGAATATGCTTCGATGGCAATGGTGCAGGGTGCCGTGCTGGATGCAGATATTTACGCCGCAATTGATTCGGTAGCACCTGCCGGGTCGATTGCCTGGACCGCGATCAGCAGTTAACACCGTCCGTTTTTTTAAACCAAGCCGTCAGGGTGACCTAGGCGGCTTTTTTATTGGGGAATTTATGAATCGCGGAATTATTTACCCCGGCCAAGTGCCGCTGGAAACCGACCTGCTCTATGCGCAACAGCAAAGCATGCTGAGCCTTTCCAAGTTAGCCGCCGCCATATTCGGCACTTCAATGGTGGTCAATGGCCTGGGTGTCACCCAGACCGCCGTGGCAAGCATGAATGTGCAAGTCGCGGCAGGCGAAATCTACGGCCTCGCCAACTTGGAAGGCACTGCTTACAGCTCGCTTCCGGCCGACACCACGCACTCAATTATGAAACAAGGCATCGCGCTTGACGCGACGCTGCTAGCGTTGACCGCTCCAGGCACGGCGGGTTTTTCTGTCAACTACCTGATCCAAGCCACGTTCTCCGAAGTGGACTCGGTGCCGGTAACCTTGCCGTACTACAACGCTTCAAACCCCTCTACTGCTTACTCTGGCCCAGGCGGAACCGGTGTAGCGCAGAATACCCGCCGCCTTGGTAATGTGGTGTTGACGGCCAAGGCTGGCACAGCAGCCACCACTGGTTCGCAGGTCACGCCAGCACCGGATGCCGGTTACGTCGGCCTCGCCGTGGTGACGGTTGCAAACGGTGCATCAACAGTGGTGAACGCCAATATCAGCGCCTACGCGAGTGCACCAGTCGTCACGCCGCTACTCAACGGACGGTTACTCAATGTCCGCGTCGTGACCTCCAGTGGCATCTATGTGCCGACACCGGGAACGACTTCGATCCGCGTCACAGCGCAGGGCGGAGGTGGCGCTGGCGGTGGCTCTGGAGCGACCGGAGCTGCACAGGTCTCAGCGGGGTCCGGCGGCAACTCTGGCGCAGCTGGGGAGACTTTCTATCGAACTGGTTTCGCCGGTGCCTCCATGGTTATAGGTGCGGGCGGTGCCGCTGGTGCTGCAGGAGCCGCAGGTGGTAACGGAGGCTCAACCTCATTCAGCGCATCACCGACTGCACTGACTGCGCCAGGCGGCACAGGCGGCAACCCCGGAGCGGCGATTACGCCACCAGGCCTCACCGTTGCCCCGGATAACAGCCCCATCGCAAGCGGCGGCAACGTCTTCAACGGGTCCACAGGCGCAGGCGGCAATGGCCTGCCTATCAGCAGTAGCGCTTCGATTTCCGGCAACGGTGCTAACTCTATTTTCGGCAATGGCCCGCTGGGGCGATTCGTTCCTGGGGGCGGCGGAAACGGCGGCAACTTTGGATGCGGAGGAGCTGGTGCATTGACTGGCGCTTCTTCGGGGGCGCAGCCAGGTGGTTCTGGCGCTGCAGGTGTGATTGTTATTGAGGAATTCTCATGAGATACGTCATTGTTGAAAACAACTTAGTCGTGAACGTCATCAAGTGGGATGGCGAGGACGATTTTGGCGCGGGCCTTGATCTGATAGCCAGTGATACAGCAGGCATTGGCTATGCCGTGGTCAATGGTGTGTTGGTTGCACCTAAGCAGCCGGTGGCCCAGTTACAGGATGCCAAAGACCAACGGCTGGCATTCCTGGCCGCCACGTACCAAGCGGTCATCACCGTTTCGGTGCCGTATACAAGCAAGGGCGGCGTGACCCAGGTATTTCAATCCGACGAGGCGGCGGTAGCCAATCTCTCAAAGATGCTGCTGGCGTTTCAGGGCGGATCGGTGCCAGTCGGGTTCGCCTGGATCGCCCAAGACAATACTCCTGTGCCGTTCATCTACTCTGATATGCAGGGTTTGGCTGCCGCCATCGGCACCCAAGCCTATGCGGCATTCGTCCGCCTGCAGCAGCGCAAGGCAGCAGTGCGCGCAGCCACCGTCGTGACAACCGTGCAAGGAGTGGTGTGGTGAAGCACCTAAAACCTATCCTTATCGCGTTGATGACGCAATTCAACGGGCTGTTTGCGCCGACCCTGTTGCAGCTGGGCAATTTTTTGCTGGCTGATTCTTGTTTTTCCATAACGAAAGCTTAAACGATGGACCAAAACCTAATTAATGTTTTGGCGGCTATCTGTGGGGCTCTTGGTGGTTGGTATCTCAAAGTAATTGGAGAGGCGCTGCGCGATTTACAGGTTGCAGACAAAGAGTTAACTGCCAAGGTTGCATCCATCGAAATTTTGGTGGCTGGCAGCTACGTCAAGCGCGAGGAGCTGGAGCGGCTGGTTATCAACATCAGTTCCAAGCTGGACCGCATCGAATCCAAATTAGACCAGAAAGAGGATAAGCCATGAGCCCTGAACAACTTGCGTATGCCATGCAGTGCCCCATCACCAGGGCTACACCCTGGGCTGCACTCATCACGGCGGCCATGGATCGCTTTGAGATCAACACCCCAGCCCGCCAGGCGGCGTTTCTGGCGCAGCTCGGGCATGAGTCCGGGCGCTTGATCTTTGTGCGCGAAATATGGAACCCGGCCCAATGCCCCTGGCAGGGCCGCTATGAAGGCCGGGCCGACCTGGGCAATACGCAGCCGGGTGACGGCGTGAAGTTCAAAGGCCGCGGGCTGATCCAGATTACCGGACGGGCGAACTACCAAGCCTGCGGCGCCGCGCTGGGCCTGGACCTCGAAACCGCGCCGGAGTTGCTGGAGCAAACCGAAAACGCGGCGCTGTCGGCGGGCTGGTTTTGGTCTACCCATGGCTGCAACGAACTGGCAGACGCTGGGCAATTTGAAAAGATCACCCGGCGCATCAACGGCGGGTTAAACGGACAGGCTGACCGCTTGGTTTTATGGGACTTTGCAAAGAGGGCTTTAGCATCATGAAACTGATCGACAACTGGAGTAAGGCGCACAAAATGCTGTCCGTGCAGGCCATGACGGCGGCTGGGGCCATCCAAAGCGCATGGGTCTACATTCCCGACGATATGAAAAGCCACATTCCCAGCAGCTTGGTGACGGGTATCACTATTGGTCTGCTGGTCTTGGGCGTAGTCGGGCGGCTGCTGGCACAACCTGCAGTGACGGACACGCCATGATGGCCTGGATGAACCCCAAGCTCTGGGGCGCGCTGCTTTTGGCAGCAATCCTGGCCTTCGCGGGCTTGTTCCTGTACCGGGCAGGGGCAGCCAGCGTGCGCACCCAGTGGGATGCCGCCATCATCCAGCAGCAAGCCCTCACCGCAGCGCAAGAGGCCGACAACCGCAAGCTCGAAGCCAAGCGGCAAACTAACGTCATTGAGGCACAAAATGCACAAACCCAACGTACCCAAGTCCTGCAAGTGGCTGCTGCTGGCGCTCGCGCTGAGTCTGACGGCCTGCGCAACGACATTGCCGCCATCCGCGCAAGTTTGCCCGGAACTCCCAGCGATGCCCACGGCAACGCAGCCAGCACCGCAGCAGGCCTACTCGCTGAGTGCGGCGCAGCTTATCAAGTCTTGGCGGAACAAGCTGACGGTCACTACAGCGATACCCTGACCTTGCAACAGGCCTGGCCCAAGTGAAACGCAGCAACTGCCTGTTCTGGGCTGTTGCCATGTGGTTGCGCCGTAAGCGCAAGGGGAAGGCGGGCTATTTGGTGGCGCGCATGAGCCGATGGGGGGCATTTCCGCACTTCCTGTACATGGAGCGCGGAAAGCTCTACAGCTTTGTACCGCGCAATCCCAAACACAAATCTCTTCCTCCCCCTGTGTTCAAGGGGCGGTCTAAGTTTGGGGATTTGATGTAGCCATGCGGAAGTTGCGCGGAAGCGGATGCGGAAGTAAAAAGGACTTGCTACTAAAGAAATAGCAGCAAGCCTTTATACAGTGTGGTGCCCGGGGCCGGAATCGAACCGGCACGCCTTGCGGCGGGGGATTTTGAGTCCCCTGCGTCTACCAATTTCACCACCCGGGCAATGCAGAAGCAAGACCAATATTATGGCACAGTGCAGGTTATGAAATATCCAACAATTGAAGATGTCATCGGAAAAACCCCGATGGTGGCATTGCAGCGCATTGGCGCGGCTGGCAATGCCGAGCGGGGCAATGTGGTGCTGGGCAAGCTGGAGGGTAACAACCCGGCGGGTTCAGTGAAGGACCGGCCCGCGCTGTCGATGATCCAGCGGGCACAGGAGCGCGGCGAAATCAATGTGGGCGACACCCTGATCGAGGCCACCTCGGGCAATACCGGCATTGCGCTGGCCATGGCCGCAGCGGTCAAGGGCTACCGCATGGTGCTGATCATGCCGGAGGACCTGTCCATCGAGCGCGCCCAGACCATGAAGGCCTTCGGGGCCGAGCTGATCCTCACACCCAAAAGCGGCGGCATGGAATACGCCCGCGACCTGGCCGACCAGATGCAGCGCGAAGGCAAGGGCCGGGTGCTCGACCAATTCGCCAACGCCGACAACCCGCGCATCCATTACGAGACCACCGGCCCTGAAATCTGGACCGACACCCAGGGCCAAATCACCCATTTCGTCAGCGCCATGGGCACCACCGGCACCATCACCGGCGTGTCCCGGTTCTTGAAAGAAAAGAACCCGGCCATCCGCATCATCGGGGCCCAGCCCAGCGAGGGCTCGCGCATCCCCGGCATCCGCAAATGGCCGCAGGCGTATCTGCCGAAGATTTACGACCCGTCGCACGTGGACGAGCTGGCCTACGTGGGCCAGGACGATGCCGAGGAAATGTGCCGCCGCATGGCGCGCGAAGAAGGCATTTTTGCGGGCATCTCTGCCGCCGGAGCTTGCTGGGTGGCGCAGCAGATTGCCGAGCGCGAGACCAACGCCACGGTGGTGTTCATCGTCTGCGACCGGGGCGACCGGTATTTGTCTACCGGCGTTTTCCCGGCTTAGAAATTTATAGAAAAAGTAGCTGTAGCGTATGTTTGGTATGCGCTAGTAGCTACATTTTTTGTAGTATTGGTGAAAATTGAAACTTATGCCTTCCGTCTACAAATTTTGCCCCCAGTGCGCCACCCCGCTGGCCTTGATCAGCCAGCTGGAAGACGGCGGCCCCCAGCAGCGGCTGCGCTGCCCGGCCTGCGACTTCACGCACTGGAACAACCCTACGCCGGTGCTGGGGGCCATCGTGGAATACGGCGGGCAAATCCTGCTGGCACGCAATGCAGCCTGGAGCAACGCGATGTACGCGCTGATCACCGGCTTCATGGAGGCGGGCGAAACCCCGCAAGAGGGCATTGCCCGCGAGATTCTGGAAGAAACCAACCTGCAGACTTCGGCGCTGAACTTGGTGGGTGTGTATGACTTTCAGCGCATGAACCAGGTGCTGATCGTCTACCACGCGGTGGCCCATGGCGAGGTGCGCTTGTCGCCCGAGCTGGTGGACTACAGGCTGGTTGACTTGGCCGATGTCAAGTGCTGGCCCGCCGGGACCGGCTATGCCATGGCGGATTTCTTGCGCAGACGGGGCTTTGAGCCGCAGTTCATGGAGCCCATGCTGCCCAACCCGGTTGAGAGTGCAAGCCACTAAAATCAAAATCCATCCTAGGACACCCGCCCCATGCAGACAGACAAAGAAATTGACACCCGCGGCCTGAACTGCCCGCTGCCCATCCTGAAGGCCAAAAAGGCGCTGACCGACATGCAAAGCGGCCAGTTGCTCAAGGTGGTATCTACCGACGCGGGCTCGGTGCGCGACTTCCAGGCCTTTGCCAAGCAAACCGGTAACGAGCTGGTGGAGCAGGAAACGGCGGGTACCGATTACATCCACGTGCTGCGTCGGCGGTAAGCTAACGCTCACCCCCAGGCTGCAGTGCTGCGCATCTTTCGCCAACCCCCTTGCAGGGGGCAACACCAGCAGCCTGGCAAAGCCAGTTCTGCGGTGTTTCTGGAGGGCATGCGTTCTGCCCTTGGTCAGATTGGGTGCCGTTAGCCCAGGCGAGCTAGCTGCTCTTTCAGGCGTTCAAGAGTGGCACCAAAGTCGGTGATGCGACCCCGCTCCAGGGCGATCACGGCGGGTGGGGCTTTGGCTACAAAAGCCTCGTTGCTTAGCTTGTTGTGCGCCTTGGCGATTTCGCCCTCCAGACGGGCGGCCTCTTTGCCCAGGCGGGCCTTTTCGGCTGCCACGTCGATCTCCATGTGCAGGCACAGGCGTGCGTCGCCCGCGACCACGGTGGGGGCGGCTTGCGCGGCGGCTTGCCAGGCAGCTTCGTCGTCAAACAGCTTGACCTCGCTCAGCTTGGCCAGTGCCTGCAGTACGGGGGCGACCTGCTGCATGAACACGGCATCGCCCACGCAGTAAAGCGGCATGCGGGTGGCGGGCGACACATTCATCTCACCGCGCAGGTTGCGGCAGGCATCCACCAGGCCCTTGAGCTTGGTGATGTATGCGATGGCGGCTTCGTCGATCTTGGCGGGCTGGCTTTGCGGGTAGGCGGCGATGCTCACCGACTCACCTTGGATGCCGGCCACTGGGGCCACTTTTTGCCACAGTTCTTCGGTGATGAACGGAATCAGCGGATGCGCAAGCCGCAGAATGGCTTCCAGCACGCGGATAAGGGTGCGGCGGGTGGCGCGTTTTTGCGCGTCTGTGCCGGTGTTGATCTGCACCTTGGCGATTTCCAGGTACCAGTCGCAGAACTCGTTCCAGGCGAAGTCGTAAATCGTGTTGGCCACCAGGTCGAGGCGGTAGTCGGCAAAGCCCTTGGCCACTTCCGCCTCGGTTTGCTGCAGTTTGGAGACGATCCAGCGGTCGGCCTGGCTCAGGTCCAGATACTCTGCAGGCTGGTCTTCCAGTACGCCGCAGTCCTGGCCTTCGCACTGCATCAGCACGAAGCGGGTGGCGTTCCACAGCTTGTTGCAGAAGTTGCGGTAGCCCTCGCAGCGCTTGCTGTCGAAGTTGATGTTGCGGCCCAGCGAGGCCAGCGACGCAAAAGTGAAGCGCAGCGCGTCGGCACCAAAGGCGGGGATGCCTTCAGGGAACTCTTTTTCGGTGTTTTTGCGCACGGCGGGTGCGGTTTCGGGCTTGCGCAGGCCCACAGTGCGCTTGTCCAGCAAGGGTGCCAGGGCGATGCCGTCAATCAGGTCCACCGGGTCCAGCACATTGCCTTCGGACTTGCTCATCTTCTTGCCCTGTGCATCGCGCACCAGGCCGTGCATGTAGACATGCTTGAACGGCACCTGGCCGGTGAAGTGCTTGGTCATCATGATCATCCGGGCGACCCAGAAGAAGATGATGTCGTAGCCGGTGACCAGCACGCTGGAGGGCAGGTACAAGTCAAAGTCCTGCGTCTTTTCGGGCCAGCCCATGGTGCTGAAGGGCACCAAGGCGGAGGAGTACCAAGTGTCCAGTACGTCTTCGTCGCGCTTCAAGGTTTTTCCGGGCGCTTGCGCCTGCGCTTCTGCTTCATTGCGCGCCACGTAGACCTTGCCGTCTTCGTCGTACCAGGCCGGAATCTGGTGGCCCCACCACAGCTGGCGGCTGATGCACCAGTCCTGGATGTTGTTCATCCACTGGTTGTAGGTGTTGACCCAGTTTTCGGGCACAAACTGGACTTCGCCCGACTGCACCGCGTCGATGGCTTTTTGGGTGATGGATTTGCCGGTGGGGTCCTTGTCGCTCACCTTGGTCATCGCCACGAACCACTGGTCAGTCAGCATGGGCTCGACCACCTGGCCGGTGCGGGTGCATACCGGAACCATGTTTTTGTGCGGTACGGCTTTTTGCAGAAAGCCTTGGGCTTCCAGATCTTTCAGCACCGCTTTGCGGCAGTCGTAGCGGTCCAGGCCGCGGTATTGCGCCGGGCCGTTGTCGTTTATTTTTGCGTCCAGCGTGAAGATGGTGATCAGTGGCAGCTTGTGGCGCTGGGCGACCTGGTAGTCGTTGAAGTCATGGGCACCGGTGATTTTTACGCAGCCGCTGCCGAAAGCCGGGTCTACATAATCGTCGGCGATGACCGGAATTTGCCGGTCGCACAGCGGCAGATCGACTAGTCTGCCGATGAGGTGCTGGTAGCGTGCGTCGTCCGGGTGCACGGCCAGCGCGCCGTCGGCCAGCATGGTTTCAGGGCGGGTGGTGGCAATGTGCATGCCACGCAGGGGCGTGCCGTCAGCGGCAGTTTGCGGGCCGTCGCTGAACGGATACTCGATATGCCACATGAAGCTGTCGCGCTCTTCGCTCTCCACCTCCAGGTCGCTCACCGCGCTTTGCAAAACCGGGTCCCAGTTGACCAGGCGCTTGCCGCGGTAGATCAGGCCTTGCTCATACAGCTGTACAAAGGTTTCGGTCACCGTTTTGGACAGTTTGGGGTCCATGGTGAAGTATTCGCGGCTCCAGTCCACGCTGTCGCCCATGCGGCGCATTTGGGTGGTGATGGTGTTGCCGCTCTTTTCCTTCCACTCCCACACCTTTTCGACAAAGTTCTTGCGGCCCAGGTCGTGGCGGCTGACTTTTTGCTCTTGCAACTGGCGTTCCACCACGATCTGGGTGGCGATGCCTGCGTGGTCGGTGCCGGGCACCCACACGGTGTTGTGGCCTTGCATGCGGTGGTAGCGCGCCAGGCTGTCCATGATGGTCTGGTTGAAGGCATGGCCCATGTGCAGCGTGCCGGTCACATTGGGCGGTGGCAGCTGGATGGCAAACGCTTCGACGCCGTCTTTGGCCTGGCCCGTACCCCGGTAGCCCGCCGTGGCGTAGCCGCGCCGCTCCCATTCCGGCCCCCAGTGCGCTTCCAGCGCGGCGGGTTCGAAGGATTTGGACAGGCTGTTCAGGCCGGGTTGTTGCAGGGTGTCGGTCATGGGGGCTTCATGGAAAACGGCATCCTGTGGGGATGCCGTTTGGATG
The DNA here is from genome assembly GCF_056521385.1 of Rhodoferax sp. RT5P35. Taxonomy (NCBI): domain Bacteria; kingdom Pseudomonadati; phylum Pseudomonadota; class Betaproteobacteria; order Burkholderiales; family Comamonadaceae; genus Rhodoferax; species Rhodoferax sp. RT5P35. The sequence goes on along the minus strand of NZ_JBWMAX010000003.1, from coordinate 365,496 downwards.
GGTTACGGGTTCGCCGGATTTTACCGGGCCGGGTTGCGGGTCAACAATCTGCTGCGTCCTGCGTTGAAGGTGCTGACTACGGGCCCCGTAGGTGTTTGCGAGAACCTGAAAATGAAGCAATTTGGATCTGCCGTCGCCTGGCTGGCGTTGGCCATTTTGTCGACGTCATCCGCCTGGGCGGTCAATAAATGCACTGCGCCCAACGGCCAGGTGACTTACCAAACCCAGGCTTGCCCGTTGGTTGGTTCTGGCGAGGTGCTGAACCCTGGCCGCCCCGGTCGTCGTACGGTGGTGGTGGAGCCCAGCCCAGAGTCACTTTCGCCCATCAAAACCAATAACCAGGCCGATGCTTTTGCGCCCAGTGTGCCGCTTCAGATGCCTTCTACGTCGGTAACTCCGGCCGCCACTGCGCTGGATGGCGAGGCGCAAACCTGCCTGGGCTTTATCCAACCCATGCTCAAAGACCCCGGCTCGCCGTATGTGCGCGATGTACGCAAAGAAGGCACCGTGTTGAAGATGAACCTGTACGCCAAAAACTCCTTCGGCGGCTACACCAGCAAGGCCGCGGCCTGCGAGATCAAAAACAGCCAGCTCGACGTGGGGTGGACCAATATCCACCTCAAGCGCCTAGGCTGGTTTACTGAGTGAATCCCGCTGTTGTGGCCATGCCATCCTGGCGTAACCGGTTTTGGTGGTGCCGGACCGGTTGGTGATACTTGGTATTGAGGCGCAAGGGCGAGCCATTACCTTGGCGGTGGCATGTCGTCAGAGTGTCACATCGGGCGGGCAGCCCGCATTCCGCCTGGGTTTACCAGCATGACAAGCTCTGGGTCGTTCATTAAAATTTTTTCAAAATAGCACGAGCGTGCTTATTTTGGCCAGAGCCAGCTACCACCCCCAGCTGCCAAATGACCGCACCGCGTAGGCCTGCCTATCCAGCATGCCCCTGGCATATCCGACAGCTTCCTATTCAACCCTGTGGGCCTCGGCCCTTTGGAGAACCCTGTGAAAAAAGCCTTGATGAAATGGTTGGGCGCCTGTGTCTGCGCTCTGGTTTTGTTGCCTGCCACCGTGTGGGCTGGCGGTTATTCCCAAACCCGCTACCCCGTGGTGCTGGTGCACGGCCTGTTTGGTTTTGACAATATCGGCGCGCTGGATTACTGGTACCGCATCCCGGAAGCGCTGCGGGCCGATGGCGCCCAGGTCTATGTGGCACAGGTATCCGCAGCCAACAGCACCGAGGTGCGGGGGGAGCAACTGCTGGCACAGGTCAAGCAGATTCTGGCGGTGACGGGGGCGGCCAAGGTCAATCTGATGGGGCACAGCCACGGCGGGCCCACCGCGCGCTACGTGGCCTCGGTACGGCCAGACCTGGTGGCATCGGTAACCTCGGTGGGTGGCGTCAACAAGGGCTCGGCCGTGGCCGACGTGCTGCTGGGCGTAGCGCCAGCGGGCAGCTTGAACAACACCGTGCTGACCTCGGTGGCCAATGGCCTGGCCAGCGTGATCGCGGTCTTATCGAATGACCCGCAGCAGCCGCAAAACTCCCAGGCCGCCGCCGTCTCCCTCAGCACGGCGGGCTCGCTCAAGTTCAACCAGGCGCACCCTGAGGGCATCCCCACCAGCGCCTGCGGGGAGGGGGCTTACAGCGTCAACGGCGTGTCGTATTTCTCTTGGAGTGGCGCCCAGCCTTACACCAACCCACTGGACATCCTGGACCCGGCACTGGCGCTGACGTCGCTGGCTTTTGCCGGTGCCAAAAACGACGGGTTGGTGTCCAGCTGCTCCTCGCACCTGGGCCGTGTGATCCGTGACGACTACCACCTGAACCACCTGGATGAGGTCAACCAGGTGGCCGGCCTGGTTAACCTGTTCGAGACCAACCCCGTCACGCTGTACCGCCAGCAAGCCAACCGGCTGAAGAACCTGGGGCTGTGAGGCCCGCATGCGGACACGCCAAACATTCACCCGGGTCTGTGGGCTGTTGCTACTGGCCGTGGCGGCTTGGGCGCTGTGGGCGCGGGGCGCGGTAGACGGCCCCCCAGGTGACGCGACCGACGCACCCTCTGCCGCTGCGCTGCCGCACCTGCCCGGCCCGGCGTTTGTACCGTCCATGCAAGGCACTTTGGCCGATGGCGACCTGCGGGTGCTGCGTAGCGGTCCGAGCGCTGACAAGTTCAGCCCCGAAGCGTATGCGCAGTTGGTGCGCATGTTTGACTACTATCTGAGCGCTGTGGGAGAGGCCGGTATCGAGGCCATCACCGAACGCATCCGCCGGGAGCTGGCGCAGAACCTGACCCCGGCCCAGGCGCAGCAGGCCCAGCGGCTGCTCGGCCTGTACCTGGCGTTCAAGCGCGCGCTGGTGGACATGGAGCAGAACGCTGCGCAGGCACCCCCGACCTCAGGCCTGTCCGCCATCCGCCAGCGCATGCTGGCCATGCAGCAGCTGCGCGAGCATTACTTTAGCGCGGAGGAGATCCAAGGCATGTTCGGTTTTGAAGACCGCTATGACCAAGACGCACTGGCCCGGCTGGAGATCAGCCAAAACGCCAAGCTAAGCCCGGCACAAAAAAAGGTCCAACTTGCCGCCCTGGATGCCGTTTTGCCAGATGCCATGCGTGCCGAGCGCGAAGCGGGTCAGGCCTTGATGAAAGCCCAGCAGCAGGCCGAGGCTTTGCGTGCGCGGGGCGGCAGCGACGACGACATCTACCGCCTGCGTTCCCAGGCTTTTGGCACCCAGGCAGCATCGCGCTTGGCCGAAGTGGACCGCGAAGAGCAAGTCTGGCAGGGCCGCATCGCGGCTTACCTGGGCGAGCGCAGTGCCCTACTGAGTGCTGACCAGCCGCAAGCCCAGCGCCAGCAGGCACTGGCCCAGTTGCAGCAAGCCCGCTTCGCCCCCGAGGAGCGCCGTCGGCTGGCTGCTTATGAAGAGAAATAGCTGTGGTCGGGCGGGAGTACAGGCAGTCTAAGATAGTGGCCTGCGTCTTTTCCCCTACTGCTGCCATGCTGTTTCTGCTTTCTCCCGCAAAGTCTTTGGACTACGACACACCCGCTGGTGCTGTGCCGCACACGCTACCGCAATTCATCTCGCAGTCCAGCGCCCTGATCGCGCTGCTGCGCAACAAGACACCGCAGCAAATCTCCGAGCTGATGCACCTCAGCGATGTCTTGTCGGCCCTGAATGTGGCGCGCTACCAGGCTTGGAGCCCCAAGTTCACTGCCAAGAACGCCAAGCAGGCCGTATTGGCCTTCAATGGCGATGTGTACGGCGGATTGGATGCCGCCACCTTGCCTGCCGACGCGTTGGCCTGGGTGCAAGACCACCTGTGCATCCTCAGCGGCCTGTACGGCGTATTGCGCCCGCTGGACTGGATGCAGCCGTACCGTCTGGAGATGGGCACCCGGCTGGCCAACCCGCAGGGCGCTACGCTGTACAAATACTGGGGCAGCCACATATCCGAATATCTCAACCAGCGCCTGCGCGCCGACGCCACGCCTGTGGTGGTGAACCTGGCATCGCAAGAGTATTTCAAGGCGGTGGACCGCAAGGCGCTCAAGGCCCAGGTGGTGGAATGCGTGTTTGAAGAGCTGCGCAGCAACGGCCAGTACAAGATCATCAGCTTTATGGCCAAGCGCGCCCGCGGCCTGATGGCCCGGTTTGCGGCCGAGCACCGCCTCAGCCTGCCCCAGCAACTGCAGGGCTTCAACCTGGAGGGTTACAGCTTCGCCGCTGCTGCTTCCGCGCCCGAGCGGCTGGTGTTTCGCCGCAGCGGAGCCGCCCATGGCTAAGCCCGGCGCACCTGCGCAAACCGTGACGCCCGCCCTGCGCAAATGGATCATCGAGCAGGCCGAGGCCGGGTTTGCGCCCGACGTGGTGCTGGCGTCCATGCGGGCTTCGGGCTGGGACGAGGACGTGGCCATTGCCGCTCTGGAAGCGACCCTGACCGCGCATTTGCAAGACCGCAGCCAGCAGGCGCAGCGCCCCCCTGCCGTGCCCGTGCCCAGCCCTGCACTCGACGGTGCGCCCCTGTGGCTGAACGCGGGTGACCGCCAGGTGGCCGTGCTGTCGGTTATGCGCCAGCCCCGGTTGGTGGTGCTGGGGGGCTTGCTCAGCGATGAGGAATGCACCGCTTTGGTAGACCTGGCCGGCCCGCGCATGAGCCGCTCGCTCACGGTGGAAACCCAAAGTGGCGGCGAAGAAGTGCACGTGGACCGCACCAGCGAGGGCATGTTTTTCCAGCGTGGCGAGAACCCGCTGGTCCAGCGCATCGAGGCCCGCATCGCCCGCCTGCTGGACTGGCCCGAGACCCACGGCGAAGGTCTGCAGGTGCTGCAGTACCAGCCGGGCGCGCAGTACAAACCGCATTACGACTACTTTGAGCCGCACGAGCCGGGTACGCCCCGCATTCTCGAGCGTGGCGGCCAGCGCGTGGCTACGCTGATCATCTACCTGCAGGCCCCCGAACAAGGCGGAGCCACTATCTTCCCTGACGTGCAGCTGGAAGTGGCCCCACAGCGCGGTAATGCCGTGTTCTTCAGCTACGACCGGCCCCACCCCAGCACCCAAACCCTGCACGGCGGCGCGCCGGTACTGGCGGGCGAAAAGTGGATTGCGACTAAATGGCTCCGCGAAAACGAATTTAATTAGTGAAATTGACCTCTGGCGCATATTGCACCTGCGCCAGTAGCTATCAAAAAATGAGTAAACCCCTGTGAACAACGCCAACACCCCCGACCAGTCCCAGCTAGGCAAAGCTTCAGCCTACATTGACCAGTACGATGCCTCGCTGCTGTTTCCCATTCCCCGCGCCACCAAGCGGGCCGAAATTGGCCTGGCCGACACAGCCACGCCATTTTTTGGAGCCGATTTGTGGACCGCCTTCGAACTGAGCTGGCTCAACTTGCGTGGCAAGCCGCAGGTGGCGCTGGCCCACATCACCGTGCCGTGCGAAACCCCGAACATCGTCGAGAGCAAGTCCTTCAAGCTCTACCTGAACAGCTTCAACAACACCCGCTTTGCCGATGCCGCCGCCGTGCAGGCCCGCATTCGCGCCGACATCAGCGAAGCCGCCTGGCGCGGCAGCTCAACATCGTCCGGACCGGCCAGCGTGGGCGTGCGCATCCTGCTGCCCGAGATTTTCTACCGCGAGCCGGTGCACGAACTGGACGGCCTGAGCCTGGACCGGCTGGATATGGATTTCGATACCTACACCCCCGACCCCACGCTGCTCAGCGCCACGCAAGACGAAGCCCCGGTGTCGGAGGTGTTGACCAGCAATCTGCTGAAAAGCAACTGCCTGGTCACTGGCCAGCCCGACTGGGGCAGCGTGCAGATCCGCTACACCGGCCCGCAGATTGACCAGGCCGGGCTGCTCAAATACCTGGTGAGTTTCCGCAACCACAACGAATTCCACGAGCAGTGCGTGGAGCGCATCTTCATGGAGCTGTGGACCCGCTGCCAGCCCATCAAGCTCACCGTCTACGCCCGCTACACCCGGCGCGGCGGGCTGGACATCAACCCGTTTCGCACCAGCCACCCGGGCATATTGCCTGCCAACACCCGCACCGCGCGGCAGTGAGTTATTGGGCCAGAACGTAGCGGTTCTTGCCCGCGTGCTTGGCCTGGTACAAGGCCTGGTCGGCACGGCGCATCAGTTCCCCTGCGGGTTCGGTGCTGTGCCAACATGCCACTCCGATGCTGATCGACAGCGGCCTGCCGCAGACCGTGCGACCGTGGATGTCTTGCACCAAACGCTGGGCCAGTGCCTGGGCACGGGCCTCGTCCAGCAACGCCGCTACGGCAAATTCTTCACCCCCCAGGCGGCCAAAGCTGTGCGCGTCGGCCTGCGCGGCAATGCCCTGGGCGACGTCGAGCAGCGCGGCATCGCCCTGGTCGTGGCCAAAATCGTCATTCACTTTTTTGAAGTCGTCCACGTCCAGCATCATGAAAAATAGTGTCTGGCCAGCGGGCAGGCTGTGCAGCATCTGTTCCAGGCGCAGCAAGAAGGCTCGCCGGTTGGGAATGCGGGTCAGGCTGTCGACAAAAGCGGCTTGGTGTAATTGCTGCTGCAGGGCATAGGCATCCTGCCGCAGGCGGATGAACATGATGTTGCCCAACAGCCCGGCACACAAAGAGCCCACCACCACCAGCCCTAACAAGACCTGCTCCATCCCGACAATCGAGCGCAGCGGAATCAGCCATGCCAGCAGGCACCAGACCAGAATGCGCGAGCCCACAAAATGGACGCTGTTGGCGTACAGAGGAGGTGAGGTAATGGTCATGACCAAGCCGATGGTCGTAAAGCAGAGTTCCGGTGTCGATATAAAAGGTGCCACGCTGCCCATGGCGGCAGACACGGAGATGGCCGTCAGTGTGTCCGCCGCCGCCAAGGCGCGCAGGCTTTGGCAGCGGAACGCGACGGCCAGGCCCAACACCGCTAGCGCCACCCAGCCGTACAGAAACCACTGGGTGGGCGGTCTGTAAAAATCTTTCACCATGAGCGTCAGCAGGCAAAAAAAGATCCCCAGTGCCTGGCTGGCCTTCACCATGGGCCGCAAATGTCCCAGGGTCTGGGTTGCAAAGCTGCTGGATATCAAGGGCGGGCTAGGGATCATTGCTCCGCATATTACCCATCCGCAACCGGATGTGCGATGCCTGAGCGGGGGGGCTGGTCACGGGAGGTCATCACACCGTCACGCAGCATGCCTAAGCTGTTGGGTTGGCCTGCAGTGTTTTTGCGGGTACCAATACCAACCCCACGTACCCAACCCCACGCACCATGCACCGCACCTCCATCCTCTCCCTTGTTCTTGCCTCGTTGTTTGCCGCCACGGCTGCACAGGCCACGCCCACGCTGATCGCCATTGGCACCCTGGGCGGCACATCCGATTTGTCGGGCCTCACTGGCAAACTGGAAAACGGCTTGGCTGGCAACGTGCTGGGTGGCCTGGGTTCCGGCCTGGCCTGGGCCGGTGGCAACACCTTTGTGGCCACGCCCGACCGGGGCCCTAACGCCACCGCCTACAACAGCCAGGTGGACGACACTACCTCGTACATCGCCCGCTTCCAGACCCTGAAGCTGGACCTGGTGGCCACCGCCTCGGGCAACCTGCCCTACACCCTGACCCCCACGCTCACGGCCACCACGCTGCTCAGCAGCGCCACCCCGCTGGTCTACGGCACGGGCACGACGGCAGGCCTGCCGAATGGTGCACCGGCGCAGAACAGCGCGGGTGTCAACTACTTCACCGGCCGCTCAGACAACTTTGATGCCAGCCAGCCCTCGACCAACCCCAACAATGCCCGGCTGGACCCCGAGGCGGTGCGCGTGTCCAAAGACGGCAAGAGCGTGTTCATCTCGGACGAGTACGGCCCCTACGTCTACCAGTTTGACCGCGCCACTGGCCAGCGCATCAAGAGCTTTGCCCTGCCCACGAACCTGGCCATCAGCACCCTCAGCGCCCAGGGCGCGGTAGAAATCGCGGGCAATACCACCGGCCGCGTGACCAACAAGGGCATGGAAGGCCTGGCGATTTCGCCCGACGGCACCATGTTGGTGGGCATCATGCAGGCCTCGCTGGAGCAGGACAAAAACAAGGTGGTGCGCATCGTCACCATCGATATCGCCACCGGTGTGACGCACGAATATGGCTACCAGCTCACCACCGGCTCTGGCGTGAGCGAGATCGTGGCACTCAACAACCACCAGTTTCTGGTGGACGAGCGCGACGGCAAGGGCCTGGGCGACGGCAGCACGGCTGTGGTCAAGCAGCTCTTTCGCATCGACTTGGACGGTGCCACCGACGTAACCAACCTCACCGGCTCCAGCGCCGACCAGACCAAGCTGAAGGCCGCGGCGGTCAAGAAAACCCTGGTGCTGGACCTGGTGAATGTGCTTACCGCCAACGGCATCAGCGCCAGCCAGATCCCGTCCAAGATCGAAGGCTTGGCGTTTGGCGACGACATTACCCTGGGCGGCGTGCTGTCGCACACCCTGTACGTGGCCAACGACAACGACTTTGTGCCGGGTCTGTCGGGCGACAACCAGATATTCGTCTTCGCCCTCAGCGATGCCGACTTGGGTGCGACCTTCACGCAGCAGCAAATCCCCGAGCCGGAAAGCCTTGCGCTGGTGCTGCTGGGCCTGGGCGTGATGGGCGGCCTGCAGCGCCGTAAATCAGGTTTGCTACAAAAATAATAGCTACTGGCGTAGGCAGAATATGCGCTAGAGCCCTGTTTTATCTAAAAATATGCAGGGCGTGCAAAGACGATGCCACCAGGCTGAAACCCACCAGCGCCAGCAGCACGCAGACGATGCGCTTGACCGTGGCGGGCTGCAGGCGGGACGGGTGGTTTGCCATCCAGTAGGTTTGCAACAGCACCAGTGGCACCGTCTCCAGGCTCAGCAGCAAGGCGTTGCCGCTGACATGCCCGGCGGGCACCATCATGCACAGGCGCAGCACCGCGTTGGCAGCGAAGACGGCCACCAGGGTGTCGCGGATGGCACGCAAGGGCAGGGGTTGCCGGTACAGGTGGTACACCAGCGGCGGACCTGCGGTAGAAAACAGCCCCCCCAGCACTCCGGACACCGCCCCCACTGCCATGAAGCTGGTGATGGACGAACGTTGTGCCAGGGCCTGTACTGAGCGGGCCAGCATACTGGCACAGGCGATGATGGTCAGGCCCAGCAGCAGGCTCAGCACCACCACCAGGCTGCTGCTGAGCCAGTTCAACAGCAGCACGCCTCCCACCACGCCGACTTGGCTGGCTGCCAGCGCTGGCAGCAGAATGCGGGTTTCAAACTTGGGCCGCGTGGCGCAGAACAGCACGATGGCGTTGACCAGCGTCAGCACGCTGACCACATTGGCCACATCGGCGATGGAGGCCACACCCAGCAAGCCCACCATGCCCAGCAGCACCAGCCCGAACGCGAAGCCGGTGAGGTTCTGGACATAGCCTGCGGTGGCGGCACAAAGCAAAAACAGCAGGTGCTGCGGCAGTGTCATGGGTTTAGGCGCGTTCTTAAGAGGCCATGCCCGCCAGACACAGGTATTTCAGCTCCACATAGTCGTCCATGCCGTGGCGCGAACCCTCGCGGCCCAGGCCCGACTGCTTGACCCCACCAAACGGCACTTCGGCGGTGGAAATCAGCCCGGTGTTGACCCCCACCATGCCGTACTCCAGCGCCTCGCCCACCCGGAAGATGCGGCCGATGTCGCGGCTGTAGAAGTAGCTGGCCAGCCCTGCCTCGGTGGCGTTGGCCAACGTGAGCACTTCGGCCTCGGTGTGGAAGCGGAACACCGGTGCCATGGGGCCAAAGGTTTCCTCGCGCGCGCACAGCATGTCGGCGGTGGCATCGGCCAGCACGGCGGGGGCGTAGCTGCGCTCGCCCACGCGTTCGCCGCCGCACACCAGGCGCGCGCCCCGGGCCAGTGCGTCCTGCACATGGGCTTCCACCTTGGCCAGCGCGTCGGCATCGATCAGCGGGCCTTGCTGCACGCCCGCATCGAAGCCGTTGCCGACCTGGATGGCGCGGGCCTTGACGGCGAGCTTGTCCACGAAGCGGTCGTACACGCCGTCTTGCACGTAAAAGCGATTGGCGCAGACGCAGGTTTGCCCGGCGTTGCGGTATTTGCTGGCCATGGCGCCTTCCACGGCGGCGTCCAGATCGGCATCGTCAAAGACGATGAAGGGCGCGTTGCCGCCCAGCTCCAGCGACAATTTTTTGATGCTAGGCGCGCACTGGCGCATCAGGATGCGGCCGACCTCGGTGCTGCCGGTGAACGACAGGTGGCGCACGGCATCGCTCTCGCACCAGGCGCGGCCAATGGCAATGGAGTGGGCACCGTCGCCAGGCACCACGTTGATGACCCCGGGCGGCAGACCGGCGCGTTGCGCCAGCTCGGCCAGTGCCAGCGCGCACAGCGGTGTTTGCTCGGCGGGCTTGAGGACCACGGTGCAGCCCGCCGCCAGGGCGGGGGCCAGCTTGCGGGTGACCATGGCGATGGGGAAGTTCCACGGCGTGATGGTGGCACACACGCCGATGGGCTGGCGGATCACCAGGTAGCGTTTGTCGGGGTCGGTGGTGGGGATGGTCTCGCCGTAGATGCGGCGTGACTCCTCGGCGAACCACTCGATGAAGCTGGCACCAAAGGCTACCTCGCCGCGCGATTCGGCCAGGGGCTTGCCCTGCTCGGCCGTCATCAGCCGGGCCAAATCGTCGGCGTGCTGGTGGATCAGATGGAACCAGCGCAGCATCAGGCCAGCACGCTCCTTGGCCGGGCGGGCACGCCAAGCCGGACCTGCGGCCTCGGCGGCTGCCACGGCCTGCAGCGCATGGTGGGCACTGAGGTTGGCCACTTCGGCCAGCGGCAGGCCGGTAGCGGGGTCATGGACAGTGAAGCGCTCTGCCGAACTGGTCCACTCGGCTCCGATCAGGCCGTCGGTTTGGAGCAGGGTGGGGTCGTTCAACAGTGCCAGGGGGGAAGTCGTGGTGGTCATACAGGCTCAGGAAATAACGGATTGCTGGGCGATACCGGCATCGACCAGCACATGCTGGCCGGTCATGCCGTCGCTGTCGTCGGCGGCCATGAACAGCGTGGGGCGGGCCACGTGGCCGGGGTCGAGGCGGATCTTCAGGCACTGCGCGTCCAGGAACTGCTGGTCGGCCGCCAGGTCGCGGTGCAGTGTGGTTTGCCGCTCGGTGACGATGGCACCCGGCACGATGGCATTGACGCGGATGTTGCGCGCGCCGAGCTCACGCGCCAGGGTGCGGGTCAGGCCCAGAATGCCGGCCTTGGCGGTGGTGTAGCCCACCAGGTTGGGGCGGCCGCGCATCCACGACACCGAGCCCATGTTGATGATGGAGCCACCACCGGCGGCTGCCATGCCGGGGGCCACGGCCTGGATGGCGAAGAAATAGTGCTTGAGGTTCAGCGCCAGGCGCTCGTCCCACATGGCCGAGGTCACGTCTTCCATGGCGTGGCGGTCGTCGCGCCCGGCGTTGTTGACCAGCACGCGGACAGGGCCCAGGCGCTGGACCACATCCGCCAGCAGGGCCTGGTATGCCTCCACATCGCGCACGTCGCAGGGGGCGAAGAACGGGGTGGGGTGCCCGGCGGCAGTAATTTCTTCAACCAGTGGCTGGCCGCCGTCGGCACGCAGGCCGCAGAAGGCCACCTGTGCGCCCTGGGCGGCAAAGGCGCGCACCAGTTCGGCACCGATGCCGGAGCTGCCGCCCGAGATGAAGACGACGCGGTTTTTGAGGGAAGGGTAGTAGGTGGTGGCTTGGGTCATGGTGAATTCACAAAGTGGGTGGCAAGGCCGGGAACCGCCACGCGCAGGTGCAGCACCTGGCCGGATAAAGGCATATCGGCCAGTTCCTGCGCGGGCCGCTTCTCGCGGGAGGTGGTGATGAAAAGGGTGCGCAGATCCGGCCCGCCAAAGCAGGGCATGGTCGGGCAGCGCACCGGCAGGGGCAGGATTTGCAGCAGCTCGCCCTGGGGTGTGAAGCGTTGCAGGCAGCCGCCTTCAAACATCGCCACCCAGTAGCAGCCCTCGGCATCCACGGTGGCACCGTCCGGGCGGCCACCGTAGTGCGCCAGGCTTTTGGCCGTATCGCGTGGGGTGAAGCGGGCGAAGGGCCGCCGGTGCGACAGGCTGCCCTGCTGCGCGTCGTAGTCGCAGACGTAAACCACATGCGCCGGGGTATCGGCCCAGTACAGGGTGCGCCCCGACGGGCTCCAGGCCAGGCCGTTGCTGACGGTGATGTCGTCTGCAGCCCGCTGCAACTGGCCGTCGGCCCAGCGGTACAGTCTGGCACTGGGTGTGTCGCGCGGTTCGTGGATGGTGCCGCACCAGAAGCGGCCTTGCGCGTCCACCTTGCCGTCGTTGAAGCGCTCGGTGGCCTGCGGGTAGGGTGCGGTGGCCACCTGGATACGGCTGCCGTCCGCTGGGTTGAAATGCCACAACCCGTCGCGCAGGGCCAGCAGCAGGCCGCCTTGGGCACGCGCCGCGCAGCAGGCAACTTCGGTGTGGAATTGCCAGTGCTGGTGCTGCCCGGATGCCGGGTCGAATCGGTGCAACTGCCGCCCCGGAATGTCGCACCAGTACAGCACCTGTTCCTGCGGGTGCCACAGGGGCGATTCGCCCAGCAGGCTGGCAGGCACGGGCAGAGCAAGGATGTCCATCACAGCGCCTCCACGTCCAGCGTCAGCGACGCGGTAGCCACGGCACCGGGTGCCAACGCCACCAGCCCTTGGCTTGCAGGGGCCGCGTGCTGGATGGCGTTGTTCACATGGCTGACCGGTTCCACGCACAAATGCGACTGCCCCGGGGGCGTGAACACCACCAGGTAGGGCAGGGTGGACGACAAGCGCAGCGCGAACTGTTCGTCACGGATGTGGGCCACGCCCGGCCAGCCGCCGAAGCAGTGGTCCAGGTTGAGGGACCGCACCGGGGCATCGATGCCTTGCTGGGCCGTGGCATGGGTGGGCAGCATTAGGGCATCGCGTTCCCAGCGGCTTGTCACATCCACCTGCAGATGGCTGCCATCGCGGTGGAGAAAGTAGGGGTGCCAGCCCAGGCCCACGGGCTGCTCGCGCGCGTGGGTGTTGCGTAGCCGCAGTTCCAGCTGCAGCGCTTGCGGTGTGAGCGTGATGTCTTGCTCGGCCTCGAAGGCGAAGGGCCAGTGGCCGTCTGGGGTGTGGGTGTAGCTCAGGCCCAGGTGGTCGGATGTCTGCCGTACCACTTGCCAGGTGCGCAGCCAGCCCACGCCGTGCAGCGAGTGGGGGCTATCGTCGAAATTGGGCTCGGTGGTGTAGTTCTGCCCCTGCCACGCAAAGCGCCGCTGCCCCAGCCGGTTGGAATAGGGCAGCAGCGGGAAGCAGGCCGACTGGCGTGGCCCCGCCAGCAGGCTGGGCTCGGTGGAGCGCAGCACTGGCCTGCCCTGGTGCCACAGCCCGGCCAGGCTGCCGCCCAGGTCGGGCCGTACGGCCAGGCGCAGTGGCCCGGCCTGCAATGTGATGCCGTGGTGGTCTGGCATTACCAGCCCGCGGGCAGCACTTCGCTCATCAGCACGGCGCGGCCGGTCTCGATGCTGCGGTGCGCGGCCAGGCCGGTGGCCACGCTGCGCAGGCCTTCTTCCAGCGTGATCTCGGGCGGCGTGCCGTTGCGGATGGCGGCGGCGAAATGCTGGTGCTCAATAAACGAGGCACCAAAGTGCTGGCCTGCGTATTTGATGTTGGTGTCCCACACGCGGCGCACGGCTACGCCCTTGCCGGTACCCGAGGGCTGGCCCCAGGTTTCGCGCCGGCCCCAGTCTTCGCGGCGGCCATGGCGCAGCGTGAGCGAGGGCAGCAGCGACTCCAGCTTGCCTTCGTCGCCCACGATGACCACCTGCTCGTTGTCCACCGAGTTCTCGGCAAACATGCACAGGTCGAGCATGGCGCGGGCACCGCTGGCGTATTCGACGATCACGTAGGCGCTGTCCAGAATGTCGGGGCGGCGGCCGCCGTATTCCTCGGTGAGGTGGTTGACGCGCTGGCCACCGGAGGCAAACACGCACACTGGCTTTTCGCCCAGAATCAGGTCCATCAGGTTGAAGTAGTGGCAGCACTTTTCCACTAACGTGCCGCCAGTGTTGGCGCTGAAACGGTTCCAGTCGTCCACCTTGGGGTAGAAGGGTTCGCGGTGCTCGCGGATCGCTACCTGGTGCAGCGTGCCGATGGCGCCTGCATGCGCCATGCGAATCATTTCGGCCACCGGCGGCATGTAGCGGTACTCCTGTGCCACCCAGACAATGCCTTTGCGGCCCTCGGCCTGCTTGACCATTTCCACGCCGTCTTCGATGCGGGTCACCAGGGGCTTTTCGACCAGGATGTGCAGGTCGGTCTGGAGCGCGGCGCGCATCATCTCGATGTGGGTGAAGTTGGGCGTGGCAATTACCACCGCATCGCACAGGCCGCTGTCTAGCAGCGTCTGGTGGTGCTCAAACACCTGCACGCCTGCGGGCAGAATGTCCAACGCCGCCGCGCGGCTGGCCGGGTGCGGGTCGGCGATAGCCGTGACCTGGGTGCCCGCCAGGGCCTTGAGGTTTTCAATGTGCTCGCGGCCCATGCTGCCGCAGCCGATGATGCCGTAACGAATGGTCTGTGCCATGGTGTGTGTCCTGTTCAGAATTGGTGGGCAATGCCCGCTGCCACGCCGCGTACGCTGGTGCCTGCCGTGAGGGGGGCAATGCCGTTGAGGCTGTTGGCCGAATTGGCATCGTTGTTGACCCGGCCATACGAAACGTACAGCTCGGTGCGCTTGGACATGTAATGGTGGTAGCCCACGCCAAAGCCTTGGGAGTTGCAGTCGGTGCATTCCTTGACGGTCTTGCCTGCGTAGTTGGCCCACAGCTGGCCCGCAGGCAGCTTGTACGATACGCCGACCATCAGGTCATGGCCTTTGACTTTGCTGCCCGCACCGGCCGCTACATCCCAGCCGTGCGCATTGCCCCACAGGTTGATGGCGGAGGTGACGGAGTACATCGCGCCCACCATGGATTCGTTGATCTTTTGGTAGTTGCCGGTGCTGGCGACCAGCCCTTGCTTCTGGGTCCAGCCGCCGCCCAGGTACAGGTCGCCCTTGCGGAATTCGGCATTGGCGCCGTAGATCCTGCCGCCGTCGGTATAGCCTTCGGGTGCGCCGTAGGCCCCGGTCACCGTCAGCCCGCCGAAAGAAGGCGTTTTGTACACCACCAGGTTGTTTTCAAATGCCGAGGTAATGCCGACCGAATAGATGCCTCCACTGGCAGACGCCAGTGTGCCGTTGGCCACCGGGGTGGTCAGCGCGCTGCTGTTGACCCGGAAGAAGTTGCTGCGCTGGATGGACTGCACCGGGCTGTAGCCATGCAGGCGCAGCGGGCCGGTGTCATCAGAGAAAAGGAACGGCCAGAAGATCGGCGTGTACTGCCGACCGAGGGTGACGGTGCCCGCATCCTTGCTGGACAGGCCCACATAGGAGCCGCGGTTGAACAGCCGGTTGCCGCCCTGGGCCACGCCGGTGTCGGCGTTGAAGCCGATTTCCATGAAATACAGCGCCGACAGACCGCCGCCCAGGTCTTCGTTGCCGCGGAACCCCAGGCGTGAGGCGGTGTAGGTACCGCTGTCCACCCGTGTGCTGCTGGCGCCGTTGTTGACCTGCTGCAGGCCTACGTCTACGCGGCCGTAGATGGTGGAGCTTTGCGCCATGGCTACCGGGCTGAGTGCCATTTGGGTCAGTGCGGCAGCGGCCAATAAGGCCAGTTTGTGTGTGTTGTGCATGTTTTTTCCTTTGATTTTTAGAATGCTTGGGTACTTGGGGGGGGGTAATTTGGAACGGGCTAGCCTTTGAGGCCGCCCTGGGTCAGGCCGCCGACCACGCGCTCCTGGAAGGCCGCAATCAGCACCGCAATGGGCACGATGGCAACCACCAGGGCGGCGGAAATGACAGGCCATGGAAACGTGAACTCGCCCTGGTACAGCGAAATACCGACGGGCAGGGTGCGCATGGAGGCACTGGCGTTCAGCGACAGGGCCAGCAGGAACTCGTCCCAGGCGTTCACGAAGGCCAGAATGCCCGCAGTGAAAACGCCCGGTGCGGCCAATGGCACCACCACCCGCCACAGCGCGCCCATGCGGGTGCAGCCGTCGATCATGGCGGCGTTCTCCAGGTCCTTGGGGATGCTCTGGAAGAAGCTCACCAGCACCAGGGTGCACACCGGCAGGCTCAGCACCGTATAGGGCAGCACCAGCGCGGTGTAGGTGTTGAGCAGATTCAGGTTGCGCATGGTCTCGAAGATCGGCACCAGCAGCGTGACCAGCGGGAACATGCTGGAGGCGACGATGCAGGTCAGCACCAGCTGCCGGTACTTCATGTTCAGCCGGGCGATGGCGTAGGCCGCAAAGGCCGCCACCACCAGCGAGACCAGGGTGGACATACCGGCCACCGCCAGGCTGTTGCCCAGGTACTTCAGCAGCGGCTGGTCGGTAAAGGCCTGCACGTAGTTGCTCAGCACCAGCTCGTGCGGCAGGTAGGTGATGGGCTTGTGCACTAGTTCGCCCTCGGTCTTGAGCGAGGTCAGCAGAATCCACACGGCTGGGAAGAAGCCGTTGAGCACCACCATGGTGGCGGCGATGAAGCGCAGCGAGCGCCCTTCAAAGAGCTTGTTCATGCGTTGTTTCCAATCCGTTTGAGGTAGACACCGGTGACGCACAAGGACAGGATGAACATGAACACCGCCAGGGTGGAGCCGTAGCCCACGTCGAGGTAGTCGATGGTGGTCTTGTGGATCAGCATGGCCAGCGTTTCGGTAGAGTTGCCCGGCCCGCCTTTGGTCATCGTGTAAGGGATGTCAAAGGTTTGCAGCGCGGTGATGGTGCGGAAAATCAACGCGACGATGATGGACGGCATCAGCATCGGAATGGTGATTTGCCAGAACTGCTGCAGCTTGGATGCGCCGTCCACCTCGGCCGCTTCGTACAGCGACTTGGGGATCATCTGCAAACCTGCCAGCAGGATCAGCGCCATGAAGGAACTGGTCTTCCAGACGATGGTGATGCAGATCGCGGCGAAGGCCCAGGTCGGCTCCAGCAGCCACATGCGCGGCTCGGTCTGGCCAGTACGGCGCATCACGTCGTTGACCACACCGTATTCCGAGTGGAAAAACCACGCGAAGATCAGGCCGCAAAAGGCCAAGGGCAGGGCCCAGGGCAGCAGCAGCGCCAGGCGCACCGGCCACTGTCGCTTGAACGGCAGGTTCGCCAGCATCGCCAGGGCCAGGCCGACCACCAGCGCACCGGGCACGGTGATCAGCGTGATCAGCACGGTGTTTTTGGTGGCGTTCCAGAAGTCCGGGTCTTGCAGGACCAGGGCGTAGTTGTCCAACCCGACGAATTTTGCTTCGCCGCCGCCAGAGAGTCGCAGGTCAAAGAAGCTGTTCCAGATCAGCCTGCCAATCGGGTAGACCACGATCAGTGCGAGTAGCAGGAAGGCCGGAGCCAGCATCATGACTGCCAGTGTCTTGTCGCTGGGGTCGCGCAGACGGTTGATCAGTGACACGGTAGGTTCTCTTTCGTGTGTATCAGCGCAGCCATTAACGCATTACCCGACGCAGGCGGGCATCGATCTCGGCTACACCTTCGTCGGGCTTCTTGGTGCGTGCCAGCACGGCGCTGGTGGTGGTGCGGATGATGTCGCTGACCTGTCCGTAGTCTTTCGACTGCGGGCGGCTGCGGCCCGCAGTGACCACGGCAGCGGCATCCTTGAACCAGGGCACGGCTTTCACCACGTCGGCATCCTGGTACACACCTAGCGAGGTGGGCAGCAGCGAGCCCTGCACTGCCAGGAACTTGCTGGCCTCGGGGCTGGACAGGAACTTGATCAGCTTGGCCGCTTCGGGCTTGCTTTTGCTGAATGCGCTCAGCGCCCATTGCCAGCCGCCGATGCAGGTGGCGCTTTTGCCGCCTGCCACGGCAGGTAGCGGCATGACACCGACCTTGCCCGCCACCTTGCTGTCAGCATCGTCTTTGAAACGGTCCCAGGCAAAGCCCCAGTTGACGGCAAACACTACCTGACCGGCCTTGAATTCGTTCACGGTGTCGGGGGTTTTGACCTCGGCCACATTCTTTTTGATGACACCCTGGTCGACCATGGCCAGCCACTGGTTCAGCCCCTTGGCGGCGGAGGCTTTGTCCAGCGTGAGCTTGCCCGCGGCATCGTTGAACTCGTAGCCCTGGCTCCAATAGGGCAGCAGGAAGGTGCAGACCGCCCCTTCGATGGGTGCGCCCTGGATCGACAGGCCTTGCAGATTGGCATCGCCCTCGGCCTTCTGGATCTTGGTGGCGGCGGCGGCCAGTTCGTCCCAGGTTTTGGGTTCGGCGATTTTGTATTTGTCGAGCAGATCGCGCCGGTAGTACATGAACATCGCGTCGGCAAACGCAGGCATGGCCACGATCTTGCCGTCGATCACATTCGCCGATGCGTAGGCGGGCAGGTAAGGTTTCATCGCTGTGGCGGTGTCACCCATATAGCTATTCAAGGGCTCGATCCAGCCCGCACCAGCGTACTGGGCGGGGTTCACGATGTCGATCATGAACAGGTCGATAGACGGGTCCTTGGCGTTGAGCACGGTGCCCAGGTACTGGCGTTGCAGCTCGGATGTGGCACCGCCGGTTTCCATTTCGATGGTGACACCGGGGTTCTTGGCCTGGTACTGGTCGAACAGTTTGCGCATCAGGTCAGGGCGCTGCCCGGACCCACCCGCAAAGGCGCGGATTTTGGTGTCTGCCAGGGCGCTGCCGGTGGCCATGCCGCTGACCAGCAGGGCCGAGCCCAGTAGTCCGAGAAATGTGTTGCGTGTGTGCATGAGTGTCTCCTTGGTTTTTTGTCAGTGGCTCAGTTCAGCGCCGCACCGGTTTGCGGGTTGAACAGATGCAGGTGGTCGGGGTGCACGTGTACGGCAAGCTGACTGCCCGGTGCTTCGCGGAACGAGGCCGACACCCGGGCGATCAGCTCTGAGCTGCCCACCTTGAGCGAAACCAGTGTTTCCGAGCCCAATGGCTCCAGCAGCGAGACGCTGGCAGGCAGCACGATGTCGCCCGCCCCAGGGGCCAGGCGCAGGTTTTCCGGGCGCACGCCCAGCTTGCAGGCACCGCCATGCACCGCCAAGCGGGGCGGCAGGGTGATCTGCACGCTGTTACCCACATCGGCCACGCCGTGGGCGACGCTGGCATCGACCAGGTTCATCGGCGGCGCACCCGTGAAGCCCGCCACAAACAGCGCTGCGGGCCGGTTGTAGATGGCATCGGGCGTGTCGTACTGCATCTTGTGTCCGGCGCTCAGCACGGCGATGCGGTCGGCCAGGGTCATAGCCTCCACTTGGTCGTGGGTCACGTAGATCATGGTCGCACCCAGGCGCTGGTGCAGGCGCTTGATCTCGGTGCGCATCTCCTGGCGCAGCTGCGCGTCCAGGTTCGACAGCGGTTCGTCGAACAGGAACACCGCAGGTTTGCGCACGATGGCCCGGCCGATGGCGACGCGCTGGCGCTGCCCACCCGAAAGTGCAGCAGGGCGGCGGTCCAGCATGTGGTCGATGCGCAGCAGTTTGGCCGCGTCCATCACCCGGCGCTTGATTTCGTCTTCGGACGTTTTGCGCAGCCGCAGGCCAAAGGCCATGTTGTCGTACAGCGTCTTGTGCGGGTACAGCGCGTAGTCCTGGAACACCATGGCGATGTCACGGGCGCGCGGGGGCTTGTCGTTCACCACCTCGCCGCCGATGCGCACTTCGCCGCTGGTGATGGTTTCCAGTCCGGCAATCATGCGCAGCAGCGTGCTCTTGCCGCAGCCGGACGGGCCGACAAAGACGCAGAATTCACCCTCGCGGATCTCCAGGTCCAGGCCGTGGATGATGGTGTGTTTGCCGTCGTATGTTTTGACGACCTGGCGTAGTTCTACAGCAGCCATCAGTAGCCTCCGTTGGTAGGGGTGGACAGGGTCGCACCCGTGTTGCGTACGCTGGCCAGTGCGGCCTGGGCGCTGCGCATCAGCAGGCCCAGGTCGGAGGCAATGGCGACAAAGTCGAAGCCGATGGCGCGGTACTGCGACACCACCTCAGGTGTGCCGCCCACGGTGCCGATGGGCATGCCCAGGGCTTTGGCGCGGGCGACGGCATTGGCCGTCACGGCCAGTACCTCGGGGTGGGTGAGTTGGCCCACATGGCCCATGGTGGCCGACAGGTCGCCCGGGCCGATGAATAGCGCATCCACGCCCGGCACGGCGGCTATTGTTTCTAGCTGGGCGATGGCCTCGGTGGTTTCCAGCTGCAGGATGACGGTCATCTGCGCGTTGGCGGTGGTCAGGTAATGCGGCGTGGTGCCGAATTTCGAGGCCCGGCTCATGCCCGCCATGCCGCGGCGGCCTTCGGGTGGGTAGCGGGTGGCGGCCACGGCAGCGCGGGCTTCCTCGGCGTTTTGTACAAACGGCACCAGCAAAGTGGTGGCACCGGCATCCAATACGCGCTTGATGTTTACGGTGTCGTTCCAGGGCACGCGGACCACTGGCAGCAAGGGGGTGCCCGATACGGCCTGCAGCATGTGCACCAGGTCCATCAGGTCCAGCGGCGTGTGTTCCATGTCGATCACACCCCAGTCGAAACCGGCGTGGCCCATGGCCTCAGCGACGAGGGGGCTGGCCGACATGATCCAGGTGCCGACCGGCGTGGCGGCACCGGTGTTTTGCAGGAGTTGCTTGAAAGGGTTCATCGGGGACCTTTAGAAAATGGGCGGCTGCGGCGTGGGTGCCGTGCCTTGGAGGAAGTCGAAGTCGCAGCCTTCGTGGGCCTGGGTGACATGCTCCTGGTAGAGCCGGATATAGCCGCGCTGGTAAGTGCGCGGTGGTGGCACCCGCGCGGCGTGGCGTGCGGCCAGTTCGGCCTCGTCCACCAGCAGTTCGAGTTTGCGGCTGGTCAGATCGACCAGGATTTCATCGCCGTCGCGCACCAGCGACAGCGGGCCACCCACGGCCGCCTCGGGGCTGACGTGCAGGATGCAACTGCCATAGTGGGTGCCGCTCATGCGCGCGTCAGAGATGCGCACCATGTCGCGCACGCCTTGGTCCAGCAACTTCTTGGGGATGGGCAGGCCGCCCCATTCCGGCATGCCGGGCGCACCCACCGGGCCAGCATTGCGCAGCACCAGCACGGTGTTTTCGTCGCAGTCGAGGTCCGGGTCGGCACAGCGCTGGTTCATCTCGGCGGGCGAGTCGAACACCAGGGCACGACCCCGGTGATGGAAGAATTTGGAGCTGGCGGCGCTGGGTTTCATCACCGCACCATCGGGGGCCAGGTTGCCGCGCAGTACCGCCAGCGCGCCAGACGGGCTGACTGGGTTGTCCAGCGTGCGCACGACGCTGTCGTCCAGGCTTTCGCGGCCCGCGATGTTCTCGGCCAGGGTGTGGCCGGTGACGGTCATCTCGTCTAGCGACAAATGCGCGTGCACGCGGTTCAGCAGGGCGGGCATGCCGCCGGCGTAGTGGAAATCCTCCATTAGCTTGTCGCCGCTGGGGTACAGGTTGGCCAGCACCGGCACCTGGTGGCCGATGGCGTCCAGATCTTCCAGCTGCAGATTGACCCCGGCGCGGCGGGCCAAGGCAATCAGGTGCACGGCGGCGTTGGTGGAGCCGCCCAGCGCCATCTGCGCAACGGTGGCGTTGCGAAACGAGCCCTTGGTGAGTATCTTGGCCGGGGTCAAGTCGTCCCACACCATTTGCACGATACGGGTGCCGCAGTCGGCCGCCATGCGGCTGTGGCCTGCGTCCATGGCCGGGATCGAGGTGGAGCCTGGCAAGGCCAGCCCCAGCGCTTCGATGATGGAGGTCATGGTGCTGGCCGTGCCCATGGTGTTGCAGGTGCCGGGCGCGCGAGTCATCTTGGCCTCCAGGCCAATCCATTCCTCTTCGCTGATATGGCCCGCCTGGTATTCGTCCCAGAACATGCGGGTATGGGTGCCTGCGCCCACGGCACGGGTGGGTTCGCCGCGCTTGAGGTAGCGGTCGCTGATCATCGGTCCGGCGGCGCAGAACAGCATGGGCAGGCCTGCGCTGATGGC
The DNA here is from genome assembly GCF_056521385.1 of Rhodoferax sp. RT5P35. NCBI lineage: Bacteria > Pseudomonadati > Pseudomonadota > Betaproteobacteria > Burkholderiales > Comamonadaceae > Rhodoferax > Rhodoferax sp. RT5P35. The sequence continues at coordinate 343,869 of NZ_JBWMAX010000003.1, read as the reverse complement.
CCCCATCACCGTGCCAGGGGTGGTTTTGTCGCACCCGGCCAGCAGCACCACACCGTCTAGTGGCAGCGAGCGCAGCAACTCTTCTACCTCCATGGCCAGAAAGTTGCGGTACAGCATGGTGGTGGGCTTGACCATCACCTCACCCAGGCTCATGGCGGGCAGCTCGAACGGCATGCCACCGGCCATGAGCACGCCGCGCTTCACGCTCTCGGCGCGCTCGCGCAGATGGGCGTGGCAGGGCGACAGATCGCTCCAGGTGTTAATGATGCCGATGATGGGGCGCTCCAGCACATCTTCGCGGCGCAGGCCCATTTGCTGGATGCGCTGGCGGTGCGCAAAGCCACGCATGTCGCCAGCGGCGAACCACCGGCGGCTGCGTAAATCTGCGAGGGATTGGGTCATGGATGGGGGCCTTCGAAATAAAGAAGATCAAAAAGAAGATGGGTTTGACTGTTACCGGTAACATTAACGGCAGTGGAAACTTCACGCATTAGCAAAAACCCTAGCGCACAGCAAAATGCTCCCGGATCTGACCAAGCGCCCACTGAACGGCCACGCGAGCCAGCGGCCCATATTCGCGGTCCGAAGCCGTGGGTTGGGTGCTTGGGCGGTGCGCAAAGCCGGCCAAGTCGCTGGTGTCGAACCACCGCCGGTTGTGCATATTGTCGAAAGAGCGGGTCATAAAAAAACAGTCACATAGAATTTGAAAAGCCAGGAAATTGTTACCGGTATCAATCGGAAATTTGACAGGTTTTTCGCATTTGCAAACTCACTTACCGCATAAAACAATGACTTCGGACCCGACCAAGCGCCAGCGGCGCGGCCATGGGCGGCCTACGCTGCACGATGTGGCCGATGCAGCAGGCGTGACCCGCATTACCGTTTCGCGCTACATCCGCCAGCCCACCCTGGTCGCTGAAGCCACTGCCCTGCGCATCCGCGACGCGATAGAGCAGACCGGCTACGTGCCCAACCAGCAGGCTGGGCAACTGGCCAGCGGCGCGTCGCGCCTGGTGGCGGCGCTGATCCCGAATGTGGGCCACTCCATCTTTGCCGAAACCATCCAGGGCCTGACCGAGGGCCTGCGCGAGAGTGCTTACGAGCTGCTGCTGCTGTCCACCGGCTATTCCCAGGAGCGGGAAGAAGAGCAGTTGCGTGTCCTTACCGGCTGGGCACCTGCGGCCATCGTGGTCACCGGTCGCCACCATGCGCCCGGGGCCCTGCGCATGCTGCGGGATGCACAGGCTGCGGGCATTCCGGTGGTGGAAATATGGGACCACCCCACCACGCGGACCGATGCAGAAGGCTTTGCGCAGATTGGTTTTGACCACTTTGCCGTGGGCCAGGCCATGGCCCGGCATCTGCTCGACCTGGGCCATACCTCGCTGGCCTATGTAGATAGTGGTGTGGCCGAGGATTTTCGGGCCCACGAACGCGGCGAAGGCTTTGTGGCCGAAGTGAAGGCCTGTGGTGCGCGCGCCACGGTGCTGCGTGCGGCCATGGGCGATGCGTTTGACGCGGGCCGGGCGGTACTGCCTAAGATACTGGCTGCCAAGAGCGCGCGGGTGACGGCGGTGGCTTTTGCCACCGACCATCTGGCCTGCGGGGCCCTAATGCAGGCCACCCGCCAGGGCATTGCCATACCGGGGCAACTGGCGCTGCTAGGGTTTGGCGACTTTCCCATTGGCCGCCAGCTGGAGCCCACCCTGTCCACGGTGCGACCGCCCACCGCCGATATCGGCCGGGTGGCAGCCAAGGCCATTCTGCAATCCCTGGCTGACGGCCCCGAGCCCACCAGCCGCAAGCTGCCCTACCAGCTGATAGGACGGGATAGCACGGCTGCGGTCTGAAATACGGCGGACCGCCGCGTAAGCTGCTGCATGGGCCGACTACTTTTACCACTGTGTACGCCAGCGCACAGATGGCGACACAGAGGGCGGAGAAGATAGCTTGGCGTGCGGCAGTTGTGCACACGCAGCGCACGGCAATGAGGGTCTACGGCGGTGACCGCATGGCGCTTTTCAGCTTCAGCCTCAGCCCTAGGATGCCCCATGCTTTGTGCCACCAACCCCCATGGCGGGGAAAGTGATATTGCCAGCGCCCGCCCAGCCCCTGGCCCTGGCACGCCCGATGAGCTGGCGGGTTTGCTGTACCAAACCGCTGGCGGCTGCCAGCACGCGTTTGAGCTGCTGTACCGGCGCAGCCGAGGCCGCCTGTTCGGCGTGATTCTGCGCATCAACCAAGACCCTGGCGAGGCGGAAGAAGTGCTGCAGGAAACCTACCTCAAGGTGTGGCACCAATGCCGGTGGTTTGAGGCCAGCCGGGGGCATGCCAACGGCTGGCTGGCCAGCATTGCCCGCAACAGCGCCATCGACAGCCTGAAGCGGCGCGCCTGCCGACCCCAAAGGGCGGTGCTGGCGGCGGATGCGGACGACGGCGATTACGCCTGGTGCAATTCCCCTGACAACGGACCGCTGGAGTGCCTGGTGTTGCGCCGCCAATCTGCTGCCGTGCAACGCTGCCTACGTGCCTTGCCTGTGGGGCAGCGCAACAGCCTGGTGCTGGCCTATTACGGCGGCTTGCGGTTTGAGGACATTGCTGTCCAGTTGGGTTGCCCGCTGGGTACGGTGAAGACTTGGGTACGCCGCGCGCTGCAGAGTTTGCGCCGCACGCTGGATGCCGAGCAGTGAAGCTGTTGTATTTCTTGTTAAAAATTTTCAAATATAAAAGTGTCCTCTAGCGCAAGTGCTGTTTGTGCAGGTAGCTATCAAAGGCGTAGCAAATGTTCTGAGGCGGGTGAAGTATTTTGAGAAATAGTTCACGCATGTGAATCCAGGGTAAAGCCCGCTGCGTATCCATGAAGCCAATGGTTTTTCATTGGCACACCAATGGACATGACCCCCAGGAGATCACCATGCAATTCAAAACCGGCCCCGTTACTGCAGCCTGCCTGCTGCTCGCTTTAGGCAGCGCGGCATTTGCCTCCAGCCACCGAGAGGCACCGTTCATCACCACCAGCCCGAAGGTGGACGGTACCGACTTCTACATGTTTCGAAGTTACGAGGGTGTGGCCAGCAACGGCAGCGGTGGCCGCTCCGACTACGTGACCATGATCGCCAACTACCAGCCCCTGCAGGCTCCGTACGGCGGCCCCAATTACTTTGCGATGGACCCGAACGCGCTGTACGAGATACACATCGACAACGTAGGTGATGGCAAGGAACACCTCACCTTCCAGTTCAAGTTCAACAACAAACTCAATAGCGTGGCCTTGCCCATCGGTACGTCCAGCGTGGCGATTCCGCTGATCCAGGCCGGTGCCGTGGCCAACGTCAACGATGCCAACCTGAACGTCAACGAGACCTACACCGTGAACGTGGTGCGTGGCGACCGGCGCAAGGGCACGGTAGCGGCTGTTACCAAGGCCAGTGGCGGCGCCACCTTTGAAAAGCCAGTGGACTACATCGGCGTGAAGACGCTGGGCAATGCCGCAGCCTACGAAACCTATGCCCAAAAGCACATTTTCAACATCAAGGTGCCTGGCTGCCCTGCCGGTATGGACGATGGCAAGGTCTTCGTGGGCCAGCGCCAGGACGGCTTTGCAGTGAACTTGGGACCGGTGTTTGACTTGGTCAACGCCCCCACCGCTTTCCTGCTCGATCCGGCCAACAAGGATGCGGTCGGCATGGGCGGCCAGGCACCCGTGCAGAAAACCAATATCACCACCATCGCACTGGAAGTCAACAAAGGCTGTCTGACCGCGGGTGCCGAGCCCGTCATTGGCGGCTGGACTACGGCCAGCCTGCGCCAGGCGCGGTTGCTCAACGGCAAGCCACCGTCTGGCCATCAGACTAGCGAAAAGGCGGGCGGCGCCTGGGTGCAGGTCTCGCGTCTGGGCAATCCGCTGGTGAATGAGCTGGTGATTGGCCTGCCCGACAAAGATAAGTTCAATGCCTCTAAGCCCCAGGACGATGGCCAGTTCCTGACCTACGTGACCAACCCCACGCTGCCTGCGCTGCTGGGCGTGGTACTGGCCGGTAGCGCCACTGCCGTGGCACCCACCAACCTGCCACGTACCGATCTGGCCACCGTGTTCCTGACCGGCATCACCGGAGTGAACAAGCCTGCCACCGTCTCCCCGTCCGAAGAGCTGCGGCTGAACACCGCCATCTCCCCGGTACCGTTTGCCACGCAAAACCGCCTCGGTGTGGCCGGTGAAGTGCTGCGTGTGGGCGGTACGGCCAACCTGGCCCAAGCGGTCGATCTGGCCGGCTTCCCCAACGGCCGTCGCCCCAAAGACGACGTGGTGGACATCGCCCTGGTGGCCATGGTGGGCGGCCTGTGCGTCATCAACGGCGACAACAACAGCCTGGGCCTGAACGGTGTGCCCGGCGTGCCCAGCCTGACTTCGTCCTGCAAGGCCGCCAGCGTGCCACTGGGTGCCCAGTCGGCCAACATCCACGACGCAGTGGACCAGGCCACGGTGCCTTTCCTGACGCGCTTCCCCTACCTTAACACGCCAAATTCTGGCTCCAACTGACCAAAGGACAACACCATGTTGCACTTCAAATGGATAGCACCCGCCGCCGTGGCGATGGGTTTGCTCGTGGCCTGTGGAGGGGATGATGGCAGCCCATCGGCGCAATACGTGGCGGGCACCGGCGTGCCGGTGGGCGCGGTCACCAATGTGGACGACGTGATCGCCTTCGCCAAGGCCGAAATCGCCAACACCAACGACAGCCGTGACCCGGTGGTGCTGGGCGATGCCACCGTGCTGGCGACCAGCGACTCTGCCGAACCTGCGGATATCTAGCGCACCCCCAGGCTGCACCGGCTCTGCATCTCTCCCTCCCCCGCCGGGGGAGGGCCGAGGTGGGGGACGGGTGCTCTGCCTTGCTCCCTCTCCCGCTGGCGGGAGAGGGCTGGGGTAAGGGTTGGATATAAAAAAGCCCCCTTGCGCATACTTTGCCTACACTATTAGCTATTTATTCAATAGCATACCCATTCCACCCACCATGCGCATTCGTCTCTCCTTGTGGCTCTCCGGCCTGCTGCTGTGCAGCGCGGCCCACGCCACCACCGCGCTGCACCCCAGCCGGGGCGACGAGGTGATTGAACGCCTGCCCACCATCACCCGCGTGCGGCCCGCCGCTGTGACCCCCGCCATCGCCGACCCTGTTGCCGCGGCCACCCAGGCCCGCGCCCACATCGCCACCGCCCGCCAGACCGGCGACACCCGCTACTGGGGCCGCGCCCAGGCCGTGTTGGCCCCGTGGTGGGACAAGCCTGACGCGCCGGTGGATCTGGCGATATTGCAAGCCACCGTGCAGCAGGGCCGCCACGACTTCAAGGCCTCGCGCCTCGTCTTGCAAGCCGCCTTGCGCCGCGCCCCCAACCACGCCCAAGGCTGGCTGAACCTGGCCGCGCTGGAGCGGCTGTCGGGCCAGTACGCCGCCTCCCTGCAGGCCTGTGAGGCCGTGGCTCGCGCAGGGCAAAACCTTTACGCCCTGGCTTGCCAGCTGGAAAACCAGTCCCTGCAAGGCCAGACTGCCGCCGCCCGCAAAGGCTTCACCCAACTGCTGGCCGCCACCCAAGACCCGGCGCAGATTAGCTGGCTACAGTCTCTGCTGGCCGAAAGCGAAGAGCGCGCAGGCCAGGATGCCGCCGCACGCACCGCCTACCAACGCAGCCTGCAAGCCGAGCCCGACCTCTACACCAGCATTGCATTGAGCGACCTGCTGCTGCGCACCGGCCAAACCGCCCAGGCCCTGGTCGTGCTGCAGCCGCTGCCGCCCACCGATGCCGTGCTGCTGCGCCAGGCCACCGCCATGCGCCGCCTGAACAACCCCGACTGGAAAACCCTGCGCGCCACCTTGCGCGAGTGGAACGCCGAACTGGCCCGCCGCGGCGACGACCTGACCCTGCATGGCCGTGAGCAAGCCCTGGTGGCCCTGTGGCTGGACGACGACGCGCCCGCTGCCCTGCAAATCGCCCGCCGCAACCTCGACCTGCAGCGCGAACCCATCGACTGGTGGGTGGCTTTGCAAAGCGCCCGCCAGGCTAAAGACATTTTGGTCCTGCAGCAATTGCAAAAAGACATGCAACAGACCGGCATAGTCGATGCGCGGAGCCGTCCATGAGCCGCCTGTTGGCCATTCTGTGTGCGGCTTTCTTGTGCGCCCCGGCCTGGGCCCACAAAGGCAGCGATGCTTACCTGGACGTGCGCCAGCAGGGCAGTGCACTCACCCTGCAGCTCTCTGTGGCACTGAAGGACCTGGACCTGCTCATCCCGGTCGATGCCAATGCCGATGGCCTGGTCACCTGGGCCGAAGTCCAGGCCGCCACCCCCGCCGCGCTGGCCCTGCTGCAAAGCCACACCGGGCTGGACAGCGGCAATACCGGCTGCACGCTGCACTGGACCTATGACGGCCTGGAGGCCCGCAGCGACGGTGCCTACCTGCGCGCCACCAGCCCGGCGGCCTGCCCACCCGGCACCGCCCTGGGCCTGCGCTACACCCTGTTCAAATTAGAGGACAGCAACCACCGCCTGATCGTCACCGGCCACATCGACGACCGCGACCTGCTGGCCACCGCCGCGCCCCAGCAAGCCGTGCCGCTGGTGCTGCGCCAGGCCGTGGCCGCCCCGCCGCGGGGCATTGCCGCCACGGTGTGGGACTACTTGCAACTGGGCATGCACCACCTGCTGCAGGGCTACGACCACATGGCCTTTCTGCTGGCGTTGGTGCTGCCGCTGCAACTGCGCCTGGGCCGCGCGGCAGGACGGGTAGAAGGCCGCAGCCCCTGGTGGTCGCTGCTGCGCACCATCACCGCCTTCACCGTGGGCCATTCCATCACCCTGGCGCTGGCCACCTTCGGCTGGACCGAGGCCTCGCCCAAATGGGTCGAGCCCGCCATCGCCGCGTCCATTGCCTTCACCGCGCTGCTCAACATCTACCCTGTACGGCTGTTGCGTCCCGAACGCCTGGCCCTGGTCTTCGGCCTGGTCCACGGCTACGGCTTCGCCGGCCTGCTGATCGAAGCCGCCGCCCCCGCCGGCCTGCTGCCCTGGGCGCTGGCCGGGTTCAATCTGGGCGTGGAAGCCGGGCAGCTGACCGCTGTGACCGCCTGGGTCTTGCTGTCGCAAGTGGTGGTGCGCCAGCCCTGGTATGGCCAGGTGGTGGTGCGCGGCGGCTCGTGGCTGCTGGTGGCGCTGGCGGGGTACTGGTTTTGGCTGCGGGTGGTGTAAGCGCCTGTGGTTGATGGCCGATAGCCGATAGCCGATAGCTGCTACCAGACCATCAGCGAAGTTTCGCTGGTGATTTCCGCGTAAAACAGGCGAACCCCTATCTGGTAGGTACGGCCTGCACTCAGGCGCATTTTGAGCAGGGCGTTGCGGTCTGCGCCGCTGTCGTCATCGCCGCCCATCTGTACATTGCCGTTGGGCGTCACCTCAAACAGCACCACCACGGTATCGGAGTCGCCAAACGTGCCGATGCGGTAGGTGCGGGTGCGCGGCGGCTGGAAGCTGAACACCCTTGTTTGCCCGGCTTGCAGGTCCAATTTGAGCGACATGGCCACCTGGAGCTGGGGGATGTTGGTGACGGCCGCTGCGGGGTAGGAGGTTTGCATCCAGGTTTTGTCAAAAACCGACAATCCACCGACCGGCTTGAGCCCGTTGCGGTAGCCGGCCGGTTCCTGGATCAGCCCTGCGCAAAACTGGTACTCCATCACCGAATCGGGGTCCCACTTGGTGCCTTTGACCGTGGTGGCATCGATTTTGTCCAGTATGTTGTGGTTGATGGCATCGTCCAGCCAAAAGTTGGGCCCACCCCGGAAATAGCTGCGCACCGCCGCTTCGTTCCAAACGATGCCCGAGAACGGGTTTTGGTGCTCGTGCTCCAGCCCCAGCGTGTGGCCGATTTCATGCAGCGCGGTGTCACCGCCGTAGGGGGTGGTCAGCGGCCAGCCAAAATTCATGGTGCGCTCCATCGGGTCGTGCATATTGCCCACATCGCGGCCCACATACGACCAAGACCCGTCTGTGGGCTCAAAGCCGATGCGCACCTGCGCGTCTTCAGGCCGTGCCACGCGCAGAAAAGAGATGGCAATGTGCAAGTCAAACCATTTGCCAAAGGCCGCATCTACCGCGGCCCTGTCGGCTGCCGAGCCTTGCCAGGCGGCGGGAGCGGCATCGCCCGCTTGGAAGCAGTAGTAGGTCAACTGCGTCCCGGCGGACCATTTTTTGTCGGAGTCCATGATGGCACCCGCACGGCCAGCCGAAACATCGGGTGCGAATACGCGGGGCCGTTGCTTTGGCTGTGCGCAGTAACGCAGTCCAGCGGTAGCAGGAACAGGGGTTGCGGTTGCGGTTGCGGTGGCGGTGGCGGTGGCGGGCATACAAACCTTTCAGGTGACGGGTCACAAAGGGAGGGCAGGCTGCGCTGTAGGTGGGGCTTTTAGCGCCTGCTGACTCTAGGTCGCAATGTGTGATTGCACATCCTTACTTTGGTGGATATGCCGAAACCTGGGTCGCCATGTTTTTATATGAAATAGGCCGTTGGCGTAGTTTCTATCTGCGCAATACGCTATTTATTTAATAGCAATTATGGCTAGCAGTCCGCAGCGTAAATTAGTAACCCAGGTTATCATTTACCCCCATGCCCGAAAGCTTTGCCCCGTTTGAATCGGCCATCCAGGCCATTGCCACCCAAATCCCGGGGGCGCAGCCGCGCGAGGCAATTTTGACGCGGCTGCTGCTGCACGTCGGCACCCGCCTGGGCGAGGTGGTCGATGCCACGCTGCGCGAACTGGGGCTGAACTACACCACCTGGACCGCGCTGGTGGTGCTGTACAGCCATCCGGGCCACCGCATGCTGCCGTCGGAGCTGAGCACCTTTATCCACACCTCGCGCACCCACTGTTCGCGCATTGCCGACGACCTGGCCAAGAAAGGCTGGGTGGAGCGCGTGGCCAGCGAGGTGGACCGGCGCGAGGTCTACATGCAGCTGACCGACGCGGGCCAGGCCCTGGTCGAAACGGTACAGCCCCAGCGCCGCCAGCAGTACCGCGCGCTGTGGGCCGGGTTTAGCGCCGAAGAGATGGACCAGTTCGACCTGCTGCTGCGCAAGCTGCTGCGCTTTGTGGACGGCTGACAGCAGGCCCTTTTTTTAAGCATATGGTGACGTAGGTCACTATCACCCAAGTCACCATTTCGTTGCCCAGCGGACATATCCATGGCCTCCACCGACACCGAAGCTCCGTCCGACTCTGCCCAACACCGCAAGCTGGTCACCGTGGCGATCATGCTGGCCACCATCATGCAGACGCTGGACAGCACCATCGCCAACGTGGCGCTGCCGCACATGGCGGGCGCGCTGTCGGCATCGCAGGACCAGGCATCCTGGGTGCTCACCTCGTATATCGTGGCGGCGGCCATCACCACGCCGCTGACCGGCTGGCTGACCGAGCGCTTTGGCCGCAAACGGATTTTTTTGATTTCCGTGGTGGGCTTTACCGTGGCATCGGCTTTGTGCGGCCTGTCCCAATCGCTCACCGAAATCGTGCTGGCGCGGCTGCTGCAAGGGGTGTTTGGTGCGGCGCTGGTGCCCTTGTCCCAAGCCACCATGCTGGACACCAACCCCAAGGAAAAGCACGCCCAGGCCATGGCCATCTGGGGTATGGGCGTGATGCTGGGCCCCATCCTCGGCCCCACGCTGGGCGGCTGGCTGACCGACAACTTCAGCTGGCGCTGGGTGTTTTTTGTGAATATTCCGGTGGGTATCGTGTCGTTCATCGGCATCCAGCTGTACATCCGCGAAACCGTGGTGCAGACCAGGCTGCGCTTCGATGTCTACGGCTGCGTGGCCCTGAGCCTGGCGATTGGCCTGCTGCAGATGTTGCTGGACCGGGGCGAGCTGCTGGATTGGTTCAGCTCGCTAGAGATCCAGCTGGAGGCGGCGGGCGCGCTGGTCAGCTTCGCCTTCTTCATCGTGCTCACGGCCACTGCAAAGGAGGTGTCATTCTTCAATGTGCAGTTGCTCAAAGACCGCAACTTTGTCACCGGCCTGGCGCTGTACTTCATGGTCGGGCTGCTGCTGTACGCCACCCGCGCCCTGCTGCCGCCGATGCTGCAAACGCTGATGGGGTACCCGGTGGTGACGGCGGGGCTGGTGATTGGGCCCAGCGGCATCGGCACCATGCTGTCCATGATGCTGGCCGGGCGCTACGCCGCGCGGGTGGATGCGCGCCGCCTGATCGGCCTGGGTTTTGCGCTGACCGCGTTCTCGCTATGGCAAATGGCGGGCTTCAGCTTTGACACCCAGCCCAGCGACATGGTCTGGTCGGGCTTCATCCAGGGCCTGGGCCTGGGCTTTGTATCGGTGCCGTTGACCACCATGGCGTTTTCGACGCTCAACCCGCTGTACCGGCCCGACGGCACCTCTATCTACAGCCTGTCGCGCAACATCGGCAGCAGCATCGGCATCTCGGTAATGCAGACCCTGCTGACCCGCAATACCGCCTTGTTCCATGCGCAAATGGTCGAGCACGTGAACCTGGCCAGCCCCGCCGTGCAGGCCGGCCTGCCCGCCGTCTACAACCTGGCCACCCCGCAGGGCCTGGCCGCGCTGAACAACGAGGTGACGCGCCAGGCGAGCTTTCTGGCCTACATCAATGATTTCAAAATCATGATGGCCGTGACGCTAATTGCCATGCCCTTGCTGCTGCTGATGCGCCGGCAGCGCCAAGTGCTGGCACCGCCAGTCGAAGCGCATGCGATGGAAGCGTAATCGTCTCGCAGTTGTGTTCAACCTGGGTGCTGCGACAGCACCAGCGCTGTGTAGGGGCCAATGCGCAGTGGTGCGTGGGCGGGCAGGTCGTCGCGGGCTTCGGGCACTGCATCGAACGAGGCGGCGCCGTGTTGCTGGAAGTCGGGGCTGTAAAAGCGTGAATCGGTGTTCACCCGCACCCACCAGGTGCCAGCTTCGGGCAGGCCCAGCAGGTAGTCGTCACGCGCTTCGGCCGAGAAGTTCAGCACCACCACCACGTCATCGCCCGCGCCATGTTCACGCCAGCGGTGGAAGGCGATGACGTTCATCTCGTCGTTGGCGTGGAACACGTGGCAGCCCTGGCCGGTCAGGCCGCGCGTCAGCCCATCGCGGTTCAGGCGCACGCGTACCAGGTCGTGGTATAGGCGCACGATGCCGCTGAAGCTCTCGCTCTGGTGCCAGTCCAGCGGCACGTCGTCGCGGAACCATTCGCCCTGTAAAAACTCCTGGCCCTGGAACAGCATGGGGATGCCGGGCGAAGTGAACACCAAGGCCGCGGCCAGGGTGGAGCGCTTCTGCGCGTACCAGCCTTCGGTATCATCGGGGTTCACCTCCTGCGGCACGCGTGCCTTGCCGTTGGCCACCTCGTCGTGCGATTCGCTGTAGACCACACGCCGGAAGGCATCGTCGTTGTAGCGGTAAGCGATGGCGTCGCGCACCGCAGCCATGGAGCGGTCGGCATCGTTGGGCGTGATCACGCTTTGCCGCACGGGGTGCACAAAACACGCGTCCCACTGCGCATGAAAGCCGGCGCCGCCTTGGTCCACCTGGGCGGTCATGCCCTGGTGTTCACGCAGGTCTTCGGCGATGCTGATGGCGTGCGGGTGGCTGGCGCGGATGTCGTCGGTGATCCACTGCATCAGGCTCCAGGCATCGGGCAGGTCATCGTTGCCTTCGCCGCGGATGGTGCGCATGTACAGCGTCATGTCAAAGCGCAGGCCGTCCACGCGGTATTCGTTCAGCCACATCAGTGCGTTGTCACGGATGAACTGGCGCACCTCGCTGCGGCCGTAGTCGGGCCGGGTCTCGCCCCAGGGCGTGCTGGAGCGCTCGTCGTTGTAGAAGTAGATGCCGCCCTTGTCGTTTTCGCTCCAGCCGTCGAAGCGCCACAGGTCCAGGTCGCTGGGGCCGAAATGGTTGTAGACCACGTCGAGGATGACACCGATGCCCCGGCTGTGCGCTTCGCGTACAAAGGTCTTGAACGCGTCCGGGCCGCCGTAGGCACTCTCCACCGCAAACAGGTGTGCCGGGTTGTAGCCCCATGAAAAGTCGCCGGCGAACTCGGCCACCGGCATGACCTGCACCGCATTCACGCCCAGGCGCTGCAGGTGGTCCAGCTGCGCCGTGGCCGACACAAAGTTGCCCGGTGTACCGCTTTCCTCGGCATGGAAAGAGCCGATGTGCAACTCGTAAATGACCAGCGCATCGTGCGTGGCCAGCGTGAAGCTATCGCCTTGCCAGTCAAAGGCCGTGGCGTCGTACACCACCCCCGTGCCAACCGAATTGGTGACCTGTCTCGCCTGCGGATCGATGCGGTCCAGCGTGCTGCCGTCGGCCAAAGTCAGGCAAAACTTGTATTCCTCACCGGCCTGCAGCCCCGGCACATCCAGGGCCCAATGGCCGTTGTCTTCGGCCTGCATCGGGTGCGCGGTGTCAGACCAGCCGTTGAAGCCACCCTTTACGCTGACCTGCTGCGCGGCTGGCGCCCAGACGCGGAACGTCACCCCCCCGTCGTGCGGAACCGCGCCCATGCCAGGGGTGGGGGCGGATGTGGCGGAGGCGTCGGTGGTTGGGGGCATGGAGAACCTTTGTGTGGTGTGGGGTTTGGACGGCAATTGAGCCCACGCACATCATAGGAAAACCGCTGCGGTTTGGCATGTGGCGCTTGGCGCGTACGGGGGTAGGCGGGATCCTACGTCGCCGGACTTCGCCAACAGCCACGGGCAGCCGTTTCGCAGCCAGATGGCCTTGGCTGCGGGCACGTCTGGCATGCTGGCTGTGCGATGCCCGCGCCGGCAAGCGACCGTTATGGGCGGGCATGTCGCCAGCCCCGGTCTCTGATTCAAGAAGACGTTGTGCTCTGGGCCCGGCAGATGGCCAAATGCCCGTTCAGCGCACGCCCGGCGGCCAGGGTGACCTGCGTTACATCGGCCAGCAACAGACCTGCATCGCGCCCGGCCTGCACGGCTTCTGAACCATCGGGCGCGGCTACGCAACTCAGGCCGCCGTAGGCCAGGCCCGCTTCGCTGCCGCAGAAGTTGGCATACGCCACAAACACCTGGTTCTCGTAAGCCCGCGTGGGCACCAGGTGCTGGGCCACGAAGTCAAAGCCCTCCATATTTGCGGTGGGCACCACGATGAGGTCGGCACCTTGCAGGGCCAGGCGGCGGGTGTTTTCGGGGAATTCCACGTCATAGCAAATCAGCAGGCCGAGTTGCCAGCCGTGGAGCTTGAACAGCGGCTCGTCGCCAGGGCCGGGGCTGAACATGCCGCGGTCCAGGTCGCCAAAAAGATGGGTTTTGCGGTAGCGGGCAAGGGGCTGGCCCTGGGCATTGATGCACTGGGCGGTGTTGAAGATATGGCCAGCTTCGTCGTGTTCGGGATGGCCGAAGACGATGGCGATCTGGTGTTGCCGGGCGATGGCGGCCACGGCCTGGGCGCGGGGGCCGTCTGGGCGCTCGGCCAGCACGGCAGCAGCGGGGTTGCCGATGTTGTAGCCAGTCAAAAACATCTCGGGCGTGACCAGCAGATGCGCCCCGGCGGCGGCGGCCTGGGCGGCGAATGCGTCCAGCCGCGCCAGGTTGGCGGGTACGTCCAGCGGTAGCGATGGGCACTGCAGCAGCGCCAAACGTAGATTGTTCGGTAGGTCGCTCATTCCGGCAGCTCCATCGGGCCAATGTCTTTGAACACGTCGCCGGGGCCGGGGTTCTCGGCGTGTGTTTTGCCGCCGAAGTGGTGCAGGATGCCCCACACCGCGTTCAGCGAGGTCTGCACCGCGCCCTCCACCCAGGCGGGGGTCCAGGACACGTCGTCGCCCGCGATGAAGATGCCGCGCTCGCTGGCGGGTTTGTCGTCTTGCATGAAGTGGGCAAACATGCGCTGGTTGTAGCGGTAGTGGCCGGGCAATGCGCCTTTGAATGCGCCCAGGAAGTGCGGGTCGGCCTCCCACGAGACGGTGATCGGATCGCCAATGATGTGGCTGGCAATGTCTACCTTGGGGTAGATTTTTTTCAGAGCATCCAGGGCCAGCTTGACGCGTTTTTCAGGCGGCTGGGGCAGCATCTTCAGCGCGTCGCCCATCCATGCGTACGACAGGCAGATCACGCCCGGTTTGCCGGGGCCGTTGTCGAACAAATAGGTGCCGCGGGTGAGGCGGTCGGTCAGCGTCATGCTCAGGGTGTCGCGGCCGGTGACGGGGTCTTTGTCTTTCCAGAACGGGCGGTCCACCATGACGAAGGTTTTGCTGGACTGCATGTAGCGGGTGCGGTCCAGCGCCATCCACATTTTTTGCGAAAACAGCGATTCGTCACAGTCGATCTGGGTGGTCAGCAGCCAGCTTTGGCAGGTGGTGAGCACGGCCGCAAAACTGCGCGTGCCGCCCCAGCGGTCGGTCACGGCAATGCGGCCATCGTCTTGCCGCTGGATGGCCGCCACGCCCGCGCGCGGTGCGCCGCCGTGCAGGCTGGCAAGGGTGGTGCCTGCGGGCCAGTGCGTCATCTTGTCGGGTGCGTGCTGCCACAGGCCCAGCGGCACCTGGTCGGCGCCGCCGACGATCAGGCGCTGGGTGTCGTCGCAGTTGGTCATCACCACGCGCAATATTTCGAGCATGGAGTTGGGGAAGTCCGAATCCCAGCCACCCGTACCAAAACCCACCTGGCCAAACACTTCGCGGTGCTGGAAGGACAGCCCGGCAAAGGCCTTGGACGTAGCCACAAAGTCGTAGAAGGTGCGGTCGTCCCATAGCGGCACCAACTTGTTCCACAGCGCCTTGAGGGCGGGCACGTCGCGGCTGCGGATGGCGTTTTGCACCGCCTCGAACTGGGCACCGTCTTCCAGCGCGCGGGCCCAGGCATCGGCCACTTCTTTGAACATGGGCGGCAGGTCGGCCAGCTTTTCGGCGTAGTAGGTCTGGCCTTCCAGATCGACCACGGTGCTGCCGCTGGCCGGCGTCAGCGGGTTGGGGAAGGGCTGGCTCTGCAGACCCAGGGCGTTGACGTAGTGGTAGAACGCGGTGCTTGACACCGGGAAGCGCATGCCGCCCAGCTCGGCGATCACGCCCTGGCCGCCCTCGAACGGTTGCGAGCGCAGACGGCCACCCATTTTGGAGGCCTCGTACACCACGGGTTTGAAGCCCAGCTTCATCAGCTCATAGGCTGCCACCATGCCGGCCATGCCCGCGCCGACGATGGCCACCTCGGCCCCATGGTGCTGGGCGGGCAGGCTGCCCAGCCCGGCGGGGTGGGAAATCCAGTCGTCGAACGGGAACGGAAAATCGGGGCCGAAAATGGTGACGGGCGCTTTATCGGCGGCGGTGGGAGCGTGGTCTAGTGGCATGGAAACTTCGCAAGTGATCGGTATAGGTGTATATTTTGCTCAAAATATTGAGCGTTTGGGGAAATTATTCATGCTGGATGATCCGTTTGATGTGGGGAGCCGTTTGCGCCAGGTGCGCATGGTGGCGGGCTGGTCGCAGCGGCAGCTGGCCGAGCGGGCGGGCGTGCCGTCCAGCCAGATTTCGACCATCGAGCAGAACAAAAGCAGCCCCTCGGTGGCCTCGCTGCGCAAAATCCTGGGTGGTGTGCCGCTGACCATGGCGGAGTTTTTCGAGCCCGACCAGCCCCAGGCCGACGCCGTGTTCCACAGCCCGGCCGACCTGGTGGATTTGACATCCCGCCTGACCCGCCACGCCCCCGGTGCCACCGGCGACCGCACGCTGACGCTGCGCCAGGTGGGCAATGCCCGTGCCCACAACCTGCAAATCCTGCAAGAACGCTATGCCCCCGGGGCCGATACCGGCGTGGACATGCTGGAGCACGACGCGCACGAGGGCGGCATTGTGCTCAGCGGCGAGATCGAGCTGACCGTGGGCGAGCAGGTGCGGGTGCTGAAGGCGGGCGATGCCTATTTGTTCAACAGCAGCCTGCCGCACCGCTTTCGCAACATCGGCGAAAGCGTGGCCGAGATCGTCTCGGCCTGCACGCCGCCGTATTTGTAGTTTGCTATTGAAATAATAGCTACTAGTGCAGGTTCTATAAGCGCTAGAGGCCTAAAAAGCTTGAGGTTTTTCTGCGGGGCGAATATGCGTGGGTCCGGCGCTGCGTTCGATTTCGGCCTGCAGGCTTTTGCCCCAGCCCAGCGCAAACAAGGCCTCGCCGGTGACGAACATCGGGCCGACCAGCAGGCCCACCAGGTCGTCCACAAAAGCCGGTTTGCGGCCCTCAAAGTAGTGGCCGATGAACTGCAGCACCCAGCCCACCGCAAAGCTGCCGATGCCCCAGCCCAGCCAGTGGGCCACGCTGCCGCCCGCGACCTGGTGGGCTAGCGCGATCAGCACGCCGTTGGCCAGGCTGACGGCCCCGCCCAGCACGGCGTTGCCCCGGCTGAGGTACCACAGCGTGCTGAGTATCCAGAGCAGCCAGGCGGCGGTGAGTGGGCCGTCTCCCAGCTGCCAACGCGCCAGCAGCACGCCGATGCCGAATACGATCAGCGGTATGCCGACGCAGTGGGTGGCGATGTTGCGCCGGTCGCGGTGGTAGTGCGCGTACTGGACCATTAGCGTGGTGGCCGGGCGGAACAGGGATGCCATGGGGTCTCCTTCTTTGGGGG
Organism: Rhodoferax sp. RT5P35; assembly: GCF_056521385.1. Taxonomy (NCBI): domain Bacteria; kingdom Pseudomonadati; phylum Pseudomonadota; class Betaproteobacteria; order Burkholderiales; family Comamonadaceae; genus Rhodoferax; species Rhodoferax sp. RT5P35. The sequence goes on along the minus strand of NZ_JBWMAX010000003.1, from coordinate 327,217 downwards.
TGGCGGCCATGCTAGTGGCTGCGCGCTGTCCAAGGCTGTCAAGTGCAGCACACCTAGGGTTTACATGGCCTTGAACAGGTGGGCGTAGAGGCGGCTGACGACCAGCTTTTCGGGGCGGTTGCGCAGGGTGATCTGGAGCTTGCCGGTGTCGTCGCGCACCACGCTGGCGATGGCCTGGGCCCGCACCAAGGTGCCGCGGTGGATTTGCCAGAGACGCTGCGGGTCCAGTTGGGGCAGCAGCTCTTTGAGCGGGGTGCGGATCACGTATTCCTGCTCGGCGGTGAGCGCGCGCAGGTATTTGTCGGCGGCTTCAAAATACAGCACGGTGTCGATCGGCACCAGGTGGATGCGGCTGCCGATGCTGGCTTGCAGCAGCTGGAGCGGTGGGGAGACGGGGGCTGGAGCAGGCAGCAGCCCGCCGCACCGCTTTCGCCATATTGGCGACAGCGTGGTCGAGATCGTCTCGGCCTGCACGCCGCCGTATTTGTAGTTTGCTATTAATATAATAGCAATATGCGTAGGTCTAATAAGGGCTTTTGGCTTTTTTACCTTCAGCGGGTGAAATACTCTTCTTTGCCTGACACTTTGTCTTGGGCCAGCCTGGAAGTTTCATGTTGGTTGTAGCTACGTTGTAAAAACACGCACATCAACCAGGAAAGGACGAGAGTGCTCGTCAACAGCATCGAATACTTTAGTTCCACGGGCAAGGAGTTCAGCGCTGACTTGGCAATGGCGAAATGGATGACCTGAAGAAATATGCGGTGCATCACAAAGCTGGTCAAGGCGAACTTGCCAATCAGTGCCAAGGGTGAAATGAGCCGCTCGTGCCCTGTCCGTGCCAGTATGCCAGCGCATAAAAACACCCAGGCAAATTTGCCTGCCGGTCCCAGCGATTGCCTAAAAACCGTCCAGCACCACTCTGGCGGCGCAAACGTAGATGCATACACGCCAAGTTGAAGCAATAAAAGCAGGACAATGATGTACAGCCACGCCGACTCGTTTATGTGGCGGTAAATGCCGAGCCAGCAACCAATGCAGCCGTTCAGAACGAAGGGCAGGACCGGAAATCCGCCCAGTCCTTCCAGTAAAAAGAAGCGAACCGCCCAGCAGTCGGCGTAGGCCGAGGTGTCCACCATCCGCGTGGCAAAGGTTACTGCAATCAGTGCCACCAGGGTCGGCCAGGGGCTGTGACGGCACAGTTGGACCATGGCTGGAGCGCACAGCAAGACCAGCGCGGTCGGCAGCAGTACGCCAGAAATGGACCAGGGCGTTGCAAGGGTGATGAACCCGAGCCACCAGTCCAGGGTGAGTGCGAACGAAAGCTCGCCCAGCAGGGCCAGTTTGAAGAGCGCAAAAACGCTGTTGGAGACCAGCATCACAACCAAAATTCGGACACTCCTTCGGCGCAATAAGGGTCTGTGCAAGATGTCTGGATGGCGAGCCGAGAAAACCCAGCCGATACCGTAACCCGACAGCACAACGTACACCACCGTGGCCCATCCGTTGGGTAGCCAGAGGTCGCTCATCAGCCAGTGCGAACTTGCCACTCCCAGCAGCGAGATGGCATGGGTGTTGGCCATCAGTACAAACAGCGACCCCCGAAACACGTCCAGTGTCTTGGACCTCTTAACGGCCATACTTATTCTCGTTTGTGCATTTTTTGACCATTTACCGCTGCTTTTATGTCCCTTACAGGATGCTTTGAACTTGTGCAGCCGCTCCGGTTGGTCTACGAAGTGCCAAATGTTTAGCCGATGAAGTTTAAGTGGTTCTGCTCGGGTTGGGCTGGTATTGGTATTGTGCGATGTTGAACGGCTATGTGCGGAATGAAAAAAACGGGGATTTTGGCTGCGCGACAATACCCATTGATCTACTTTTCGATGCAAATATGCAACCCACTGCCCTCCAACTCGCTGCCGCCGTCCTTTTCGGGCTGGCGCTGCTGCACACTTTTGCGGCCAAGTGGTTTGAAACCCTGGCCCACCGGCACCCGCGCCACGCCGGGCTGTTCCATATCCTGGGCGAGGTCGAGGTGGTGTTTGGCCTGTGGGCCTTTGTGCTGATCGTGGTGATGGCCGTGCTGGGTACAGGGGCCGATGCGCTGGCCTATGCCGAGTCGCGCCAGTACACCGAGCCGCTGTTCGTGTTTGTGGTGATGGTGGTGGCCGCCTCGCGCCCCGTGCTGGAGCTGGTGCGGCAGTTGTTGGGTGGCCTGGCCCGCGTGCTGCCCCTGCCCACCCCGTTGGCCACGGCTTGGTTGGGCCTGGCCTTGGTGCCGCTGCTGGGCTCGTTGATCACCGAACCGGCAGCCATGACGCTGGCCGCGCTGATCCTGGCGCCGCTGGTGTTTCGCCCTGGCCTGCCCGAGTGGCTAAAGTACGCGGCCCTGGGCGTGCTGTTTGTCAATGTGTCGGTGGGCGGCACGTTAACCTCTTACGCCGCCCCACCGGTGCTGATGGTGGCATCGGTGTGGGGCTGGGACAGCGCCTTCATGGCCCGCACCTTTGGCTGGCGTGCGTGCATCGCGGTGTTGGTCAACGCGAGTGTGATGGTTTTTTTGCTGCGCGCGCATCTCAAGACCACGGCTGCCGCCAAGCCTATGGCGACCCGGCCGGTGCCGGTGTTGGTGAGTCTGATTCACCTGGCCTTTCTGGCTGGAGTGGTGGTGTTCGCCCACCATCCAGTGGTGTTTATTGGCCTGTTTTTGTTCTTCATCGGCTACACCCAGGCCTACGAGCGGCACCAAAGTCCGCTGATTTTGAAAGAGGGTTTGCTGGTGGGCTTCTTTCTGGCGGGTCTGGTGGTGCTGGGGGGCATGCAGCAATGGTGGCTGCAGCCTATCGTTTCCAGCCTGGGCCCTACAGCGCTGTTTTTTGGTGCGCTGGGCCTGACGGCGCTGACCGACAACGCGGCGCTAACGTATCTGGGTTCATTGATCGAGGGTATCAGCGACCCCGCCAAGTACATGCTGGTGGCCGGTGCGGTGGCCGGCGGCGGCTTGACTGTGATCGCCAATGCGCCGAATCCGGCAGGGGTGGCGCTGCTGCGCAAGGGATTCAACGGCGAGTCGATTGGCGCTTTGGGTTTGCTGGCCGGGGCAGCGCTGCCGACGGTAGTCGCCGGGGCGATGTTTTTGGTGTGAGCACGCGTGCGCATCAAGGTGGCGGTGTGGCTGCCTCGGACAAGGCTATGCCATTGACCGTCAAGCCTTGCGCAGAAAATTTGGCTGCGGTGGCTAGCTTCATGCCGGGTACACGGGCCATCAAATCAGCCCAGTTTTTGTACTTGCCATTCTCGCGTTCCAGCAAGATTTTGCGGGACATGCTGGGGCCAATACCCCGGATACTGTCCAGCGCTGCCACCTCGGCTTGGTTCACATCCACATCGGCCCAGGCCAGACGGGTACCCAGTGCAACCGCCACTAGACATATCTTTCGCAGCATAGGTGTACTTTCCGTGTAGTTACCGCACCATACATGCCATGCTACACGGCAGCCCAGTTAAGATCGACTTTTCATTGCAATCGTAGAAGGACCGTCTCATGAAGATTTTGGTGACAGGGGCTGCAGGCTTCATTGGCATGACGGCTTCGTTAAAGCTGTTGGCGCGCGGTGATGAGGTTGTAGGGCTGGACAATTTGAACGACTACTACGATGTCAACTTGAAGCACAACCGCCTCAAGCGGTTAACTGCCCACACGAATTTTCGGTTTGTGCCATTGGATGTAGGCGATCGCCCTGGGATGGCTGAACTGTTTGCTAATGAAAAGTTTGATCGGGTGATCCACTTGGCTGCCCAGGCAGGGGTCCGGTATTCTCTACAAAATCCCCATGCCTACATGGATAGCAATTTAATCGGTTTTGTGAATGTTTTGGAGGGTTGCCGCCATAGCAAGGTGCAACACCTGGTGTACGCATCCAGCTCCAGTGTGTATGGCGGCAACACCAAAATGCCGTTTTCGGAACATGACAGCGTAGACCACCCCGTGAGCCTGTACGCCGCCACCAAAAAAGCCAATGAGCTGATGGCACACACCTACAGCCATTTGTACAACTTGCCCACCACCGGCCTGCGTTTCTTTACGGTCTATGGCCCATGGGGACGGCCTGACATGGCCTTGTTCCTGTTCACCAAAGCCATCATGGAAGGCCGTCCGATTGACGTGTACAACTACGGCAATATGCAGCGTGACTTTACCTACGTAGACGATATCGTCGAGGGTGTCATCCGCGTGCTGGACCGGGTTGCCGCACCTGACCCCGCTTACGATGCCGCGCTAGCGGATCCAGCTACCAGCAATGCGCCGTACCGTGTTTTCAATATCGGTAACAACAACCCAGTGCCGTTGCTTGACTTCATTGCCTGCATCGAAGATGCCTTGGGTAAAAAAGCCGAAAAACGCCTACTGCCACTGCAGGATGGCGATGTACCTGCCACCTATGCCAATACCGACGCTTTGCGCGACTGGGTAGGTTTCGTGCCAGGTACCAGCATACAAACCGGGATTGGAAATTTTGTGGACTGGTACCGCGGCTATTACAAAGTCTGAGAGTACGTTTCGAGCCATTTTTCGACTATCTTGGTAGCCGGAAAATGCGTCAAGCCAAGCTTTTGATAAGCCTGCGTGCACCCAACTCACACAAGTCCAGCACCCGTTCAAAACCTAGCAAATTGCCATAGTACGGGTCTGGAACTTCCTCAGTGTCTGCTTCTGCATCGTCTAAAAACAGTCTAATTTTGTGAAGATACTGTGGCGGGCAAAGTCGCTGTAATTCGGCTAAGTTGCTTCGATCCATCGCCAAAATCCAATCGAAGCGTTGAAAGTCTTTGTCCTGTACGCGCCGCGAACGGCTCTTCTCAAGCACGTATCCGCGTTTTTCTAGTACCGTCTTGGCCCGCGGGTCAGGCTTCTCGCCAATGTGCTGTGCATGTGTACCTGCCGAATCGAAGCTAATCTGCTTTCCTACTCCGATCGTATCGGCCCAATGTGTGGCTACCACTTTGGCCATAGGCGACCGGCAAATATTACCCATACAAACCATCAGTACCTGGGTCATGTGTGAAATGTAAAAAAATGGTTTCAGAAGTACAAAAGGATGGCTCGCCGAACAGCACCATTTTAGAGGTCTAAGTGAACTGTAACTTCTTACTTGGCGGCAACTTTACGGCGACGCTGTGCCAAACTGAAACTTGCCAAGCCCAGGCCGATCTACGTCAAAGTACCTGACCAGGGAAATGCGCTAGTGAAAACGGTGCTCACTTTGCCCACCGCACCAGTAGTGCCGGGCTCGACTGAAATGTCATCGAAATCACCGGTGAGAAACGCAAGCTTGTAGAAAGAATTGCTATTGGTTGTGAAAAATTTTGAACCAGCTGCAGCCAACGTGAAACTGTCAAGATCAAAGTCGAAAACTGCTAAGTTCGACGTGATGCTGATTGTGAAAAAAATTCATTTTAATGTCATCTCTGTTGTTGGTTGTAAAAACAGATATTGGAATACCTATGGCATTTTTCGTGTCCTAGCCAGGGTCAATCCACAAAGCAATATTTTCTATTGCATCCAAAAACTGTATACATTTTTTAATAAGCAAAAGTTCAAAAATCTGTATGCATGCTGTAACTATCAAGAACATTCAACTGAGTTGGACAAATGACATTTTTGTCATCATATTTGAAAAAATCTGCAAAATTTGCATGCCTAGCGCAGGTAAAAACTAAACCTGTAAGACCCACACTAGGCGTTTTAGTTTTTTCAGTGTTAGCAGCAACTAACTTCTCTTCACTAAAACTGTTGGCTGCGTTACCAACTATGCTGCCTTAGGCAGCGGTAAAGTCAGCGGATACAGTGGCATAGAACGCGCCTATACCGGTTAAGCCGAGGTCTGATAAGAGAACCAAAGATAAGAGTAATTTTTCACAAGTACTCCTTGAAAAAATAAGAAGACAAAAATGAGGTAGACCTTAGGTGCAGCGTAGACAAGATGCGATAGGATAATTTCTTTATAAATCAATAACTTATGAGATTTGCAACTTGAACGAAATGTTGTTTTGTAAGAAATTCCGACACTTTGCCAATGCACCGGCCTGCGTAAAGACAGAGTGTCACAGACCAAAAAACTACTGATAAACAAGAATCGTAGCTATCTCTTGTAGATAAGGCGTGATCACTAGTCAGATCATGCAGGCTCATGCAACAATACACAAAATGTAACGACTGAGGTGGTGCAGACCATGAATCCGGCATTTAACTTCAATTACGAACGAGCTTTTGCAAGCAACATTTGTGGGCTCATCCGATGGGAACAAACGCTCCTACCTAGCGCTCGCACTGGACTTGCTGGATTGGCTGGATTGGCTGGAGATGCTGGAGATGCTGGAGATGCTGGAGCATACTTGCTAGCATTAGCATGGTTAGGGACCAGCAAATTTAATACTTCTGATTGTGAAGATTTTGATGCAACTAATCTAAATAGCCAGCATACAGCTTCGGTTCCGTTTATGGGGCAACTCAAATTACAAATTATTGCCAAATAATTTTCAATGTAAATCCTGAGATTAATTTGCTATTTCCCCCTAGTTGCTTACAAACAAAAAATGTAGACGATTATATACATAGACCAAAATTTTAATTTCTTACGCACCATATGGTATTCGCAATATCCCATAAAATAGGCATAGCTATATTGGCAGTCGTACCGTTAGAAATGCCAATTGTATTTCTTTACTTTGGTCTCATGGGACAAGCTTTGAAGACTACTTCAAAATAGAAAGGTATGTACAACAACAGTATGCTGGTTTCATAGCGAAACTTTCTTTTGCAATAGTCAGATGCAACTATTTGGTTTGTGCTGACTCCGCGCACTTTTAAGAAAATGTGGCTAATTACCAAAATAGCACGAAAATTTATCGCAAGTATTATAAAATATTTATAATAAAATCACTACTTTGAAAGATTTCACAGGGACATCAAAACGAAATAAATGCTTTGATGGTTACATCAGAAAATCAAAAAAATGTTATATTTATTTAACAATCAGCTAACTCTAAGGAAAATTTTGAAAAATACCTATAATTTTTTGATTAAGTTTGCGAAATTCTTGACATTTAGCATGATGTCTATGTTGATTGCATCCTGTTCAATTTTTGGTACGTCTTTGCCACCAGCCCCCACCAATGTAGCAACTGCAGACTACGACTATATTATAGGACCTGGTGATTCACTAAATATAATTGTTTGGCGAAATCCTGAATTGTCAATGTCAGTCCCTGTGCGTCCTGACGGAAAAATGACAACACCATTAGTTGATGAATTGATAGTACAGGGAAAAACCTCTATACAAGTCGCCCGTGATATCGAGGTACTGCTGGCAAAATTTGTACGGGATCCTGTAGTTACTGTAATCGTTACTAGTTTTGTGGGCCCCTACAGCGAACAAATTCGCGTAGTGGGTGAGGCTACCAAACCTCAAACATTACCATATAAAAGTAAAATGACAATTCTAGATGTCATGATTGCAGTTGGTGGATTGACAGATTTTGCTGATGGAAATAATGCGACTATATTACGCACTTCGGAGGGTGATAAGCGGTATTCTGTACGACTAAACGACTTAATAAAGCGGGGAGATTATTCTCGTAATGTGGAAATGAAACCTGGTGATATATTAATTATTCCTCAAGGTTGGTTTTGATTAAACTAAAAATGTAAGCGTGTAAAATCTAATGGACGAGTTAATAAGTCAATTACTGACATTCGCTAAAGGTTCGTGGAAACATCGCTGGTTGGGTGTACTTATTGCCTGGCTTGTTGGTGTGATTGGTGCGGGAGTTGTACTCAGGGTACCTGATAAGTATGAGGCATCCGCACGTATATACGTAGATACACAATCGATTTTAAAGCCATTAATGTCGGGCTTAGCCATTCAACCAAATGTGGATCAACAAGTAGGTATGCTGAGCCGGACCTTAATTACTCGCCCAAATGTTGAAAAATTGATTCGAATGGCTGATCTTGATTTAGGTAGTTTATCAAAAGGGTCTCAAGAAGGTTTAACTGAGCGGTTGATGAATACATTACAAATAAAAAGTACAGCACGCGATAACTTATACACGCTTTCTTTCCAAGACTCAAATCCCGAGAAAGCGAAGAAGGTAGTGCAATCGCTTGTTTCAATATTCGTTGAATCTAGCTTAGGAGACAGTCGAAAAGATACGGATGCCGCTAAGAAATTTATTTCTGAACAAATAAAAACTTATGAATCCAAACTCGAGTCTGCCGAAGCACGGTTGAAAGAATTTAAACTCAGAAATATAGATGTGCAAACCGCTAACGGGGGCACTGACATAGCTGGAAAGTTGAGCGAAATAAGTGCACAACTCAATCAAGCAAAATTAGATTTACGGGAAGCAGAAAATGCACGTGATGCATCTAAAACTCAACTATTAAATGAAAAATCACAAAATTCTAATATTGCATCGAAGAGTTTAATGCAAGAGTCAGCGCAATCATTTGCAACTCCCGAAATTGATTCACGCATTGATACTCAAAAAAGAAATCTTGACAGTTTATTGCAACGATTTACAGAGCAACATCCAGATGTAGTTGGGGCTCGCAGATTAGTTAAAGAACTTGAAGATCAGAAAAGAAAAGAAGTTCTTGAATTGAAAAAAACGGCAATGACAAACCCATTGTCTGTGAATAATAACTCTTTGGCCTCACAGGAACTGAGTCGTATGTTGGCAGCATCCGAAGTACAAGTTGCCTCTTTGCGTGCAAGAGTTTCAGAATATACATCGCGATATGAAAAGGCTCGTGAATTTATGAAAACTGCCCCACAAACTGAGGCCGAATTTGCCCAGTTAAATCGCGATTACACAATCAATAAGAAAAACTATGAAGATTTGGTAAGTAGACGCGAATCGGCGTCTCTTTCGGGGGATCTAGAGTCCGCAGCGGGTGTGGCCGACTTCCGTTTAATTGATCCTCCGAGAGTTTCACCAAAGCCAGTTGCACCCAACCGCTTGCTTCTGCTATTACTAGCTTTAGTCGTATCTCTGGGTGCAGGTGGATTTACTGCATTTGCAGCTAGCCAGTTAAGACCGGTATTTCATGATGCTCGCACATTGCGCAATTTAATTGATCTTCCGCTATTAGGAGTTGTTACACTGGTACTAAGTGATACTGCTAGACGAAAAGAACGGTCCGATGTTCACAGATTTTTTATCGCTCTGGGTGGATTAATTGTAGGATATATGATATTGATTTCTGGCCTAGCATTTATTTCTGGACAGGTAGGGTAACTAAATGAGTAGCTTAATCGAGCAAGCAACTCGTCGCCTTGAGCAACTTCGGCAGGCTGGAGTAGTTTTGAAATCAGAGGATAAAGACCAAATTAAAGTTGAGTTGTCATCTGAAGAAATTAATCCTAATAAAACAATTTTCTCGAGTCAATCGCTTGAAAAGCAAAAAACTTATTCCAGACGAGTTGATTTGGACTTAGATGCATTGGCTGCTGCAGGGATAGTGAGTCCGAATGCACCCCGCTCTCAAATAGCAGACCAATATCGGGTTATTAAACGGCCACTGATCAGCAATGCTATGGGTAAAAGCGCATCCGCTATTGAAAATGGCAATTTAATTATGGTGACAAGCGCTCTTGCAGGAGAAGGAAAAAGCTTTTCTGCAATTAATTTGGCAATGAGTATTGCTACTGAGCTAGATAACACTGTGATGCTTGTTGACGCTGATGTGGCTCGTCCATCCGTACTCCGAATGCTGGGTCTTCCAGCAAGTCCAGGATTGCTTGATTTATTAGTTGGCGATGTTGATGATTTATCAAGTGTTTTATTAAAAACAAATATTGATAAGTTAACACTTTTACCAAGCGGTACACCGCATTTACGTGCTACCGAATTGTTGGCAAGTGAGGCAATGACTCAATTAATTAGAAGTATTGCTAATAGATATTCTGATCGAATAATTATTTTCGATTCTCCACCTCTACTACTAACAACTGAATCTAGAGTTTTGGCGACCCACATGGGGCAAATTGTAATGGTTGTGCATGCTGAGAAAACTCTTCAAGCAGATGTTCAGCACGCCTTAGCTTCAATTGAAGCTTGTCCAGTCAAGATGATGGTTTTAAATCAAGCTAAAAGCGGTCTGCAGGGTGGATATGGGTATGGATACGGATACGGCTACAGTCAATAATTTTTACGTATATAAATGATATCTATCCATAAAATCCCCCGTATTTTTTTGGTGGGAAATGTATTTTATGCCGCAACATTATCTATCGCACAGGCTTTACCTGAGTCAGATTCAAAAAAAACCTTTTATATTTCCCCTCGCATCTCTGCCACAGAAACTTGGACTAATAATATAAGCTCTCAGGGAGCCAATTCAAGTTCAGGTTGGATTAGTGAGTTGAGTCCAGGTGTAAGTATAAGAAGTGCTTCTGGAAGGGTTAAAGGATATTTGGACTATTCACTGAACGAGATTCGTTATGGAGGAAACCAGCGTAAAAGTCTTACCCAAAATTCTCTAAATTCATCCGCTACAGTGGAGTTGATATCTGAACATGCATTTATTGATGTTAGTGGGATTATTTCTCAACAAACCATTTCTGCTTTTGGAGTTCAAACACCTTTAAGTGAAAGTTTGAGTGCTAATAAAGATGAGGTGTCAACTTTTAAAATTGCTCCTTTTTTCCGTGGAAAAATAATCAAAACAATTGACTATGAAGTTAGATACGATTTGACGACTACTAATGCAAAATCTTCTAAAAACTTTTCTTCAAATAATCAACTTACATCTATCCATCTGAACGATGTTGATTTCTATGGAAAATTATCTTGGAACATAGATGCACATCATCAACGCGTGTTACGCGAATCAGCAGCCGATGTTAATATTGATGGATTTAATTTTGGACTTAGTTATCCAATAACTTCCAATTTTTTATTATCAATAACTACAGGTCGTGAAACACAAAATTATTACTCTAACACAACTGAAAGTTCTTCGACTTATGGTTTAGGATTAAATTGGTCATTATCAGATATGACTAGATTTAAAGGCAGTCTAGAAAATAATTCTCTGGGAAAGATGCACAGTTTTGTTTTTGAGCATAGGACACCTAGGACAAATTGGCGACTAAGTGATATTAAAAGTGTTTCCTTATCAAATAGTAAGGTAAGTAATAGTTTGGGTAGCAATTATGATTTATTATATAGTCAGTACGCATTTATAAAAGATCCAAATGAGCGTGCACAGTTTGTTAATAGTTTTTTGCAGTCGAATGGTATAAGTAGAAATTCAATACCTGTAAACGGATTCTTGTCATCCGGAACATCCCTGCAGCGTGCACAAAATGTATCTTTTATAATTTTAGGCATAAGAGACACTTTAACATTTACGGCAACGCGTAGTTCGGGTGAATTATTAGGAGCAAATAGTTTTGCAACAGATGATTTTAGTCAATCAAATAACATTAAGCAAAATGGCTTAATTTTTTCTTACGCTCACAAATTGACGCAAGATTCTTCAATTAATTTAGACTTATCGCTTCAAAAAATACGCGGAAATATTGAGACGCAAGATTCAAAGCTAAGTTCTATTAGTGTAAGTGCATCAAAGAGAGTGGGCGTTAAAACTTATTTAACGTTGGGTAGTCGCCACACGGTATCTTCGAATATCAATATTCCTTATAAAGAAAATTCCGTAACCGGCAGTTTAACTGTGCAGTTTTAATATATGTATGAAGATTTTTATGGATTGACCACTAAGCCATTTCAGTTGAATCCTGACCCGTTATTTTATTTCGCTAGTAAACAACATAGAAGAGCAAAGGCTTATCTGGAATATGGAATTCTTCGTAACGAAGGGTTTATTGTTATTACTGGAGAAATAGGGGCTGGGAAGACAACTATTGTCAGAGGATTACTGGACAGCTTAGATATTGAAAAGGTGGTTGCGGGAAATCTCGTTAGTACCCAACTTGATGCAGAAGATACTCTAAGAATGGTTGGCGCCGCATTTGGAGTAAGAACAAAGGATAGTTCTAAAGCTGACTTATTAATGGCATTAGAGGCATTTCTAATAAGTCAGACGGCTTTAGGAAAACGTTGTTTATTAATTATTGATGAAGCTCAAAATCTTACTCCACGTGCAGTCGAAGAGTTACGAATGTTATCAAATTTCCAATTTGGAAAACAAGCTCTATTACAAAGTTTTTTAGTTGGGCAACCAGAGTTCCGAGATATTCTTCAGCATCCAGCTATGCAACAGCTAAGGCAGCGAGTAATTGCCGCATGTCATATCGGTCCTATGGATTTAGAGGAAACGCAGGGTTATATTGAGCATCGTCTAAAGTGTGCGGGATGGTCAGGACGTCCACATTTTAGTATTGCCGCTTTTGAAGCGATTTTTAATGTCAGTGGAGGTATTCCCAGGCGTATAAATTCTATTTGTGATAGATTATTACTGTTGGGATTTCTTGAAAATAAAGACAATCTCGAGGAAAATGATGTTAATGAAATTTCACGCGAAATAGTTGAAGAATCTGGTGGAGTTATTACTTCACTAAGAAAAAAAATTGAAAATGATGAAGAGTTGCTAGAAGTAGCTGAAGAAAAAAATTCTGAAATTAATGATAATTCAATTGAAAATATTGATTTAAATATTAAATCAGTTAGTATGCTGCAACTTAATGGGCGTATAGAGAGAATTGAAAAAAGTATGTTGCGCTTGGATAAAAGCAATTCCGAAGTATTGATTATATTAAAAAATATTCTTTTCCATATAAAAAATATTAAAGAAAAAATTAAAAATGAGTAATAAAGATTACGCTAATATTAAGCCCATAATATGTGTCGTTGGCGCTAGACCAAACTTTATGAAGATGGCTCCAATATTACGTGCCTTTTCTAGTTTAATACCTTCGCTTAAAGTATTACTTGTTCATACCGGTCAGCATTACGATGAAGAAATGAGTGATCGTCTTTTTAAAGATTTGCAACTACCAAGACCAGATATCAATCTTGAAGTAGGTTCTGCAACACATGCGGTTCAAACAGCGGAAGTCATGCGTCGTTTCGAACCCATATTAGACTCTACCCAACCTTCTTGTGTCATAGTCGTTGGTGATGTTAACTCAACACTTGCTTGTACTTTAGTGGCCGTAAAAAAAGGTATTCCTGTTGCTCATGTCGAAGCTGGTTTGCGTAGCTACGATAAAGCTATGCCGGAAGAAATAAATAGGATATTAACTGATCAAATCGCTGATCGGCTTTATATAACTGAGCGTTCTGCTGAAGACAATTTAAAAAAAGAAGGTATAACAGCTAGTAGGATTTGCTTTGTCGGCAATGTAATGATTGATTCATTAGTATATGCTGGAAAATATGCGCCAAGTATTTTGCAAACTTTATCGACTTCTAGTGTAAATTTATCAAATTTAGATGAATTTAAGTCTTATGGATTAATAACATTGCATCGGCCATCCAACGTTGATCAGATAGATGTTTTACGTGGACTCCTTGAGACATTAAATGATATAGCTGTTAAGTTGCCGTTAATATTCGCACTACACCCACGAACACGAAATAATATTGAAAAATATGGACTCTTTCATATAATTAATTTATCTAGAATAATTCTATTGCCTCCGCAAGGGTATTTGGAAATGGTTAGTTTGTTATCCAATGCCAAATTGATTTTGACAGATTCAGGTGGCTTACAAGAAGAGTCCACTGCTCTAGGTATTCCATGTCTCACTTTAAGGGAAAATACTGAACGTCCAATTACAGTAGAACAAGGAACCAATACGATAGTTGGAAGAGATAGAGAAAAAATAATTTCTTGTGTAAATGAAATTTTAGACGGAAATGGAAAGTCTGGATGTATTCCTGAATTTTGGGATGGACATGCAGCTGAACGAATAGTTTCTGACATCAGGAATTGGTTAAATATTGACGGTGTCGAAAATGCATGAAAAAGATATAATAAATGCTTTTACTGTTGATGTTGAAGATTATTTTCAAGTTTCAGCATTCGCACCATATATTAAAAGATCTGACTGGGACTTGAAGGAGTGCCGCATTGAAGGAAATATAAATAAAATAATTGAAATACTTGATCGTCACAATACCAAGGCTACTTTTTTTACATTAGGATGGATTGCTGAGCGATATCCATTATTAGTTAAAAGAATTGTGCAACAAGGGCATGAAATCGCTAGCCATGGTTATGGACATGAACGTGCCAGTGACTTATCAGAAGACAACTTCTTTGATGATGTGCAATCCTCTAAACATATTTTAGAAGACATATCCGGTGTAGAAGTTATTGGATATAGAGCACCTAGTTTTTCAATTGGGTCTAAAAATCTTTGGGCATATGATTGTCTATCTCGTGCTGGTTACAGATATAGCTCTAGTGTGTATCCTATTAAGCATGACCATTATGGTATGCCAGATTTCCCCAGATTTCCTGTTTCAGTACGCGATGGCTTGATTGAAATTCCGATAACTACACTACGACTATTCAATAAAAACTTTCCAGCCAGCGGAGGAGGATATTTTAGATTATTCCCTTATTTTTTGTCTAAACTGATGATCAATCAGTTGCATTATAGAGATGTTAGAGCCTCAATTTTTTATTTTCATCCATGGGAAATAGATGTGGGGCAGCCTCGTATTGATGATGCAGATTTGAAAACAAAATTCAGACACTATGTAAATATAAAATTAATGCAGAAGAAGATAGATTTATTATTATTTGATTTTAAATGGGGTAGGGTTGATAAGGTTTTTTCTGAAGTTATTTTAAATGGTGTTGAACGTGTCTAATGCTCTAAAGCCACTAAAAGCCCGACGTCTATTACCACATTCTATTGAAGAGAAGTTATGGGACGATTTTGTACTGTCTTCTCCTGATGCAACTTTTTTTCATCTTTCAAATTGGCAAAATATAATCAAAGGCATATTTGGTCATAATACTTACTTTTTATATGTCGAAATAGATGGACTAGTTAAAGGTGTTCTTCCTTTAGCCCATGTTAATAGCTTTTTTTTTGGTAACGCTTTAGTTGGATTACCATTTGCAGTTTACGGTGGCATTGTTGCTACCAGTGATGAAGTTCTTGAAGTACTTGAAAGAGCGGCTCAAGAATTGGCGATAAGTCTTGATGTTGATCATCTTGAATTACGTAACTTTGAAAAAAGACATGCTGATTGGCCAGCGCAAGATATTTACGTCACGTTCCGTAAAGTTATATTAGATACTGAGGAAGCTAATCTTTTGGATATTCCGCGCAAACAACGTGCGATGGTTCGGAAGGGCATAAAGAATGGGCTAGTGAGTGAAATAGATAACAGCGTGGATAGATTTTTTAACTTATATGCTAATAATATGCGCCGACATGGAACACCGGCTATGCCAAAAAAATATTTTGCGGCATTAAAAAAAGAGTTTGGTAAGAATTGTGAGATATTAACTATCCTCTCTCCTGCAGGCGCTCCGTTGAGTAGTGTCATAAGTTTTTACTTTCGCGATGAAGTTTTACCCTATTATGCTGGGGATGACTTATCGGCGAGGGATTTGGCAGCAAATGATTTTAAGTATTGGGAGTTATTGCGACTTGCATGCCAAAGAAAAATAAAGATATTCGATTACGGTCGCAGTAAGGTAAATACCGGTTCTTTTTCGTTCAAGAAAAACTGGGGATTCGAACCTAAGCCATTGAGTTATGAATATTGTTTATATAAAAAATTGTCTATACCTCAAAATAACCCATCTAATAAAAAATTCAAATTTTTTATTGCCGCTTGGAGGCTTTTGCCAATCGCAGTGGCTAATAAATTAGGCCCTCACATTGTTAAGAACTTAGGTTAATTTTTTGAGTAATATACTTTTTCTTGTACATAGATTGCCATATCCGCCTAATAAAGGGGATAAAGTTAGATCCTATAATTTATTAAAACACCTTTCAATAAATAACAGTGTATTTTTAGGGTCCTTTTTAGATGACCCAGATGATGAAGAATACATTTCCACAGTAAGTAATTATTGTAAAAGTATTTATGTCGCAAAAATCAACAAAAATATATCAAAATTTTATAGTTTATTTGGTTTTTTGAATAATTCTGCATTGACTTTAGGTTTTTATAAGCATAATGGTTTGCGAGCTTGGGTAAAAAATACTATTAAAGAAAATAATATTAAAACTATAGTTGTTTTCTCTTCTGCCATGGCTCAATATGTTGATAGTTTTTTAAGTTCAAAAGTTCTTATTGATTTTGTAGATGTTGATTCTGCTAAATGGGATGAATATTCGAAAAAAACTCGCTGGCCTTTATCGTGGTTGTATAAACGAGAGGCGCGGCTTCTTCTTGCATATGAGAAATTAATTGCCGGTCAAGCAAGTCATTCTTTTTTTGTTACAGAAAAAGAAAAAAATCTTTTTGCATTTCTCGCACCAGAGTGTGATCTGAAAATAAGTTCCCTTAATAATGGTGTGGATTCTGAATACTTTTCACCAAATGAAAAGATACCTTCACCTTTCGTATTAGATGAAAAAGGTAATAGTTCAGTATCAATAGTTTTTACAGGTGCAATGGATTATTGGCCCAATATTGATGCTGTAGTTTGGTTTTCTGAGACGGTGTTTCAACCTTTAGTGAGTAAATATCCATTACTTAATTTTTTTATAGTTGGAAGAAATCCTACACAGTTAGTTCTGAATTTGCAATCGAATAATATCCACGTTACGGGTACGGTTGCTGACGTTCGACCATATTTACAACATGCAGCAATAGTAATTGCTCCATTAAGAGTTGCGCGGGGAATTCAAAATAAGATATTGGAGGCCATGTCGATGGCACGTCCCGTAGTCGCATCTATTGCTTGCGTTGAGGCAATTGATGCTATTGATGGAGAAGAGATTATCTCAGCTGATAGTCCAGATGATTTTATTCAAAAAATAACCGTTTTTTTGAACGATTTAGAAAAATCTAAATCTGTAGGTCGTGCAGGTCGTGAAAATGTTTTGAACAAATATAGCTGGTCTTCTCATTTAAAAAAAATAGACTTTTATTTGAATGCTGATGAAAATATATGAATTCTGAACAAGATTGTAATCGACTGAAGATTTGGTATCAGGCTTTGATATTGCTTGGATCACTTATATTGCTTATATTATGCTTGTTTTACACAACATTTTTAGGCATGGTTTCCATTTGGGCGCGTTCTGAGACATTTACGCATGGATTTCTTGTTTTACCCATAGTATGTTGGTTAATTTGGAGAGAACGAAGTGAGCTTGCAATTAGGTTGCCCAAATCAAATTTGATATTTGTAGTGCCGCTTTTTTTTGCTTCGATGTTGTGGCTTCTTGGGGACTTGGTTTCAGTAAATTCAGTAACCCAGTTTGCAGTTGTACTAATGCTTGTACTTGTCACTTTTTTGGTCCTTGGAAGTTCTGTCGCATTTACTATTATATTTCCACTAAGTTTTTTATTTTTTTCAGTTCCTCTCGGTGAATTTCTCTTACCGCAGTTGATGAATTGGACTGCGAAATTCACTGTGCTGGCAATCCGATTTAGTGGTGTTCCTGTTTATCAGGAAGGATTGCAATTTGTCATATCTTCTGGCCGATGGTCAGTTGTTGAAGCATGTAGCGGAGTGCGTTATTTGATATCGTCATTTATGATCGGTACTCTTTTCGCTTACCTTAACTATCGAACTTTTAAAAAGAGATTTATATTCATATGCATTTCAATTGTTGTTCCGATTTTGGCAAATTGGATTCGTGCATATTTTATCGTTATGCTTGGTCATTTTTCAAACAATTCACTTGCAGTTGGATTTGATCATATTATTTACGGGTGGTTATTTTTTGGGCTGGTAATAATGCTCATGTTTTTTATTGGTGGGTATTGGTCTGAGCAAGATATTTTAAGAGATAAGCCTGGTATTAATAGTATTTCTTCTGTGGGTAATGGTTGTCGATATAAATATGTTATGGTATTAATTATTTCTACTTTTATTTTTTTGGGTACATACATTTGGAGGGGTTATGTAGAAGGTGATAAAAATTTTGGTAATGTAGTCATAACCTCGCCTGATGTTTTGAGTGCTTCTTGGACTAAAACATCTGAAAAATATTTAAATTGGAATCCTGAGTTTAATAAATTTTCTTCTAAATTAAATGAAGTATATTCAAAAAATGATATAAAAGTTGGGATTTTTATTGCTTACTATAGAAATCAGAGTTACGAAATGAAATTAATTAGTTCTGATAATTCCCTTGTTTCTTCTAAGAGTCCGGATTGGTTGTTAATTGATTCAGAACATCGCGATGTTAATGGGCTTCTTGATAAATTTTCTGTACAGACTTCAGATCTGCAAGGTACGGGTTTGCATGGTTACTCGAATAATGCACGCTTAAAAATATGGAAATTTTATTGGGTAGATAATTTATTTGTTGGAGAGGATTATCGTGCTAAGTTTTACGGTGCAATTCAGCGATTATTTGGCAAAGGAGATGATTCCGCTGCAATTTTTTTGTACACAGTTAATGATTTGAATGATCATGCCGATGTTGTGATGGAGAGGTTTTTGCAAGATAATTATATTGAAATCAATAAATTGCTTGAAAAAACTAAGGTGCTTAACTAGTTTTCAATTTTACTAAATTTCTCTAGAGGTTAATATGAATGTTGTGGCTGTAATTGGTTTGGGTTACGTTGGCCTTCCACTAGTTATTGAGTTTGGTAAACATTTTAAAACTATTGGTTTTGATATTTCTGTATCAAAAGTCGAGTCTTGTATGAACGGCATTGATCCTTCTCGGGAACTTTCGGATGAGGATATGCTTTCTGCGCCCTTGGCGATGTACACATCTGATCCATTAATGCTGGCTGATGCCGATATCATCGTCGTTGCTGTCCCTACGCCCGTTGATGATGCGCACATTCCAGATTTTCGTCCATTGATTGGTGCGAGTACTAGCGTTGGTCGCAATATGAAGGCCGGAGCAATTATTGTCTACGAGTCAACTGTTTACCCTGGTGCAACTGAAGAGGTATGCATTCCTGTTTTGGAGAAAGAGTCGGGGATGAAATGGAAGCAGGATTTTTTCATCGGTTATTCGCCTGAGCGTATTAATCCAGGTGATAAAGAACATACGCTTACTAAAATATTGAAAGTTGTATCAGGTGACACGCCTGATACCTTGGAAAAGGTCGCGCAGTTGTATGAAAAAATCATTGTTCCGGGTGTTCACCGTGCTTCTTCAATCAAGGCTGCCGAGGCTGCCAAAGTAATTGAAAACACACAAAGAGATTTGAATATTGCGTTGATGAACGAGCTGGCAATTATTTTTGACAAAATTGGTATTGATACTACTGAAGTGCTAGAGGCTGCTGGAACAAAATGGAATTTCTTGAAATTTAAACCTGGACTTGTTGGTGGGCACTGTATTGGTGTTGACCCTTATTATTTGACCCATAAGGCCGCTATGTTGGGTTACCAACCCGAGGTCATACTGGCTGGACGACGTATCAATGACAGTATGGGTAAGTTTATTGCGGAACAAACTATCAAGCATATGATTGCTTCGGGTAGTTATATTAAAGGCGCCCGTGTCAATATGTTGGGTCTTACCTTTAAAGAAAACTGTGGCGATCTGCGCAACTCTAAGGTGATTGACATCATTAAAGAGCTCAAATCATATGGTGTGGAAGTTTTTGTTACTGACCCGCAAGCGGAAGCCGAAGAAGCTATGCATGAATATGGTGTGCGCTTGCTGACATGGGATGAACTCCCTCGCGCTGATGCTATTGTTGCTGCTGTCGCGCATGATGAATATGCTGCGTTATCGGTGGAGGATTTTGGTAAAAAACTAGTGAAAGGTGGGGCCTTTATCGACGTTAAGTCTTCATTTGATCGTGCGGCGATTGAAGCTGCTGGTTACAAGCTGTGGAGACTCTAGTCGATAAACGGCCTTTAGTGGTGCATGTTGTGTACCGCTTTGATATGGGAGGGCTGGAGAATGGTGTGGTTAATATTATTAATAATATGGCTGCAGATAGGTATCGCCACGCGGTAATTTCATTGACAGATGTTACCGATTTTCGCAACCGGATACTGCGTGAAGACGTGTTGTTTTATGCTTTGAATAAGCAGCCTGGGCACGCACTTTGGCTATATCCCCAGCTCTTTCGGTTATTTAAGAAATTACGTCCAGCGATTGTTCACACCAGAAATCTTGCGGCCCTAGAGGTTTTGGTTCCTGCATGGGCGGCTGGTGTTTCTGTCCGCATCCACGGTGAGCATGGTCGTGATGTTGGTGACTTCGATGGAAATAGTAAGAAATATCAATGGTTGCGTAGGGTATATGCGCCATTTGTGAGCCACTATGTAGCGTTGTCGCGTGATTTAGCCGTGTATTTGACCGAGAAAGTGCACGTGACGCTCAGGCAGGTGACGCAAATTTATAACGGGGTCGACACGACGCGTTTCTCATCTGCGAAGATTGCGGGTCACGCGCAAATCCAGGATTGTCCATTCGTGGACGCGCATCTGTGGGTGGTAGGGACCGTAGGGCGTATGCAGATCGTCAAAGACCAGCTCACATTAACGCGCGCTTTTATACGCTTATTAGAAATAGCGCCGGACCTTAACTTGCACGTACGTCTTGTCATGGTGGGTGATGGACCGTTACGACAGCAGTGCCTAAAACTGCTGGAAACCGCCGGTATAGCCCATCTAGCGTGGTTGCCAGGCGAACGTAACGATGTACCTCACATCATGCGAGGGCTTGATTGCTTCGTATTGCCATCATTGGCCGAGGGTATTTCCAATACGATATTGGAGGCCATGGCCTGTGGTTTGCCAGTCATTGCAACTGATGTGGGTGGGAACGCCGATTTGGTAGTGCATGGCACTACAGGGCAGATCGTCCCTGCCGGCGATGTTGATGCAATGGCTTGCGGTTTGCTGAAGTTGGTGACTTCGCCAGAGTTAGCTCTGAAGATGGGACGCGCTGGTCGGCAACGTATCCTTGAGAAATTTAGCCTCAATGCGATGGTCGATACCTACCAAGGTCTGTACGATCGACTTTTAGGCATAGGCGAAAGTACTGTGCATCCATGTCCCACCAACAAATAACCAACAGATAAATACCATGTGTGGAATTGTCGGCATTTTTGATACCCGGAGCGGGCGCGATATTGACCGCGCTGTACTGCACCGCATGAACGAATCGCAACGCCATCGGGGGCCTGTGGAGGGTGGTTTGTACCTAGAGCCTGGCGTGGGTTTTGGGCACCGGCGTCTTTCCATCATTGACCTGGCGACTGGACAACAACCGTTGTTCAATGAAGACGGTTCTGTGGTGGTGGTATTCAACGGTGAAATTTACAACTACCAGCAGCTGATTCCTGAGCTGCAGGCCCTAGGGCATGTTTTCCACACGCGCAGTGACACCGAGGTGATCGTCCATGCGTGGGAAGCCTGGGGAAAGGACTGTGTGAAGCGGTTTCGCGGGATGTTTGCTTTCGCACTGTGGGACCGTAACCAGCAAACTTTTTTTATGGCGCGCGACCGCTTGGCCGTCAAACCCATGTACTACGCTGTGCTGGACGATGGCATGTTGGTGTTTGGTTCGGAGCTAAAGTCGCTCTTGGCCCATGGAAGCTTGAAGCGCGACATGGACCCGCTGGCGGTGGAAGAGTATTTTGCGCTGGGCTATGTGGCCGAGCCGCGTACCATTTTCCGTCAGGCCAAAAAGTTATCCCCGGCACATACCTTGACCATCCGCCGTGGCCAGCCGCTGTCGGAGCCCGAGCAGTACTGGGATGTGCGCTTTACGCTGGACAGCAAGATCGGTGTAGACGAGGCGTGCGCCCAACTGGATGAAAAGCTTAAGGAGTCGGTGCGGTTGCGCATGATTGCCGAAGTGCCGTTAGGTGCATTCTTGTCGGGTGGCGTGGACTCCAGCGCGGTCGTGGCCGAAATGGCCGAAATTTCGCCGGAGCCTGTGAATACTTGCTCCATCGCTTTTGACGACCCGGCTTTCAACGAGGCCGCGTTTGCACAAACCGTGGCCGACCGCTACCAGACCAACCACCACGTGGAGATGGTCAAGAGTGACGACTTCGACCTGATCGACACCCTGGCCCGTTTGTACGACGAGCCCTATGCCGACAGCTCGGCCATTCCCACCTATCGGGTGTGCGAGTTGGCGCGTAAGCATGTGACCGTGGCGTTATCAGGCGATGGTGGCGACGAAACCTTTGGCGGCTACCGGCGCTACCGCATGCATTTGATGGAAGAAAAGATGCGCTCGTCCATGCCTGCGGCGCTGCGCCAGCCTTTGTTCAAGACGCTGGGCCGCATCTACCCCAAGGCCGACTGGGCTCCGCGCATGTTCCGCGCCAAGACTACGTTCGAGGGCATGGCCCGCAATTCGGTGGAAGCTTATTTCCACTCGGTGTCGATTCTTCGTGGCCCCATGCGCGACCAGTTGTTCAGTCCACGTTTCAAGACCGAGCTGGCCGGATACAACGCCCAAGAGGTGTTCAATTACCACGCCAGCCAGGCCAATACCGACGACCCTTTGGCCCTGATCCAGTACCTGGATCTGAAGACCTACCTGGTTGGCGACATAAATACCAAGGTAGACCGCGCCAGCATGGCCCATTCGCTGGAAGTGCGCGAGCCCTTGATGGACCACGAGTTGGTCGAATGGATGGCGACTTTGCCGTCTTCGCTCAAGATCCAAGGCCAAGAGGGCAAATACCTGCTCAAGAAATCCATGGAGCCGCGTCTGCCGCACGATATTTTGTACCGCCCCAAAATGGGCTTCTCAGTGCCTTTGGCGCGCTGGTTCCGCGGCCCCTTGCGCCAGCGCGTGCGCGATGCGGTGCTGGGCTCGCGCCTCGCGGAAACCGGCTGGTTCAACCGCCAGTACCTGGAGCATCTGGTGGATGCGCATGATTCCGGTGCCCGCGATTACAGCGCCCCCTTGTGGACCCTGTTGATGTTCGAGGCATTTTTGCGCAACGTGATGCAGCCTGAAGTGCACATGCCCACACCTGCCGAGGCCATGCCTGTATGACGCGCATCCTGCATGTGCTCGACCATTCCATTCCCCTGCACAGTGGTTACACCTTTCGCACCCTGTCCATCTTGCGCGAACAGCGCAAGCTGGGCTGGGAGACCTTCCACCTCACCACCCCCAAGCACACCCACGGCGATGCGCTGGAAGAGGACGTAGACGGCTGGCATTTCTACCGTACGCCGGCCGTGGCAGGGCAGGGCAGCGCGCTACCCGGGCTGGATGAATGGGCACTGATGCGGCAGGTCGAGCGTCGGCTGCAAGAAGTGGCCGAACGGGTCCGCCCCGATATCCTGCACGCCCACTCCCCGGTGCTCAACGCCATGCCCGCCCTGCGTGTGGGCAAGCGCCTGGGCATACCCGTGGTGTACGAAGTGCGGGCGTTTTGGGAGGATGCGGCGGTAGACCTCGGCACCACGGCCGAGGGTAGCCTGCGCTATCGGCTCACGCGCCGCCTGGAAACCCGGGCCTTCAATCGGGCCAGCCATATCTTTACCATCTGCGAAGGCCTGCGCTCCGACATCGTGGCACGGGGCATCCCCGAAGCCAAGGTCACGGTGATTCCCAATGCGGTGGATGTCGATTCGTTCGATGTTGGCGGCGTGCCCGACATGGCGCTCAAGGGCCGCCTGGGCCTTTCCGACTGCAAGGTGGTCGGCTTCATTGGCTCCTTCTATGCCTACGAAGGACTGGATCTGCTGCTGGCCGCTATGCCCCAAATGTTGGCGACAGAACCCCAGGTGCGGCTGTTGTTGGTGGGCGGTGGCCCCCAGGACGCAGCCCTCAAAGCCCAGGCCCTGGCTTTGGGCATTCAGGACAAAGTAGTTTTCACCGGCCGCGTGCCGCACGCTGAAGTGCAGCGCTATTACGATCTGGTGGACGTGCTGGCCTACCCTCGCCACTCCATGCGCCTGACCGAGCTGGTCACTCCGCTCAAGCCCCTGGAAGCTATGGCGCAAGGCCGGGTGCTGGTGGCTTCCGATGTGGGTGGCCACAAGGAACTCATTCGCCATGGGGAAACTGGCATATTGTTCAAAGCGGGCAGTGCGCCTGCGCTGGCCCAGGCCGTTGTGGATTTATTGGCCACTCCCGAGCGCTGGCCGCTGTTGCGCGCGGCGGGCCGCCAGTTCGTCGAATCAGAGCGCAACTGGACGGCCAGTATCGAACACTACCGCAGTCCTTACGCTGCCCTCACCACCGCCCGCACCGGCAGCGTGGCCTGATGGCATTTGCGGGTATCCGGGTGGGCTTGGTCGGCCCCTTGCCACCGCCAGCAGGCGGCATGGCCAACCAGACGCGGCAATTGGCGGAACTTCTCCAGTCCGCCCAAGCCCAGGTCACCCTGGTACAAACCAATGCGCCCTACCGTCCTCTGTGGTCCGGGCGGGTGCCAGGCTTGCGGGCGGTGTTTCGTTTGCTGCCTTACCTTTGCGCGCTATGGCGTGCCGCAGGCCGCAGTGATGTGCTGCACATCATGGCCAACTCGGGCTGGTCCTGGCATTTGTTTGCCGCGCCCGCCATCTGGATAGCGCGCTTGCGCAGAGTGCCTGTGGTGGTGAACTACCGGGGCGGCGAGGCGGCGCAATTCCTGCAGGGCGCGCAGGCCGTGGTGCGCAGGTCTATGTCCGCTAGCGCCGGTTTACTGGTGCCATCGGCTTTTTTGCAGGAAGTGTTTGGCCGCTTCGGCATGCACGCGGCCATCGTGCCCAACATCATCGACCTGGCCCGCTTCCATCCGCGTGGCGGTAAAGCCGCCCAGTCAGCACACATCGTGGTAGCGCGCAATCTGGAGCCGCTGTACGACAACAGCACCGCCATCCGTGCCTTCCAGACGGTGCAGGCGCAATGGCCCCAGGCACGGCTCACCATCGCTGGCAGCGGCCCGCAAGAAGCCGTGTTGCGCCAACTGGTCACCGACCTGGGTTTGCAGGCTTGCGTGCATTTCACCGGACGGCTGGACCGCGATGCCATGGCCGCGCTGTACCGCCAGGCAGACATCATGCTCAACCCCAGTCTGGCCGACAACATGCCCAACTCATTGCTGGAATCCATGGCCAGCGGCGTGCCCGTGGTTAGTACCGATGTGGGAGGTGTACCCTACATGGTGCAAGACGGCGTAACCGCATTGCTGGTGCCACCGGCCAAGCCAGAGGCCATGGCCGCAGCCTGCCTGCGGCTGCTGAACGATGCGGGCCTGTGGACCCGCCTGCAGCAGGCGGGCCTGGCCGAGGTGCAGCGCTACACCTGGGGTCAAGTCGCTCCACTGCTGGTGGCGCACTACCGCCAAGCAATTCAAACAAAATAGCCCTCTAGCGCATATTTCGCCTACACAAGCAGCTATACATTTTGTAGTATTGATATGTACACATCCCTGGTCTCCGGTTTGCTATTTCCGCTGCACGAGCGGCTCAAGAGCCACAGCACGGTGGCCACGCGCCGCCATATGGAAACCGCGCAGTGGTGGCCCCCGGCGCAGATTGCGGCCTACCAGTTGCAGCAGTTGCGCGCCTTGCTGGTGGACGTGGGCCAGCACGTGCCGTACTACCGCGACCTGTTCGCCCGCACCGGCTTCAACCCCGCGCAGGTGCAATCGGTGGCCGACCTGGCCCGCCTGCCGTTCCTCACCAAATCGGTCATCAAAACCCACACCGAGGCGCTGCGCCACGCCCACGCCCAGGGCCTGGCCCGCTTCAATACCGGTGGCTCCTCGGGGGAACCGCTGGTGTTTTTTATCGGCAAAAAGCGCGTCAGCCACGATGTGGCTGCCAAGTGGCGGGCCACCCGCTGGTGGGGCGTGGACATTGGCGACCCGGAAATCGTAGTTTGGGGTTCACCCATTGAGCTGGGCGGGCAAGACCGCATCAAGCACCTGCGCGACCAGATGCTGCGCACCCAGTTGCTGCCCGCGTTCGAGATGTCCGAGGCCAAGCTGGACGGCTTCATCGCCACCATCCGCAGCACCCGCCCGAAAATGCTGTTTGGCTACCCCTCGGCACTGACGCACATCGCCCAGCATGCGCAAAAGCGTGGCGTGGTAATGGACGACCTAGGCATCAAGGTGGCCTTTGTCACCTCCGAGCGCCTCTACGACAACCAGCGCGCCACCATCGGCACAACGTTTGGCTGCCCAGTGGCCAATGGCTACGGCGGGCGCGACGCGGGCTTCATTGCCCACGAATGCCCAGCAGGCAGCATGCACATCACCGCCGACGACCTGGTGGTGGAAATCGTCAATGAAGCCGGGGAGGTGCAGCCGCCCGGTGTGGCGGGCGAAATCGTCGTCACCCACCTGGCGACTAACGACTTCCCGTTTATCCGCTACCGCACTGGCGACATCGGCGTGCAAGGCAGCGCGCCCTGCAGCTGTGGCCGCGGCCTGCCGGTGTTGAAGGAGATCCAGGGCCGCAGTACCGACTTTGTGATCGCCGCCGACGGCACCGTAATGCACGGCTTGTCGCTGATCTACATCTTGCGCGACCTGGCCGGGGTGCAGTCTTTCAAGGTGGTGCAAGAGTCCCGCGAAAAAACCCGTGTGCTGCTGGTGGCGGGGCCAGAATTCCAGCCGCCCATGGTGGGCCAGATCATCAGTGGATTCCAGCGCCGCCTGGGTGCCAGCGTCGAGGTACAGGTAGAACTTGTGGAATCCATCGCCGCGGAGAAGTCGGGTAAATTCCGCTACATCATCAGCCATGCCATTTAACCTGTGTAGTCCTCACCATGCGTGACATTCTGATCATTGCGATCGTCCTTGCCGGTGCGGTGGCTGCATTGCGCCACGCTTGGATCGGCGTGATTTTGTGGACCTGGCTGAGCATCATGAATCCGCACCGTTACTCCTACGGTATTGCGTACGACGCACCTTTGGCTGCGATTGCTTTTGGTGCTACCGTTTTAGGCCTGCTGGCATCGAAAGACCGTACTTCGCCTTTTAAAAGCGGGGCAGTGGCAGTGATGGTGATGTTTATGGTGTGGATGTCACTGTCTGCGGGTTTTGGAATTGACCCCGCAGAGGACTATTGGCAGTGGAACAAGGTCATGAAAGTAGACCTCATGATCCTGGTCGCTTTAATGCTGCTGCACACCAAGAAGCACATCTTGGCCTTGACCTGGGTATCGGCGGGATCGCTGGCCTTGCTGGGCGCGAAAGGCGGGTTATTTACCTTGATGACAGGCGGAAACTACCGGGTCTGGGGTCCACCTGGATCGTTTATCGAGGACAACAATGAGTTTGCGCTGTCCTTGGTGATGGCTATTCCACTGCTTCGTTTTTTGCAGCTACAGCTCACCAACCGCTGGGGCCGCCATGCCATGAGTGCCACCATGCTGCTGTGTGCAGTGGCATCCCTGGGGAGTTATTCGCGGGGTGCATTGCTGGCGATCAGTGCCATGACGTTCTTTTTGTGGTGGAACGGCAAGAACAAACTTGTGGTGGGCATGGTGCTGCTGTTGGCGGTGCCCCTTTTGGTGGCATTCATGCCGGATGCATGGATGGGGCGCATGTCCAGCATTGGTGAGTACCAGGAAGACGAGTCTTCCATGGGGCGTATTTCCGCTTGGTGGAATGCCTGGAACATCGCTTTCCACTACCCTTTGGGGGTGGGGTTCGATGCCGCCCGGCCCGAGCTGTTTGCCAAATATTCACCTTATCCCGAAATGGTGCATGCCGCGCACAGTATTTACTTTCAGGTGCTGGGCAACCATGGCTTTATCGGTTTGTTTCTGTTTTTATCGATCTGGTTTATCACCTGGCGGTCTGCGGGCTGGTTGCGCGTTCAAGGGGCCAAAATTCCAGAGGCTGCATGGTGCGCCGATCTGGGGGCGATGTGCCAAGTTTGCCTGTTGGGCTATGCCGTAGGCGGTACGTTCTTGAGCTTGGCCTATTTCGATTTGCCTTACAACGTGATGGTGATGGTGGTTGCCACCCGCGTATGGGTGCAGACCAAGGGGTGGTTAAAAGAACCCGCCTATGTGCCTAGTTGGAAAAATATCCCCGGCTTGGCGCGTACCACCCCGTCGCCGGTAGCCATTCCGTTAAAACGCCATGTTTAAAACGCTATTGAAGCCACTGTCTCCGGCGGGTGCACGGGGCCGCCTGTCGGTCTTGATCTTCCACCGCGTACTGCCCCAGCCCGACCCCATCTTCCCAGGCGAGGTGGATGCCCACACCTTCTATGCCATTTGCCAGTGGATGAAATCCTGGTGCAATGTGTTGCCACTCGACCTGGCCGCCCGGCAACTGCAGGACCGCACCTTGCCCGAGCGTGCCGTGGCCATCACCTTCGACGACGGCTACGCCGACAACCGCACCCAGGCCCAGCCCATCCTGGCGCGCCACGGCCTACCCGCTACCTTTTTCATTGCCACCGACTTTCTGGACGGTGGCCGCATGTGGAACGATACCGTGATCGAATCGGTACGCGGGTGCCGTGCGGCCCAGTTGGACCTGCGCAGCATCGCCAAGCCCGGTGGCAACGGGGGCAGCAGCGGTGACCTGGGCTTGCACACCATCGCCAGCCCCGCAGACAAACGCAGCGCCATCTCGGCCATCATCGGCCAGATCAAATACTTGCCCGTGGCCCAGCGCCACACCCTGACCGTGCAGATTGCCGACTGCGCCGAGGTGCAGCCGCCCACCGACCTGATGATGAGCTCGCAGCAGGTGCGCGAAATGCGCCAGGCGGGCATGCAGATCGGTGCCCACACCCGAACCCATCCCATCCTGGCCACACTCAGCGCCGATGCCGCACGGGCCGAGATCGCCGAGAGCCGTTTGCGCCTGGAGCAACTGCTGGGCGAGCGGGTAGGCCTGTTCGCCTACCCCAACGGCAAACCCGGCACCGACTACTCGCCCGAGAGCGTGCAGATCGTGCGCGACCTGGGCTTTGACGCGGCCGTGTCTACCACCTGGGGCGCGGCACGTTCTACCACCGACCCCTTCCAGATTCCCCGCTTTACCCCTTGGGACCGTAGCAAACTGCGCTTCGGTGCACGTTTTGCCGACAACCTATGGCGTACCTGAGCCTCTTATTTCCATGCGCACCTTCTACCCACGTTTGCGGCAAATCGTAGACACCAATTACGGCACCCTGCGCGGTGTGTTGCGGGTGCTGCTCGGCCAAGTCGAGTATGTACTGGGCCGCACCGAGCCCTACCTGCACCCCCGCTTGCAAGACACACACCGGCTGGTTTTCGTCTGTCTGGGCAACATCAACCGCAGTGCATTTTCAGAAGCCGTGGCGCGCGGGCAGGGGGTGCATACGTGTTCGATTGGCCTGTCCACCACCACCGGCCACCCGGCTTTCCATAAAGCCATTGCCACGGCCCAGCCCTTGGGTTTGGATCTGACATCCCACACTGCCACCGATCTGAGCGACTACCAGTTTCGCCCCACAGACCTGCTCTTGGTCATGGAAATACGCCATGCACACAAGCTGCGGGCCGCTGGTTACCCTGCTGCCTCCATCGCCTTGCTCGGCCACTGGGCCGCACCGCACCGCATCCATCTGCATGACCCGCATGTACTGTCCGATGCCTACTTTCGTACTTGCTTCGGCTTGCTCCAGTCGGCTGTCCATGGCCTGGTGGCCGACCTGCGTGCAGCCGGTAGCCCCTGTATCCGGTGATGCAGGTTTATCTGACATTCGACATCGAGGTCTGGTGCAACGGCTGGGACGACCTGGACCGGGTGTTTCCGGCCAGCTTTGAGCGCTATGTGTATGGCCGCTCAAGCCACGGCGACTATGCTTTGCCCAAAACCCTCGAGCTACTGAACCAGCATGGCTTGCAAGGCGTGTTCTTCGTTGAGCCCCTGTTTGCTACCCGCTTTGGCCAGCAGCACTTGGACACCATCGTCGGCCTGATCCGCCATGCCGGGCACGACGTGCAACTGCACCTACACCCCGAATGGACCGACGAAGCCCTGGAGCCGCTGATTCCTGACTGCGCCACCAAACGCCAGCATCTCAGCTATTACACGCTGGACGAGCAAACCGCCCTCATCGCCCATGGGAAAAAAATGCTGGAAGCTGCCGGCAGCGGCCCCATCAGCGCTTTTCGTTCGGGCAGCTTTGCCGCCAACCCGGACACCTTTGAGGCGCTGCGCCGCAACCACATCTTGCTGGACAGCAGCCTGAACCGTTGCCACGCTGTCAGTGCGCCAGATGTATTGCAGGGCCGTGGTCTGGAGACGGCTTTTGAGGTTTGCGGCGTCACGACCTATCCGGTCACGGTATTCCAGGACGGCTTTGGTGCCGAACGGCCCGCCCAGGTAGGGGCCTGTAGTTTTGCCGAAATGCGCGATGCCCTGTGGAGTGCGCAGCGTGCTGGCGCCGCGCATTTCGTCGTGGTGTCGCATAACTTTGAAATGCTGAAGCCGGGAGTGTCGCAGCCCGACTGGGTGGTGGTCCGGCGCTTTGCGCAGCTGTGCGCATTTTTGGGGCAGCACCGCGATAGTTTTGCGGTGGGCGTGTTGGAGCCCACCCATGCAGCGTTGGCTCCGATGGCGTTTCCGCCCCAGGCTCACCGGCTCTCCACCGGCCGAAGGTATCTGGAACAAGCTTTGCGGCGCTTAGTGTGAACCAGTCAGCCATGGGCAAAACTTTTTCCATCTATCTTGACCTGGTGCGTTTTGTGGCGGCCTGCCTGGTGTACGTACACCATTCAAATCGGCGTTTGTTGGTGAATGAAATCTTGCCTGCCAGCGAATACGGTCACAGTCTGGTGATAGTTTTCTTTGTGCTGTCCGGGTTTGTAATCGCGTTTATCACCGACACCAAAGAGAGGCATTGGGCGGCCTACGCGGCTAGCCGTATTTCGCGTATCTATTCAGTGGCACTGCCCGCGGTGTTTCTAACGATCGTGTTGGATATGGCGGGTCGCCATCTTTACCCCGACATGTATAACTCTCCTTTTGACCATTTCTTTTTACGAACGGTGGGAAGTCTGTTGTTGTTAAATGAAACCTGGTTCGTGGCTATTACCAGTTTCTCAAACGTGCCGTATTGGTCTATTTGCTATGAAATGTGGTACTACGTGGGTTTCGCTTTCCTAATGTTTTTACCACGGCGGACAGGGGTGTTTGCCCTAGCTATGCTGGCTCTTATGTTGGGGCCGAAGGTTGTGTTGTTAGGGCCTGTTTGGATGATGGGCGTGCTGCTGTACCGCTGGAAACGACCGCAGCATCTCTCTCAAGTGCAGGGCTGGTTGCTGGTCATTGGCTCGTGGGTAGGTGTTGTTGCTTTTCATCAAGCGGATGTAACTGAGATGATGGCGACACACTTGAAGGCAATCATTGGTGAGCGTTGGTACACCGAATTGAACTTTTCCAAGTTTTTTCTCAGCGACTATTTGCTGGGCACCTTGGTTTTCCTGAATTTTGCCGGTATGCGCCGGGTCAGTGACACCCTGGCACCGCTGCTGCTGCGTTTGGAGCGCCCCATTCGCTGGCTGGCAGGTTACACCCTCTCGCTCTACCTGTTGCACCAGCCCTTGTTTTTGTTTTGGGCTGCCGTGCTACGCGGTGACCCGAACGGCTATACCTATTGGGCGATGACAACCGCCTTGGTCGCAGTGTCGGTCTGGGCCGTTGGCTGGCTCACCGAAAACAAGCGCCACGTTCTCAAGCGCTGGCTGGAGCAGCGTTTTATCTGCGTACAAGCGCACTACTTTCCATCGCATGCTGCAAAAATCTGACATCCACCCGCCCTGCATTGTCCTCGGGCTGGAAACCCAGATCGGCCTGGGCCTGGTGCGCGAACTGGGCCGTGCAGGCGTGTCGGTGGTGGGGATTGCCGTGGAGCCGGATGCTATCGGCCTGTCGTCCCGCTACCTGACCCGCAAGCTGGTGATTCCGCAGCCGCGCAGCCCGGAGCTGGTGGCAGCCATCGTCGCCCTGGGGGAAGAGTTGGGGCCGTGCTGTCTGATGGCTGTATCCGAGGCGAATCTGGGCTGGCTGGCCCAGCACCAGGGCGAATTTGGCAAAGTGCGACCCATCGTACCCAGCTCTGCTACTTTAGCCATGGTGCTGGACAAACAGCGCACCCTGCAAGCCGCCCGTGAGGTGGGTGTGGCTGTACCAGAGACGGCAGAACCTGCGTCCATGGCCGAGGCCGAGGCCCTGGCAGCGCACTTTCCTTTCCCGGCGGTGCTGAAATGGAAAGACCCCAACGCTGTGGCCCGCAAGCTGGGCCCCGCCGGACTGGTGCTGCACAAGGCCGAGTACGTCTACACCCCGGCTGAGTTTCTGGCCGCGGCCGCCCGTTACCAGCCGATTGGCGAATGGCCGATGGTGCAGGCCTATTGCCCCGGCACGGGCCTGGGCCAGTTTTTCTACATGCACCAAGGCCAGGCGCTGCGCCGCTTCCAGCATCTGCGCATCGCCGAGTGGCCACCGGAAGGGGGCTTCTCCAGTGTCTGCGATGCCGTGCCACTGGAGCAGCATCGGGCGCTGCAAGAACAGTCCATTGCCCTGCTGCGCCACATCGGCTGGGAGGGCGTGGCCATGGTCGAATACCGCTGGGATGCCACCACCGACCGCGCGGTGCTGATGGAAATCAACGGCCGCTACTGGGGCAGCTACCCGCTGGCGGTGCAGTGCGGCGTGGGCTTTGGGGTGCTGTCGTACGCCCTGGAGAGTGGCTTGGCGGCGCCCGATCTGCCGCCTGTGCGCTGGGGCCAGCGTTGCCGCATGGTCAGCACCGAACTCAAACGCTTGGTGCGCATCTGCCTGCAACCTGGGCAAATTGTGGACCGTACTTTTGCGGTGCGCCCGGGCGCAGAAATTTGGCGCTTTCTGCGCGACTTCTTTCGGCCTGGTGTGGGCTATTACGTGTGGGATGCCAGCGACCCGCAGCCGTTTTATGCCGACGTCAAAAACCTGCTGCGCAAGGTGTGGAGACGTTAAGGTGAAGCAACTTTCAGGGCACGGGGCTTTGCACCCGTGCCGGTCAACGTCCGCGCCGCGCCGACACCAGAATCCCGCCGACGATCAGCCCAAACGCCAGCCCGTGGTACAGGTGCGGCCACTCGCCTAAAAAAGCGGTGGACATCAGCGTGGCAAACAGCGGCGTCAGGTTGATGAACACCCCGGCCACGTTGGGCCCCACGCGCTGCATGCCAGCACCCCAGGCGCGGTAGGCCAGTACGGCCGGGCCCACAGCCACAAACACCAGGGCAGCGGCCAGCGTCCAGCCCCACTGGACAGACGCAGCATCCAGGCTCCATTCCACCGCCGTCATGCTGCCCGACCATAGCAGTCCGAAGGTGATTTGCGCCAGCAAGAACGCCGCCCAGTCGGCACGGATGGCGGGCGGGTCTTTGGGCTGGGTCAGCAGCCAGCTGTAAAAAGCAAACGCCACCGTGGCCAGCAGCATGAAGATATCGCCCGGCACCAGGCGCAGCGCCAGCAGTTGTCGCCACTCGCCCCGGCCCAGCACCAGCAGCACCCCGGCCAGCGACAGCAGCGCGCCCAGCACCTGCTGGCGCGATACGTGGGCCCCAAAAAACAGCGCACCCACCGCCAGCATGCACATCGGCAGGCTAGCCCCCACCAGGGTCACGTTGATCGGGCTGGAGGTCTGCAGGGCCATGTATTGCAAAGCGTTGTACAGGCCCACGCCCAGCAGCCCCAGCAGCGCAAACCGCCGCCAGTGCGACCACAGCCCGCTGCCGCGTTTGAATATCCAGCCGCCCAGCGGCAGCAGAATCGCAAACGCCAGCGTCCAGCGCAGAAAGTTCAGCGTGACCGGCGGCACCAGGGTGTGCACTACCCGCCCCACCACCGCATTGCCTGCCCACATCAGCGGCCCAAAGGCCAGCAGCAGGGCGGTACGAAAAGTAAGGCGTTCTTGCATGGCGCGCACTTTACCTGCGTAACCGTGGCAGTATCCAAGTGAACTATTTTTGTAACCACTCAGCCCCAACATTCAGCCAGAACGTCCGCCCGTCAGAAACACCGCAGAACTGGCTTTGCCAGGCTGCTGGTGTTGCCCCCTGCATGTCGTATCTGTTTTTCAAACAGATACGAGGGGGGTTGGCGAAAGACGCGCAGCGCTGCAGCCTGGGGGTGAGCTTAATTTCCAGGAGATTTCTTATGCGCAGCCAAGCCATCCAGATCCACCAGCACGGTGGCCCCGAGGTGCTGACCCTCACCGAGGTCGATGTGGGCGAGCCCGGACCGGGCCAGATCCGCATCCGCCACCACGCCATCGGCCTGAACTTCATCGACGTATACCAGCGCAGCGGCCTGTACCCGCAGAACCTGCCGGTGCAGCTGGGTATGGAAGCGGCCGGGGTGGTCGAGGCGGTGGGCGAGGGCGTAACCCATCTGCAGGTAGGCGACCGCGCCGCCTATGCCAGCAACCCGCCCGGCAGCTACTGCGAGCGCCGCGTGATGCCCGCCACCTGCGTCTGCAAGCTGCCCGATGCCATCAGCTTCGAGACCGGCGCGGCCATGATGCTCAAGGGCCTGACAGCGCAGTACCTGCTGAAGAAAACCCTGCCCCAGGGCGGCTTGCTGCCCGGCGACTTTGTGCTGTTCCACGCCGCCGCCGGGGGCGTGGGCCTGATCGCCAGCCAGTGGGCCAAGGCGCTGGGCCTGCAACTCATCGGCACTGCGGGTTCTGAAGAAAAATGTGCCTTGGCGCTGGCCAATGGTGCGGCATACGCTATCAATTACGCAGCAGAAGACTTCGTCGCGCGGGTCAAGCAGATCACCGGCGGCCAAGGGGTCAAGGTGGTCTACGACTCGGTGGGCAAAGACACTTTTGAGAAGTCGCTGGACTGCCTGCGCCCGTTTGGCCTGCTGGCATCGTTTGGCAACGCGTCCGGCCCGGTGGCACCGTTTGCCCCCGGCATCCTCGGCCCCAAGGGTTCGCTGTACCTGACCCGCGCCACCCTGTTCAGCCACATCACCACCCGGGAGAGCACCCAGGCCATGGCCGACGACCTGTTTGCCGTGGTGGCCAGCGGCCAGGTGCAGATCCACATCGGCCAACGCTACGCCCTGGCCGATGTGCAACAGGCCCACCGCGACCTGGAAGCCCGCAAAACCACCGGCTGCACCATCCTCACGCTATGAGTGTGCCGTCTTGGCTGGCCCGATTGCAGGCAGACGCTAATCAGCCGCCGCTGCGGCCCCGTGCGCCGCTGTGGGCGGGCACGGTGCAGGTTGGTTCGGTAGAGCCGGAATTTATACGGAAAATAGAGCTACAGCGCATACCTTACCTGCACCGAGTGCTCTTGAAAATAGAGCAAAACGGCGTCGCAGGTTGGCAGCTGCAGGGCGACGCTACCAACAGCCTGGCGCACCTGGCCCAGATCCTGCGCGACGCGGGCCTGGCCGCCGCCTGGCGCGATGAGCAACTGGCCGTGCCCGGTGCCGACGGCCAGGTCGTCGCCACCGTGGAGCGCGCCGTGGTGCGTGCCCTGGGCATCACCACCCGCGCCGTGCACCTGGTGGGGGCCGCGCCCGATGGCCGCGTCTGGGTACAGCAGCGTGCCCTCAACAAGCCGAACGACCCCGGCCTGTGGGACACATTGGTGGGCGGCATGGTGTCGGCCGCCGACAACCCGGACACGGCCTTGGAGCGCGAAACCTGGGAAGAAGCTGGCCTGCGCCTGCCCACGCTGCACGCCCTGCGCCTGCGCGGTCAGTTGACCACCCGCCGCCCCAGCACCGACAGCGGCGGCGCAGGCTACGTGGTAGAGCACATCCACTGGTACGACTGCGTTCTGCCCGAAGGCCTGGAGCCGCAGAACCAGGATGGTGAGGTGCAAGGCTTTGCTCTGCTGGCCCGGGCGGAATTGGCTCAGCAGCTGGGGCAGGGCGCGTTTACCGATGACGCGGCGCTGATATTGGCGGACTACCTGGGGCTGGGTTGTTAGTTGCAAATAAAATAGGTCTCTACCGCACACTCAACCTGCGCCTGCAGCTACATAAAAAGTAGCAATCAGGCTTCCATACCCATGCAACGACCGCGCTTTCTTCCCGACAACTTCACCCTGGCCCTGCTGGCCACCGTCACCCTGGCCAGCCTGTGGCCTGCGCAGGGCGTTACGGCGCAGTTTTTTGAGGGGCTGACCACGGCGGCGATTGCGCTGCTGTTCTTTTTGCACGGGGCGAAACTGTCGCGGGCGGCGGTGGTAGCGGGCCTGGGCCACTGGCGGCTGCACCTGCTGGTGCTGGCTTGCACGTTTGTGTTGTTTCCCATTTTGGGCCTGGTGCTAAAGCCGCTGTTTTCTGCGGTGCTCACCCCTGATCTGGCGGTGGGCATGCTGTTTTTATGCACTTTGCCCGCGACGGTGCAGTCGGCCATTGCGTTCACCGCCATGGCGCGCGGCAATGTGTCGGCGGCCGTGTGCAGCGCCTCGGCCTCCAGCCTGATCGGGGTGTTCATCACGCCGCTGCTGGTGGGCTGGCTGGTGGTGCCGGGTGGGGTGTCGGGCTCGGGCGAGTTGGAGGCGGTGGGCCGCATCATGCTGCAGCTGATGCTGCCGTTTGCCGCCGGGCAACTGTTGCAGCCCTGGATTGGCGGCTTTGTAAAAAAGCACGCCGCTGGGCTGAAGTTTGTGGACCAGGGCTCCATCCTGCTGGTGGTCTACACCGCGTTCAGCGCGGCCGTGATCGAAGGGCTGTGGAAGCAGGTGCCGCTGCCGATTCTGCTGGGCCTGGTAGCCGCCTGCTGCCTGTTGCTGGCCCTGGCGCTGACCATGACCACCTGGGGCAGCCGTTTGTTCGGATTTTCCAAGGAGGACGAGGTCACCATCGTCTTCTGCGGCTCCAAAAAGAGCCTGGCCAGCGGCGTGCCCATGGCCAAGGTGCTGTTTGCCGCGCACACCGTGGGCGTGATGCTGCTGCCCTTGATGATCTTCCACCAGATCCAGTTGATGGTCTGCGCCGTGCTGGCGCAGCGTTACGCCAAAAGACCACTTTAAGCGCCCCATGAGAAACCCTTTAGACACCCTCCGCCCCGATGTTCGGGCCATGCAATCCTACGTGGTGCAGGATGCCACCGGCATGGTCAAGCTGGACGCGATGGAGAACCCGCACCGGCTGTCGCCCGCCCTGCAGGCCGAGCTTGGCCAACGCCTGGGCGAAGTCGCGCTGAACCGCTACCCCGATGGCCGGGTAGATTTTTTGCGCCAAGTGCTGGCCGCCCACAACGGCCTGCCCGCAGGCTACGGCCTGATTTTGGGCAACGGCTCGGACGAAATCATCAACCTGCTGGCCATCGCCTGCAACCGCCCCGGTGCCACTGTGCTGGCTCCGGTGCCGGGCTTTGTGATGTATGGCATGGCCGCGCAGCTGCTGGGCCTGAACTTCGTGGGCGTGCCGCTGACTGCCGACTTCGAGCTGGACACGCCCGCCATGCTGGCCGCCATAGCCCAGCACCAGCCCGCCATCGTCTACCTGGCCTACCCGAATAACCCCACGGCGAATCTGTGGGATGACGCGGCCATTGAGCAGATCATCCAAGCCGCCCCCGGCCTGGTGGTGATCGACGAGGCCTACCAGCCGTTTTCCAGCAAAACCTACCTGGACAGATTGACGCGCCACCCCCACGTGCTGCTGATGCGCACGCTGAGCAAGTTTGGCCTGGCCGGTGTGCGCCTGGGCTATTTGATCGGCCCGCAGGCGTTGGTGGCCGAGATCGACAAGGTGCGCCCGCCTTACAACGTCAGTGTGCTGAACTGCGAGTGTGCGCTGTTCGCCTTGGCGCATTTAGAGGTGTTTGCGGCTCAGGCCCAGGAGATACTTACGCAGCGTGCTATTGTTTCCGTAGCGTTGGGGGTTTTGCCGGGCGTGAAAGTCTGGCCCAGTGACGCGAATATGCTGCTGGTGCGGGTGCCTGATGCCGCCAAAACCTTCGACGGCATGAAGGCCCAGGGCGTGCTGGTCAAGAACGTTTCTAAAATGCATTCCTTGCTGGCAAATTGCGTACGTATCACCATCGGTACTGCCGAAGAGAACGAACGCATGCTGGCCGCCTTCCAAAACTCCATATGACTACCCCCACCGCTCCTGTTCTGCAACGCACCGCCGAAGTCAGCCGCAACACGGCCGAAACCAAAATCACCGTCAAGCTCAACCTGGACGGCACGGGCAAGTCCACGTT
Organism: Rhodoferax sp. RT5P35; assembly: GCF_056521385.1. Taxonomy (NCBI): domain Bacteria; kingdom Pseudomonadati; phylum Pseudomonadota; class Betaproteobacteria; order Burkholderiales; family Comamonadaceae; genus Rhodoferax; species Rhodoferax sp. RT5P35. Next base: position 288,981 of record NZ_JBWMAX010000003.1, on the reverse strand, counting down.
GCACACCGGCATCGGCTTTTTCGACCACATGCTGGACCAGATCGCCCGCCACGGCCTGATCGACCTGGACATCCATTGCCTGGGCGACCTGCACATCGACGGTCACCACACCGTGGAAGACGTGGGCATCACCTTAGGCCAGGCGGTGCATAAGGCGGTGGGCGACAAAAAAGGCATTCGCCGCTACGGCCATGCCTACGTGCCGCTGGACGAGGCGCTGAGCCGCGTGGTGATCGACTTTTCGGGCCGTCCCGGCCTGGAAATGCACGTGCCCTTCACCAGCGGCATGATCGGCGGCTTCGACAGCCAGCTGACCTACGAATTTTTCCAGGGCTTTGCCAACCATGCGTTTGTGACCCTGCACATCGACAACCTGAAGGGCGTGAACGCCCACCACCAGGCCGAAACCGTGTTCAAAGCCTTTGCCCGCGCCCTGCGCTCGGCGCTGGAGCTGGACCCGCGCTCGGTGGGCATGATCCCATCGACCAAAGGCAGTTTGTAAGTAAAATCAGCTTTTAGCGTATATTCCTCCTGCACAAGCAGCAATCAAATTGATAGCAAATAAAACGGTCGCCGTGGTGGACTACGGCATGGGCAATCTGTTCTCGGTATCCCAAGCCGTGATGCACGTGGCGGCTGCCAGCGGCTATACCGTGGTGGTCACCTCCCGCCCCGAAGACGTGTTCGCCGCCGAGCGCGTGGTGCTGCCCGGCCAGGGTGCGATGCGCGACTGCATGCGCGAGTTGCATGACTCGGGCCTCAAAGAAGCTGTGCTGGATGCCGCCCGCAACAAGCCGCTGATGGGCGTGTGCGTGGGCATGCAGATGCTGCTGGACCACAGCGAAGAGCAAGACACCCCCGGCCTGGGCCTGATCCCCGGCACCGTACGCCGCTTCGATCTGGCAGGCCGGCTGCAGGCCGACGGCAGCCGCTTCAAGGTGCCGCAAATGGGCTGGAACCAGGTGCGCCAGCAAATCCACGGCGGCCAGCGCCACCCGGTGTGGGGCGAGGTGCCCGACAACAGCTACTTCTACTTCGTGCACAGCTTTTACGCCGATCCGTCGGATGCACGCCACAGCGCGGGCTTGACGGAGTACGGCGCAGCGTTTAGCGCGGCCATTGCACGCGATAATATTTTTGCGACACAATTCCACCCAGAGAAGAGCGCCGAACACGGTTTATCCCTGTACCGCAACTTCCTCCACTGGTCCCCTTGATTCCACTTTCGGAATATTTTTTTTACCAACCCGCTGTTCACGGCACCATGCTTCTCATTCCTGCGATAGATCTGAAAGACGGCCACTGCGTACGCCTCAAACAAGGCGACATGGACCAATCCACCACCTTCGGCGAAGATCCCGCCGCCATGGCCCGCAGCTGGGTGGACAAGGGTGCGCGGCGGCTGCATCTGGTGGACCTGAACGGCGCGTTTGCGGGCAAGCCCAAGAACGAAATGGCCATTCGCAAGATCCTCAAAGAGGTGGGCGGCGAGATCGACGTGCAGCTGGGCGGCGGCATCCGCGACCTGGACACCATCGAGCGCTATCTGGATGCGGGCCTGCGCTACGTCATCATCGGTACTGCAGCGGTCAAGAACCCCGGCTTTTTGCAGGATGCTTGCACCGCCTTTGGCGGCCACATCATCGTCGGCCTGGATGCCAAGGACGGCAAGGTCGCCACCGATGGCTGGAGCAAGCTCACCGGCCACGAAGTGGTCGATCTGGCCAAGAAGTTCCAGGACTACGGCGTGGAATCCTTTATCTACACCGACATCGGCCGCGACGGCATGCTGTCGGGCATCAACATCGAAGCCACCGTCAAGCTGGCCCAGGCCCTGCACACTCCCGTCATCGCCTCGGGCGGCCTGAGCAACATCGCCGACATCGAGCGCCTGCTGGATGTGGAAGACGAAGGCATTGAAGGCGTGATCTGCGGCCGTGCCATCTACACCGGTGACCTTGATTTCACCTCGGCCCAGGAACGCGCCGACAACTACGGCGATGTCTGAGTTGCAGGCCCGCCCCGAACTCTTCCAGAACCAACCCTGCCTGCGCCTGAGCCACCCCTGTGGCGATTCGGTGCTGGTCGCGTTGCACGGCGCGCACATCCTGTCGTGGACCAGCGGCGGGCAAGAGCGCCTGTACCTCAGTCCCAAAGCCGTTTTTGACGGCCACACCGCACTGCGCGGTGGCGTGCCGCTGTGCTTTCCGCAGTTCAACCTGCGCGGCAGCCTGCCCAAGCACGGTTTTGCCCGCACGTCTGCGTGGACGCAAGTGCCTGCTGTCGAGGGACAGGATGCGCTGGAACTGCAGCTCTGCAGCAGCCCGGCCACGCTGGCCCTCTGGCCGCACGCCTTCACCGCCACGCTGCGCGTCGAGATGGCACCTGGCACGCTGCAGTTTGCCTTTACCGTCGACAACACCGGCCCCGAGCTGCTGGACTTTGCGCTGGCGCTGCACACCTATTTCCGCGTCCACGACCTGCCCGCGCTGCAACTGCAGGGCCTGGCCGCCCAGCCCTACTGGGACGACGTGGCCCAAACGAATCGGCTGGAGCCAGGCACGGTAAGCTTTGAAGGCGAAGTCGATCGCGTCTACCAGGCCGCGCCCGAGCCGCTCACCCTGGTCGATGGCGAAGTGCAACTGCGCATAGTGCAAAGCGACACCCTGGCCGACACCGTGGTCTGGAACCCCGGTGCCGCCAAATGCGCCGCCATGGCCGACATGCCCGATGCGGGCTACCAGCAGATGGTCTGCGTCGAGGCCGCGCAGGTCAACACGCCCATTACCCTGGCGCCCGGCGCGCAGTGGACCGGCTGGCAGCGCATCAGCGTTCTTTAATTTTTGGAAACCCCCATGCTGGCCAAACGCATCATCCCCTGCCTGGACGTGACCGGCGGCCGGGTTGTCAAAGGCATCAACTTTGTCGAACTGCGCGACGCGGGCGACCCGGTGGAAATCGCCGCCCGCTACAACGACCAGGGCGCGGACGAACTCACCTTTCTGGACATCACCGCCACCAGCGATGGCCGCGACCTGATCCTGCACATCATCGAAGCTGTGGCTTCGCAGGTCTTCATCCCGCTCACCGTAGGCGGGGGCGTGCGTACCGTGGAAGACGTGCGGCGCTTACTCAATTCGGGGGCCGACAAGGTCAGCTTCAACTCTGCCGCCATCAGCAACCCGGAGGTGATCGAAGCTGCATCCGCCAAGTACGGTGCGCAGGCCATCGTGGTGGCCATCGATGCCAAGCGCCGCAGCGCGGAAGATGCGCAACGCTTAACGCCTGCGGGCGTGCCCGTTGGCCCCGGCTGGGACGTGTACAGCCACGGTGGCCGCAAGAACACCGGCCTGGATGCCGTCGCCTGGGCCACCGAGATGGCGCGGCGCGGCGCGGGTGAAATCCTGCTCACCAGCATGGACCGCGATGGCACCAAGTCCGGGTTTGATTTGGCCCTGACCCGTGCCGTGGCCGATGCCATCAGCGTCCCTGTCATCGCCTCTGGCGGTGTCGGCAACCTCGACCACCTGGCCGACGGCGTAAGCCTGGGCGGTGCCGACGCGGTGCTTGCCGCCAGCATCTTCCACTATGGCGAATACACCGTGGCCCAGGCCAAGGCACGCATGGCCGAGCGCGGCATTCCGGTGCGGATTTCTTAAGCCAAATAGGCCTTTGGCGCAGGTTTCATCTGCGCTAGCAGCTATTTTTTCAATAGCAAATTGCGGGGCGGTGCTACCGAGGCCCGCGCAACCAGTGCACAGGCCATCAGCGTCTTGGACGGGCCGTTTTGGCCGTCGAACAAGGTATCCACGCCCCAGCGGCCCATCGCGTAATGCGGCAGCGCCATGGTGGTCAGTGCCGGCCGCAGGTGCGGCGCGATGAGCTGCAGATCGTCAAACCCCACCACCGACACGTCTTCCGGAATCCGCAAGCCCAGGCTCTGCAGCGCGGCATAGGCCCCCATGGCCGTCTGGTCGTTGAAGCAAAACAGCGCGGTGGGTGCGGGGGTTTGGGCCATCAGGTGCAGCGCGCCGTCAAAACCGCCTTGCTGGTGGCAGGGCCGCTGGATGACGGCCTCGCCGCGTGGGGCGATCTGGGCCTCTTTGAGTGCGCGGTGGTAGCCCGCCAGTCGGCCTGCGGTAGCCGGAATGGGGTCAATGTTGTTGATGAACCCAATGTGGCGGTGGCCGTGTTGCACCAGATGCTGCACTGCGGTGTAGCCGCCCAGCTCTTCGTCGGGCACCACACAACGGGTGCTGGGGTCGGTGCTGAAGCAGTTCACCAGCGTTACCGGCAGGCGCGGGCCCAACACCGGCGGCAGCACAATTTCCTGGTGGTACATCATGGCGAAGATGATGCCTTCTACCTGGTGCTGCACCAGCGCGGCCACGGCCTCGGACTGCAATTGGTCTTGCCGGTTGGTGTTGACCAGCGTCAGGATGCGCCCGCCCGCCCAGGCGGCATCTTGCGCGCCGCGCACGATGTCCACGGCAAACGGGGTGCTGGCGATCTCATCCGTGACCAGCCCGAGCAGGCTGGAGCGGCCCAGCCGCAGGCTTTGCGCCACCGCGTTGGGCCGGTAGCCCAGCGCGCGGATGGCGGCCCAGATGCGCTCGCTGGTGTCCTTGGAGATTTCTTTGTCGGCTCGGCCATTGAGCACGAACGACACCGCCGTTTGCGACACCCCCGCCGCCTTGGCCACATCGCGCATGGTGGGCGCTTGCATGCGCTGGCTGCGGGTGGACGGGGGCGTGGGCATAAAAGTGGGTCACCTGTTCAGCCCAGAATCAGGCGAAGCCATTTTAAAGGCCCCATGGGGACAGGAATCAGGCGTGCATGGCTTGGGCCATGCGCAGCCGCGGCTCGGGCGCGGTGCGGGTGTAAGCCTGGTCCTGGGCATCGAAGGCATAGAGCTTATCGGGCGGGAAGTGCAGACCCACGGTGTCGCCGATCACCGCGTTGGCCGTGCCTTCTTCTTTGGCTAGCAGAATCTCGCCGGTGGCCAGCTGTACCTGCACATAGCTGCTTTCGCCCAGGTATTCGGCGTAGACCACGCGGCCTTGCACGCTGCGCTCGGCGCTGTCGGCATCGGTCAAGCGGGTGTGTTCGGGGCGGATACCGATGCCCATGTTGGCGTCTGTCGTATTGCGCGCGCCGGGGCTGACCATGGCCTGGACGGTGCGGCCCCCCGGCACGGTGATCTGGCTGGTGGTGTTGTCCACGCTTTGGCGCACGCCGGGTAGAAAGTTCATGTTGGGCGAGCCGATGAAGCCGGCCACAAAGCGGTTGCGCGGGCGGTGGTACAACTCCAGCGGAGAGCCAATCTGGGCAATGGTGCCGTATGTGTCGGTGGCGGCACCGCTGTTGAGCAGCACAATTTTGTCGGCCAGCGTCATGGCTTCGACCTGGTCGTGGGTGACGTAAACCATGCTGGCGCTGCCAAAGTCGCGGTGCAGCCGGGCGATTTCCATGCGGGTGGCCACGCGCAGCGCGGCATCCAGGTTGGACAAAGGTTCGTCAAACAAAAACACCCGCGGCTCGCGCACGATGGCCCGGCCAATCGCCACCCGCTGGCGCTGTCCGCCCGAGAGCTGCTTGGGTTGGCGGTCCAGCATCTCTTCGAGCTGCAAGATTTTAGCGGCGGCCAGCACCTTCTTTTTAATGTCTGCCTTGCTGTGCTTGGCCAGCTTGAGCGAGAAGCCCATGTTCTCGGCCACCGTCATGTGCGGGTACAGGGCGTAGCTTTGGAACACCATGGCCACGCCCCGGTCGGACGGCGGCACGTCGTTAACCAGCTGGTCCTGGATGCGGAGCTCGCCGCTGCTGATGTCTTCCAGCCCGGCCACCATGCGCAGCAGGGTGGACTTGCCGCAGCCGCTGGGGCCGACGAAGACGCAGAACTCGGCCTCACCGATCTGCAGGTTGACGTTGTTGATCACCGCACGCTGGCTACCCGCGTACACCTTGCTGATGTTCTTGAAACTGATTTCGGACATGCTGGTCTCCGGTTTTAGGTTGTTTGGCGGTCTAGGTGGATGGAACCCATCTCCCAGGCCTGTAGCGTGGCATCGGCATGGCCATCGACCGACAGGCTGCCGTGCACGCTCTCGGGCAGCGTGGGGTAGATGCGGGTGGTCAGGCACAGGCGCTCGTTGGCGTACACCTCCAGCACGCTGTGGTCTAGCAGCACGCGCAGGCGCAGCGGCTCGCCAGCGTCCAGGCACAGGTGGCCGACCACGTTCTGGTGGCTGACTTGCTGCGACAGCGCGCTGCGTGCCCGCACCACCGTCAGGCGATGCGCATCCGGCCAGTATTCGATGCGGGTGGCCTCGCTGCCATCGGGCGCGGCCAGCACGGTCAGCGCCACCTTGTGGTGGTCGTGCAGGGTGAAGCTGGCTTCGATGTCCAGGCAGCGACCGGTGAAGCGGAGCAGTTCGCCACGGGTGGCCCCGGTGGCGGTGGTGGGCACCGATGCGCCGCGCAACGCGTGCAGGGCGGCTGCCGGGCGCATCTGCAGGCGCTGCTGCGCGTCTAGCGAGAGTTCACGCGGGACGGTGAGGGCACCGCTCCAGCCATCGGCATCGACCAACAGCTGCTCGCGCTGCTCGTTGATCCAGGCCCATTGCAGGGTGCGGCCATCGGGGGTTTGCATGGCCAGGTGGGCGAATGCGCCGCTGTCACTGTCTAGCACGCCATCCGACTCGGCAACAAAGCGCTCGTCTTCAAACCGGCCCACAAAGTAGTGCGCCCCCAGGTTGGGCCACACCGATACCGTCAGCACCCATTGGCCGTCCAGCAGGAAAAAATTGGGGCATTCCCAAACTACCCCCAGCGTGGGCAAGGGCGATGTGAACAGCGGGTGGCGGTAGGTCCAATCCACTCCGTCCGCGCTGCGGTACAGCAGGCACTGGCCGCGCGCGTGGTCGGCAGAGGCGCCCACCACCATGTACCACCAGCCGCCGTGCTGGAACACATACGGGTCGCGGAAGTCCTGCGGGTGCACGCCTTCGGGCCTGTCGCGGATGGTGCGTGCGGGCTGCTTGGTCCAGCGGACCATGTCGCTGCTGGTGGCCACGCACTGCACCTGGCGCTCCAGGGTGTAGCCGGTGTAGTACAGCGTGGGCTGGCCGTCGACCAGGGCGAAGCTGCCCGAGAAGCAGCCATCGGCATCGTCCCCGGGCGTGGGCACCAGGGCGATGGGCTCGTCGCGCCACTGCACCAGGTCGGCACTGCTGGCGTGGCCCCACTGGATGCGGTCCCACCGGGGGGCATCCGGGTTGTACTGGTAGAACACGTGGTAGCGGCCCTGGTAGAAGCCGACTCCGTTGGGGTCGTTGATCCAGCCGCTGGGGGCGGTGAAGTGGTAGCTAGGTCGGTGCGGGTCGTGTGACATGTTCGATATGGAAATGGTGTGGTTCAAAAAATTACCCCTTGACGCCGCTACCAGCGACGCTCTGGATGAACCAGCGTTGAAAGACCGCGAACACCGTCAGCACCGGCAGCGTGACCATGGCCGCATAGGCCATGATTTGCCCCCAGGCCGGGGTGCGGTTGAAAAACTCTTGGATGCCGGGCATGACGGGGCGCACATCGGCGCTTTGCACCACCATGATCGGCCACAGGTACTGGTTCCACATACCCAGGAACTGCAGAATCGCCACCGTGGCAATCACCGGTTTGGACAGCGGCAGAATGATCTTGGTGAACACCTGGAAGGCCGTGGCCCCGTCCATGCGGGCGGCCTCGTCCAGCTCGCGCGGCAAGTCGCGGAAGAACTGGTAGAACAAAAAGATCGAGAACGGGCTGGCCACAAACGGCAATATCTGCACCAGATGCGTGTTGAACAGCGTGTCGGTGATGTGGATGCCGCCGCTGAAGCTGATGCCCGGCAGCGCGCTCACCAGCATCAGCAGCGGGATGGCAATCGCCTCGAACGGGATGATCAGGATCGCCACCACCAGCATCAGCACCATGCCGCGCCCGCGCCACTGCAGCCGGGCCAGCGCAAAGGCCGCCATGCCGTTGACTGCCACGCTCAAGACCACGGTGATGCCGGTGACCAGGATGGAATTGACCACGTAGCGCTGGAAGTTGCCCCGGTCTAGCACGTAGCGCACGTTGTCCAGCGTCAGCTCGCCCACCGGCAAAAACGCCCGCCACGAGCGCAGGTCGGCAAAGATTGCGTCGCTGCTTTTCAGGCTGGACACCAGCATGAAGGCAATCGGCAGCACGAACACCAGGGCCACCAGGGTCAGCAACGCGTAGTTGCCCAGCATCTTGGTATGGCGCTGCATGCGTTTGCTGGTGTGCATCATTTGTCACTCCCGGTAATCAGGCGGCGTTGCAAGAACGCAACCAGCAAAATAATGGCGAAGAAGACCACGGTGATGGTGCTGCCGTAGGCAATGTCTTGCTCACGAAAGCCGGTGCGCACCACGCTGTACATCACGGTGACGGTCGAATCCTCGGGGCCGCCCTGGGTCATCACATCGATCTGGGTAAACAGCGCAAACGCCTGCATGGTGGTGGCCGTAAGGATGAACACCGTGGTGTTGCGCAGGCCGGGCAGGGTGATGTGGCGGAACTTGTTCCACACCTTGGCACCGTCCAGGCTGGCGGCCTCGTACAGGTCGGGCGAGATGCTTTGCAGGCCCGCCAAAAAGATCACCATCTGGAACCCCATGGCCTGCCAGGCACTCATGATGACAATCGCCACCATGGCTACCGCCGGGTCCCCCAACCAGTCGATCGGTTGGATGAGGCCAAACGACAGGTTGCCCAGCAGCTGGTTCACCAGGCCAAACTGGCGGTCGTATAAAAACGTCCAGACGATGCTGATCACCACCATCGAAATCACCACCGGGCTGAAAAATATGGTGCGGTACAGCGTCATGCCCGGCAGCTTTTGGTTGATCAGCAGGGCGCAGCCCAACGCCGCGCCGCACTGCAGCGGCACCACCAGCAGCACGAAGAACGCGATGTTGAACAGGCCCCGCCAAAACAGCGGGTCTTTGGCGACCAGGGTGTAGCGGGTGCCGCCCAGGTTCCAGGCCGACACCTCACGGTAGTCCTCGTAGCCCAGGTAGGCCGGGTTGCCCCGGACCACGCTGCGCAGGCGCGGGTATTGCGGCTGGCCTTGCGCGTCCAGCACCGGCTGGCCGGTGGCGGTTTTTTCTGCCTGGATCGGCACCACGGTGACGCTGAGCAGGCGGTCGTAATTGCGCAGCCCGACAAACTCGGTCGGGTTGGGCGACAGCAGGCGCTGGTTGGTAAAACTGAACACGATGGCCAGTACAAACGGCAGCACCACGAACAGCAGCAGCGCGACCAGTGCCGGGGCCGACATCAACCAGGCCGTGCGCGACTCTAGCTTGTGCACGCGGCGCAGGCTGGGGCGCGCCGCCGGGGTTCCCGCCGCAGCGGGCAGGGGAAGGGCGGTGGACATGGCGGTGTTGCCTTAGGGCTTGAAGCCGTAGCCCTTGTTGTCCGCGATGTTGCGGCCAATGGCATCGGCGGCGTTGTCCAGCGTGGTTTGCACATTGGCCCCGGTGGCGATGTCGCGCAGGGCTTTTTCAAACGTGCTGGTCAGGAACGGGTAGCCGGGCGTGGACGGGCGGGTCAACGCGTATTTCTGCGCAAAGTCGTAGTAAAAGCGCAGCTTGCCACCTTCGCGGTAGTCGGTGGTCAGGGCCGCCGCACGCTTGGAGGCGGGCAGCAGCGAGGTGGCCTGTGCCAGCTTGGCCACGTTGGCAGGCTGTAGCATGAAGTTGATGAAGGCGGCAGCGCCCTCGGGGTTGGGGCAACTGGTGCTGATGCCGTACTGCCAGGATGCCGCGCCGATCTTGGGGCCAGTACCGAAGTCGGGCACCGGCATCACCACTGCATCGTCACCCCATTTCTTGAAAATATCGTCATGCCCCCAACTGCCCACAAAGTCCAGCGGCACCCGGCCCTGGAGGAAGGATTTGTCGTCGGCGGGCTTCTTGTTGACGTAGCCCTTTTTGAACAGGTCCTGGAACCAGTTGCCGAACGCTACGGCAGGCTTGCCGTTGAGCACGCCCTCGGCAGTGGTCATGCTCTTGCGGTCGATCAGGTCGCCGCCAAAGCTTTGCAGCCAGGGAGAAAAGCCATACGTCCACCACTCGCCGTCATAGCTGTTGTGGATGTCGATCACGTATTCAAACTCGGGCAGCTTCTTCAGCTTGGCCAGGGCGTCGTTGGTCTCGGCCAGGCTCCAGGGCTGGGCAATGGTGGCAATCCGCACACCTGCTTTGGCCAATGCCGACTTGCGGGCATACAGGGCCAGTGCCACGTCGTACTGGCCCACTGAATACAACACCCCCTTGTAGCTGCCCTTGCCGCCTTCCAGCAAATCGGCCTGGATGTCTTTGTCCAGCAGTTTGTCCAGCGGGCGCACATAGCCGGACCAGGCAAAGTTGGCCACGGTGGGCTGGTCCATGTCGATCAGGCAGGGCAGCTTTTTGGCCACGGCGGCGGCGGTGACCGACTGGGTGAACGAGCCCTTGGGCAGGTTCTCGTAGACCACTTTGTACTTTGGCTGCGACTTGTTGAAGTCTTCGATCATGGCCCGGGTCAAGGTCACCTCCAGGTCGCCACTCTCGTGCCGCCACATCGAGATGTCGATGGGGGCGGCCATGGCGGTGGAGCCCAAGGCGGACAGCAGCAATGCCGGGGTGAAGTACAGAATTTTTGTCATAGTTAACTTTTACGTATTAGTCATTAAGACTGAGACTGGCTGGGCGTTTTTTTGGGCAAACGGGGTGTACCAACTAACGGCGAGAGCGTGCTGTAGAAAGTTATTAAATCGTATTAGGTGGTGGCCAGATTATTGAATTGGTCAAATGCACTGTCAATTTAGTACTTACCCGCAGGTCAGTGGGCATGGAGCCCGGGTTCGTGGGGGTGCGCACTGGCTGCTGCCTGGCTAAAAATTTATACAAAAAGTGCCTCTAGCGCAGGTTATATAAACGCAAGCAGCTATTTTTTATATAGCAAATTGACCCTGTGCCCCAAGTTGGGGATGGATTGCACCGTGGTGAGGCGATTCCCCCTGCATGCTTCCTGGGTTCACCCGCAAATCGCGCCTATCCCTGCCCAAATTTCTGGCATGGATACTGCTTAGCACAGGTGTCCACAGGTAAAGCTGCCTGTGGAGTGAAAGACTCCCTCCGCTAATGAAGGCGGAACCCCCCACGCGACCGGCTCTGTAGGGCCGATCGCCAGGTAGTTCCAACCCACGCCCGTGGTTTCGCGGAGGGTGTGTTGCACTGGTTCGTCCACGGTTCGTGCCGTGGACCGGTGCGATATGCCTGTACCTGCGACCGTCTCGGGTTATTTGCAGGATACGCACGATGAAAATAGTTTTAGTTGGCCACGGCATGGTGGGTCACAAGTTCTTGGAGACCTTGGCCGAGACCGGCATGACCGATGTCGAGGTCACGGTGCTCTGCGAGGAGCCCCGCCCAGCCTACGACCGCGTCCACCTTTCCGAATTCTTCAGCGGCAAAACCGCAGACGACCTGTCCCTGGTCGAGCCCGGCTTTTTCGAGCGCACCGGATTCCAATTGCGTTTGGCTGCCCGCGCTGCCTCGGTTGACCGTATCGCCAAAACCGTGACCACGCTGGACGGTGATGTGCTGGCCTACGACAAGCTGGTGCTGGCCACTGGCTCCAACCCCTTTGTGCCACCGTTGCCCGGGCGCGACCGCGAACACATCCACGTCTACCGCACCATCGAAGACCTGGAGGCCATGACGGCATCCGGTAAAAAATCGAAAACCGGTGTGGTGGTGGGCGGCGGCTTGCTGGGCCTGGAATGCGCCAAAGCCCTGTGCGACATGGGTCTGGAAGCCCACGTAGTCGAATTTGCCCCCCGCCTGATGACCGTGCAGGTAGACGAAGGCGGTGGCCGCGTGCTGCGCGCCAAGATCGAAGAACTGGGCCTGCACGTACACACCGGCCGCAACACCCAGGAAATCACCGACGGTGCCACCGCCCGCCACCGCATGGTGTTTGCCGACGGCACCCATCTGGAGACCGACATGATCGTGTTCTCTGCCGGTATCCGACCGCGTGACGACCTGGCCCGCCAATGCGCTCTGGCTATCGGTCCACGTGGTGGCGTGGTGATCGACAACGCCTGCCGCACCAGTGACCACAACGTCTACGCCATCGGCGAATGCGCCGCGTGGAACGAGCAGGTATTTGGCCTGGTGGCTCCCGGCTACGACATGGCCCGCGTGGTGGCCCGCCAGATTGCCGGCGAAGCCACTGCCGCCTTTACCGGTGCCGACATGAGCACCAAGCTCAAGCTGATGGGCGTGGACGTGGCCAGCATTGGCGATGCCCAGGGCCGCACCCCCAAGAGCCGCAGCTGCCAGTACGTGGACGAGCTGCGCCAAATCTACAAGAAGATCGTCATCAGCGAAGACGGCAAGAAGCTGCTGGGCGCGGTGCTGATCGGCGACGCCACCGAGTACGGCACGCTGCTGCAAATGGCGCTGAACGGCATCACCCTGCCGACCGACCCCGAATTCTTGATCTTCCCGTCCAGCGACGGCAAGGCCAAGCCCGGCCTGGGGGTGGAGGCGCTGCCCGACGCGGCGCAAATCTGCTCGTGCAACAACGTTAGCAAGGGGGCGATCTGCGCCGCCGTGGGCGAGGGCGCTTGCACCGTGGCCGAAATCAAGGCCTGCACCAAGGCCGGTGCCACCTGCGGCGGCTGCGTGCCGCTAGTCACCCAGGTGATGAAGTTCGAGATGGGCCGCCTGGGCATGGCCGTCAACAACCACATCTGTGAGCACTTTGCGTACTCGCGCCAAGAGATCTACCACTTGGTGCGTGTGGGCAACATCAAGAGCTTCGACGAGTTGATGGCCAAGCACGGCACCGGCCTGGGCTGCGACATCTGCAAGCCGGTGGCCGCCAGTGTGCTGGCCTCCATCTGGAACGAGTTTGTGCTCAAGAAAGACCTGGCCGGTTTGCAGGACAGCAACGACTACTACCTGGGCAACATCCAGAAAGACGGCACCTACTCGGTGGTGCCGCGCATGCCGGGTGGCGAGGTCACGCCGGACGGCCTGATCGCCGTCGGCCAGGTGGCCAAGAAGTACGGCCTGTACACCAAGATCACCGGTGGCCAGCGGGTCGATTTGTTCGGCGCGCGCGTCGAGCAGCTGCCCCCCATCTGGGAAGAGTTGATCGACGCAGGCTTCGAATCGGGCCATGCCTACGGCAAGTCGCTGCGCACGGTGAAGAGCTGCGTAGGCTCCACCTGGTGCCGCTACGGCGTGGGCGACAGCGTGGGCCTGGCCGTGGAGCTGGAGCACCGCTACAAGGGCTTGCGCAGCCCGCACAAGATCAAGTTTGGCGTGTCGGGTTGCACCCGTGAATGTGCCGAAGCCCAGGGCAAGGACATCGGCATCATCGCCACCGAGAAGGGCTGGAACCTCTACATCTGCGGTAACGGCGGCATGAAGCCGCGCCACGCCGAGCTGTTTGGCTCTGACATGTCCAAGGAAGACATGGTGCGCATGATCGACCGCGTGCTGATGTTCTACGTACGCACCGCCGACCGCCTGCAGCGCACGAGTACCTGGCGCGAAAACCTCGAAGGGGGCCTGGACTACCTGAAGGACGTGCTCATCCACGACAGCCTGGGCCTGTGCGCCGAGCTGGAAGCGCAGATGCAGCACGTGGTCAACACCTACCAGTGCGAGTGGAAAACCGCTGTGTCCGACCCCGAAACCCGCAAGCGTTTCCGCAGCTTCGTCAACAGCGACAAGAAAGACGAGCATGTGATCTTCGTGGAAGAGCGCGGCCAGATCCGGCCCGCCAGCGCAGAAGAGCGCGTGTCTGCTGTTGCTATGGCTGTTGAAACCGCATAAGGATACTGTGATGACCACTACCCCAACCTGGACCGACATCTGCGCGGTCGACGACATCCTGCCCAGCACCGGTGTGTGCGCCCTGGTGGACAACCGGCACGTGGCGGTGTTCCGCCTGAACACTGTCGATGGAAGCGACCAGTTCTTCGCCATCGACAACGTGGACCCGAAATCGGGGGCCAGCGTCTTGTCGCGCGGCCTGATGGGCAACCTGGGTGAGCGCGTCGTCGTCGCCTCGCCGCTGTACAAAAACCACTTCGACCTGCGCACCGGCGAATGTGTGGAAACGCCCGAGCAGTCGGTGCGGGCGCACGGTGTGCGCGTGGATGCGGGGCGTGTCAGCGTAGCGTTGGCCTAGAGGTATGCCCGCAGCCCTGTCGGTCTCCAACCTCGTGCTGCGCGCCAAGCAGCTGGAGATCGACGCGGTGCGCCAACTGGCCAGCCGGGCCGAGCTGGTGGATGCGATTGGCCAGTTGATCCAGGGCCTGCAGCGCGAGCGCGGAGCGTCCAGCATTTACCTGGCATCCAAGGCGCAGCGCTTTGCCGATATGCGCCGCAAAATCGTGGGTGAGGTGGAGCCACTGGAAGCGCAGTTGCGTGCAGTGTTTGCCGAGCATCTGGAGCCTGCCCAGGGGGCGACCGCCAAGGCGCTGTCTCTGATGGCCTGGGCTCTGCTGGGCCTGGACGCGCTGGCGGCGCTGCGCAGCCAGATTGAGCGCCAGGCCATGGGCGCCCACGATGCGGTGGCGGCTTTCAGCCATTTGATTGCCGGGTTGGTCGAGCTGGTTTTCCACGTAGCCGATGGAGCTGGGCTGCCCAGCGTGTCGCGCCTGCTGGTGGCCTTGCTGCACCTGGTGCAGGCCCAGGAAGAGGCGGGGCAGGAGCGGGCGGTGGGCGCGCTGATGTATGCATCGGGCCTGGATAACTTGGGCAATGCGGCGCAGCAACAGCGCGTCGTGCATTTGATAGACGCGCAGGAGCGCAGCCTGCGGGTGTTTGCCGAATTCGCCGAACCGGCGCTGCGGGCACTCTGGGAGCAGCAGCAACTGGCCCCCGGTGTTGCGCAACTGGAACGTCTGCGTCGCACGCTGTGCATTGCCAAGCCCGGTGCGGCCCTGGACAGCAAGCTCAGCGAGCCGTGGTTCGAGGTGTGCACCGAGCGCATCAATGCCCTGTGGCAGTTGCAGGTAGCGCTGGTCAAACGTCTGCGCGCGGACTGCGCGGCCCGCATTCTCGAGGCCCAGCAGGACCTGCAAGACTCCAAAGGCCTGCTGCGCAGCCTGCGCGACAACCCGCCGCAGCGCACGCATGCGGTAGACCGGTTTTTTGATACCGGCACCCCACCGAGCGCTACGCCCGAACCGGCGGGCAGCCTTGCCAGCGAATCCACCGCGCTGCGCGACCTGCTACAAACGCAATCCTCCCGCATGGCCAGCATGGAAGCCGAACTGGATGCCGCCCGCCGCGCCCTGCACGAGCGCAAGGTGATCGAGCGGGCCAAGGGCCTGCTGATGGCCCGGCTGGGCATGGACGAGGAAGCCGCCTTTCGGATGCTGCAAAAAACCTCCATGGACCAAAACCGCCGTCTGCTGGAAGTGGCCGAAGCCACGCTGTCGCTACCGAACCTGGCTTTTGCGACGGCAGCACCGCGCTAGATTTTGCTCTACTTTATGTAGCTGCTTGTGCAGGCACTGTATGCGCTAGAAGCTGATTTCTTATAAATTCCAGGAAATCCCCCACCCCGACCCTCCCCCGGAAGGGGAGGAAGAAAGAAGGGACGCAACAAACACCCCGCCCCCTGACCCCTGCCCGCCCCAAGGCAAGCGCAGCGATGCCCTTTCGTGAACTGCGCAGGACTGGCTCCGCCAGACTGCTGCAGTTGCCCCCTGCAAGGGGGTGGGCGGAAAGCGCTTGTGCTGGAGCCTGGGGGTGTTCTAGTCACTCCACGTTCTGCACCTGCTCCCGCATCTGCTCGATCAGCACCTTCATGTCCACCGAGATGCGGGTCAGCTCCAGCGCGGCGGATTTGCTGCCCATGGTGTTGGCTTCGCGGTGCAGTTCCTGGATCAAGAAGTCCAGCCGCTTGCCGACTTCGCCGCCTTTTTTGAGGATGCGCTCCATCTCGTCCAGATGCGAATGCAGGCGGGTCAGCTCCTCGGCCACGTCGATGCGGATGGCGAAGGCGGTGGCCTCGGTCAGCGCGCGGTCCTGGGCGGCTTCGGGCAGGGTAGCGCCCTCGGCCAGGGCCATGGCTTCTTTCCAGCGCTCGATAAAGCGCTGGCGCTGCTGCTCCACCAACTGGGGCACCAGGGGCAGGGCTTTCTCGGCCAGGGCGCGCAATTGCTGCAGGTGCCCCACCAGCATGGTCGTCAGGCGTTCGCCTTCGCGCTGGCGGGCGGCCACCAGGGATTGCAGCACCGTGTCGGCCAGTGGCAGCACATCGTCGGCCCAGTCATTGGTGGGGGCTTGCTCGTTGGATGCCATGCGCAGGATGTCGGCCACGCCCAGCGGCGCGGCCTGGGGCAACCAGGCCTTGATGGAGTCTTGCAGCGAGTTGACGCGCTGCAGCAACTGGGGCGACGGCGCGGCCAGGCTGCCGGAGGTGGTGGTTTCAATGGCGGCGCGCACTTCCACCTTGCCACGCTTGAGCTGCGCCATGACGCGTTCGCGCAGCGCGGGTTCATGGCTGCGCAACTCGTCAGGCAGGCGAAAGCTCAGGTCCAGAAAGCGGCTGTTGACCGAGCGGATTTCGATCCCCAGGCGGCGTGCCGCCGTGCTCTTGGACTCTGTTTTAGACTCGGATTCAGGGGTGGCGGTGGCGCTGCTGTGCTGGGCACTGGCGTAGCCGGTCATGCTGTAAACTGGCATTGAGAAGGTACATATCGTTGCAATGGCCTGAGAATAACTGGCTTCTGCCGCTTCCTCGCTCCCCCTCCCTATTTATGTCCAAAAACAAACCGGCCACGCTCCCGCCCGGCACCGCTATCGGGGACTACCACATCGTGCGGCGGCTCTCGTCGGGCGGGTTCGGGGTGGTGTACCTGGCGGTGGGGGCCGATGGCGGCCAGGTGGCGATCAAGGAATACCTGCCCAGCAGCCTGGCCACCCGCGAAGTCGGCGAGCTGCTGCCGCAGGTGCAGCCCGAAAAGCTGTCGCTGTACCGGTTGGGGCTGAAGAGCTTTTTTGAAGAAGGGCGCTCGCTGGCGCAAATTTCGCACCCCTCGGTGGTCAGCGTGCTCAACTTCTTCCGCGAGAACGAAACCGTCTACATGGTGATGAACTACCTGGAGGGCGCGACCCTGCAGGACTTCATCATCACCTCGCGCGACCAGCGCAAGCAAAAGGTGTTCCGCGAGTCCACCATCCGCAGCCTGTTTGACGAAATTTTGCGTGGCTTGCGCATCGTGCACCAGCACAAGATGCTGCATTTGGACATCAAACCCGCCAACATCTTCATCACCGACGACAACAAGGCGGTGCTGATCGACTTCGGCGCGGCCCGCGAAGTGCTGAACAAGGAAGGCAACTTCATCCGCCCCATGTACACCCCCGGCTTTGCCGCCCCGGAGATGTACCGGCGCGATGCGTCCATGGGCCCCTGGACCGACATCTATGCCATCGGTGCTTGCATCTACGCCTGTATGCAGGGTTTTCCGCCCAACGAAGCGCCGCAGCGGCTGGAAAAGGACCGTATCGGTCTGGCGCTGTCGCGGCTGCGCGGCATTTATTCGGACAACCTGATCGAGGTGGTCGAATGGTGCATGTCGATCGACCCGCTGTCGCGCCCACAGTCGGTGTTTGCGCTGCAAAAAGAGCTCAGCCGCGAAGGCGAGCGCCGCTACACCAAGCTCACCGTGGCCGAGAAGCTGCGCCTGCAGTTCGACACCCTGGTGTCTGACACCAAGAAAAACGTCCGCGAAGCTACCGGGATCGGGGCTGCGCCCAAGTGAAGTTTTCCGTATTCCAGGTCAGCCGCAAGGGTGGCCGTGAAAAAAATGAAGACCGCATGGGCTACTGCTACACCAGCGGCTCAGGCCTGTTCCTGCTGGCCGACGGCATGGGCGGCCACCCGGAGGGCGAAGTTGCGGCCCAGATAGCGCTGCAAAGCCTGTCCACCCTGTACCAGAAACAGGCCCGCCCCTTGCTGCCGCATGCGGCCGGATTTCTCAGCAGTGCGCTGCTGTCGGCCCACGACCAGATCCTGCGCTACGCCGCCAAACACGGCATGCTCGACACCCCCCGCACCACCCTGGTCGCCGCCGTGGTGCAAGGCAACAGTGCCACCTGGGCGCACTGCGGCGACTCGCGCCTGTACGTGGTACGCGACGGCCTGCTGCTGGCCCGCACCCGCGACCATTCCTACGCCGAGCAGCACCGTGCCGAAGGCGGTCCGCAGCTGCCCCATACGACAAACCGCAACGTGCTCTACACCTGTCTGGGCTCACCGGTCAAACCCCAGTTTGATGTGACCGGCCCCATCGCGCTCCACCAGGGCGACAAAATCATGCTCTGCTCGGACGGCCTGTGGGACAGCCTGGACGATGCCACCATCGTGCACGGCCTGGCCAGTGCCCCGGTGTCGCAGGCCGTGCCCGACCTGGTCGAACAGGCGCTGCGCACGGCGGGTGCCCGCAGCGACAACGTCACTGTGCTGGCCATCGAATGGGAAACCCCGGACATGTTCGAGTCCACCCGGGGCATCTCCACCGACACCATCCAGGAGGGCGTGTTCGCCTCGTCCATCCAGCCCCAGGGGCCAGACAGCCTGATTGACGATCTGGACGATGCAGCCATCGAGCGGTCCATCGCTGAAATTAACGAAGCCATCCGTAGAGCTGCTGCAAAACGCGCTTGAATGTGGCTCACCCCCAGGCTGCAGTGCTTCGCATCTTTCGCCAACCCCCTTGCAGGGGGCAACACCAGCAGCCTGGCAAAGCCAGCTCTGCGGTGTTTCTGGAATGATGCTGCTCTCACCTTTGCGTTGAAGTCATTTATTTAACCTGGGTCAGCTTCTATGCTGGCTCTACCCAGAATCCACACCATGACCGAATTCATCCGTAGCGGCGGTCGTGCCGCCCAGCAACTTCGCCCGGTGCGCATCACCCGGGGCTACACCATGCACGCCGAAGGCTCGGTG
Source organism: Rhodoferax sp. RT5P35 (assembly GCF_056521385.1). NCBI lineage: Bacteria > Pseudomonadati > Pseudomonadota > Betaproteobacteria > Burkholderiales > Comamonadaceae > Rhodoferax > Rhodoferax sp. RT5P35. The sequence goes on along the minus strand of NZ_JBWMAX010000003.1, from coordinate 269,937 downwards.
CTGATCGAGTTTGGCAACACCAAAGTGCTGTGCACCGCCTCGGTGGAAGAAAAAGTACCCGGCCACAAGAAGGGCAGTGGCGAGGGCTGGGTCACCGCTGAATACGGCATGCTGCCGCGCGCCACCCACACCCGCAGCGACCGCGAGGCTGCGCGTGGCAAGCAGAGTGGCCGCACCCAGGAAATCCAACGCCTGATTGGGCGATCCCTGCGGGCCGTGTTCGACCTGAAGAAGCTCGGCGAGCGCACTATCCACCTCGATTGCGACGTGCTGCAGGCCGACGGCGGTACCCGCACCGCCGCCATCACCGGTGCGTTTGTGGCCGCGCAGGATGCCGTCAACGTGTTGCTCAAGGCGGACAAGATCGCCACCACGCCCATCCTCCAGCCCGTGGCCGCCATTTCGGTGGGCATTGTGCAGGGTACGCCGCTGCTGGACTTGGAATACACCGAAGACTCCGCCTGCGATACCGACATGAACGTGGTGATGACCGGCGCCGGCCATTTCGTGGAAGTGCAAGGCACGGCCGAGGGTGTGGCCTTCACCCGCGCCGAGATGGACGCGCTGCTGGCATTGGCCGAAAAAGGTATCGTCGAGCTGATGGACCTGCAGCAGCAGGCACTATCGAAATGAGGCACACCCCCAGGCTGTAGCGCTGCGCGTCTTTCGCCAACCCCCTTGCAGGGGGCAATACCAGCAGCCCGGCAAAGCCGGTTCTGCGGTATTTCTGGCAAGAGCCGTAGCGTCCTTTAACCCCCAGGTTGGGTAAAAATTTTGCTACTTAATTGAGAGCTGCCTACCCCTATAAAATATACGCTAGAGCCCCATTTGTTATGAAAATCGTACTCGCATCCAATAACGCGGGCAAGCTGTTCGAGCTGCAAGCCCTGTTCGCCCCGCTGGGCATGGAACTGGTGGCGCAGGGCGCTTTAGGCATCCCGGAAGCGGATGAACCCTTCCACACCTTCGTCGAAAACGCCCTGGCCAAGGCCCGGCACGCCAGCGCCCACAGCGGCTTGCCTGCCGTGGCCGACGACGCGGGCCTGTGCGTAGATGCTTTCGGCGGCCTGCCGGGCGTGCAGACCGCCTACTACGCCACCCAGTTCGGCTACCCCAAGAGCGACGACAACAACGTGCGGGCGCTGCTGGAGCAGATGGCGCACATAGACAACCGCCGTGCCGCGCTGGTCAGCACCCTGGTGGCCGTGCGCAGCCCGCAAGACCCCGAACCGCTGATCGCCGTGGGCCGGGCCGTGGGCGAAATCACCCGCGCGCCGCAGGGCGAGCACGGCTTTGGCTTTGACCCGGTGATGTTTCTCCCGCAGTTAGGCAAGACCTTTGCCGAGCTGACGGCCGAGGTGAAGAACGCCCACAGCCACCGCGGCCAGTCGTCCCGCGCCATGCTGGCCCTGATGCGCGAGCGTTGGCTGCCATGAAAGACCTGCAACACCACATGCGCCCCGGCCTGCTGCAACTGGCTGCGCTGCCGCCGTTGTCGCTGTACGTGCACCTGCCCTGGTGCCTGAAGAAATGTCCGTACTGCGACTTCAACTCGCATGAATTGCGGGCCGATGGCGCGCAGACCCTGCATCCCGCTGCGAGTCTTTCAGCTCCCACACCCACCAGCGAAGTGCCCGAGCAGCGCTACATCGACGCGCTGATGGCCGACCTGGAGGCCGCGCTGCCGCTGGTCTGGGGCCGCACGGTGCATAGCATCTTCATTGGCGGCGGCACGCCCAGCCTGTTTTCACCGCAGGCTATCGACCGCCTGATCGGCGACATCCGCGCCCGTCTGAAGCTGGAGCCGGACTGCGAAATCACGCTGGAGGCCAACCCCGGCACCTTCGAGAAGAACCGTTTCCGCGCCTACCGCAGTGCCGGGGTGACGCGCTTGTCCGTCGGGGTGCAGAGCTTCAACGACGACCACCTGAAAGCCCTGGGCCGGGTGCACGACAGCGCCCAGGCCATCGCGGCGGTGGAGGAAGCGGCCCAGTCGTTTGACACCTTCAACCTCGACATCATGTACGCGCTGCCCGGTCAAACGCTACAAAATCTAGAGCTGGATATGCAGACAGCGCTTGCGCTAGGGCCTAAACACATCAGTATTTACCAGCTGACCATCGAGCCCAACACCTATTTCGCCAAGTTTCCGCCCGTGGTGCCCGAGGAGGACCTGGGCTACGACATGCTGGACAAGATCACCGAGATGACCCTGGCTGCGGGCATGGACCGCTACGAAGTCTCGGCCTACGCGCTACCGGGCCACGCCTGCGTGCACAACCAGAATTACTGGCAGTTTGGCGACTACCTGGGCATTGGCGCAGGCGCGCACAGCAAGCTCAGCTTTGCCCACCGCATCATCCGCCAGGTACGGTACCGGGAGCCGAATCTGTACATGGTCAACGCCCTGGCAGGCAAGGCGGTGGCGCAGGACGACGACGTTGCGCGTGCCGAGCTGCCGTTTGAGTACATGCTCAACGCCCTGCGCTTGCGCGACGGCTTTGAGCTACCGAAGTTCACCGAGCGCACCGGCCTGCCGCTGACCAGTATCCAGAAAGGCCTGGCCGAGGGCGAGCGCAAAGGCCTGCTGGAGCGCGATGGCGTGCGGGTGCGGCCCACGGTGCGGGGCTTTGACTTTTTGAGCGATTTGCAAGCGCTGTTTCTGGCCGAAACCCCGGCTCCACGCTGATCTTTGGGGGCGCTGCAATGCTGCGGCGTAAAGCAATGTGAACAGGCGGTAAAACCCGGCGCGCGCGCTCTGTGGCGCACCGCGGCAGGCACACAATGGAATCGACTGGTCACGCCAGCTCGTTCCCATTCCCCCTGTTCACACTCCCCAAAAAATGACAAGCATGACCGCCTCCCCCGCGCAGTCGAAGTTTGGCACGGTGCTCCGTGTCACCAGCGGCAACTTCATGGAGATGTTCGACTTCTTCCTGTTCGGCTTTTACGCCACCTACATCGCCAAAACCTTCTTTCCCGCGGCCGACGAGTTTGCGTCGCTGATGTTCACTTTCATGACCTTTGGCGCTGGCTTTCTGATGCGTCCGCTGGGGGCGATTTTTCTGGGGGCGTATGTGGACAGGGTAGGGCGGCGGCAGGGGCTGATCGTGACCTTGGCCCTGATGGCCACTGGCACCATATTGATCGCCTGCGTACCCGGCTATGCCAGCATTGGCTACCTGGCTCCCGCGCTGGTGCTGATCGGCCGCTTGCTGCAGGGCTTCTCGGCCGGGGTGGAGCTGGGCGGTGTGTCGGTGTACCTGGCCGAAATGGCTACGCCGGGGCGCAAAGGTTTTTATGTGAGCTGGCAGTCGGCCAGCCAGCAGGTGGCCATCATCGTGGCGGCGGCGCTGGGCTACATGCTGAACATCTGGCTCACGCCGCTGGAAATCGGTGCCTGGGGCTGGCGCGTGCCCTTCTTCATCGGCTGCATGATCGTCCCGGTGCTGTTCATGCTGCGCCGCTCGCTGCAGGAAACCGAAGAATTCATGCAGCGCAAGCACCGGCCCGACACCCGGGCGATCTTCCGCTCGATGCTGGACAACTGGGGCCTGGTAGTGGCCGGGATGATGCTGGTGTCCATGACCACGGTGTCGTTTTACCTGATCACGGTCTACACCCCCACGTTTGGCAAAAGCGTGCTGCACCTGAGCACCACCGACGCGCTGGTCGTCACGCTGTGCGTGGGTATCTCTAACTTCATCTGGCTGCCGTTGATGGGCGCGCTGTCGGACCGCATTGGCCGCCGTCCGCTGCTGTTGTTCTTTACCGTGTTGACCATCCTCAGCGCCTATCCGGCCATGACCTGGCTGACCAACGCCCCCAGCTTCGAGAAGATGCTGACCGTAGAGCTATGGCTGTCCTTTTTGTACGCCAGCTATAACGGTGCGATGGTGGTGGCGCTCACCGAGGTGATGCCGGTGGAGGTGCGCACGGTGGGCTTTTCGTTGGCCTACAGCCTGGCCACAGCGATTTTTGGCGGCTTCACCCCCGCGATTGCCACTGGCCTGATTGAGGCCAGCGGCAACAAGGCGGCTCCGGCATTGTGGATGACGTTTGCGGCGCTGTGCGGGCTGGTCGCCACGCTGGTGCTGTACCGCAAGCAGGCCGTGGGGGCCCGCAAAGCCTCTATGGCAGCATAAGCCGAAGTTCAGGGTTGCTGGTTTTCCAGCCGCTGTTGTTCCAACAACTGCTGTACTTCTTGCTCCGACAACGTGGCGTCGGCGCTGGTGTTGGGCTGCCACACCAGCGGCGGCCACAGCAGTACGGCTCCCAGCACACCGGCTTGCACCAGCAAATAGGGTAGCAAGGCCTGGCCAAGGCTGCGGGTAGACAGCTTGCGCGGCAGCACGCTGCCCACCATCAAAATCGCGTAGCCAAAGGGCGGCAGCAAAAATCCCAATTGCAGCACCAGCAAGGCCAGTACGGCCACCCAGGTGGCGTTGGGCTCCAGTACCAGCAGCGGTGGCATGGCGATGGGGATCAGCACAAAAATAATCTCCAGGGCGTCCAGAATAAATGCGCTCAGCAGCAGGATTGCCAGCACCACGGCCAAGGCCATGCCACCCCCAGGCAGGCCTTGTAAGAACTGGCTAATCCACGCATCCGTGCCCCAGGCGCGCAGCACCAGTGTGTAGGTGCTGGCGGCGACCAGCAGGGCAAATAGCGCGCCGGTGGTGGCCAGGGTGTCGCGCAGAATGGCGCGGCCTACCGCCAGGGTCAGGCTGCGGCTCGCCAGGCCGAACACCCCTAGCGCCAGGCAGCCGGTAGCGGCCCCTTCTACGGCATACAGCCGCCCCAACGTGACGGAGCCCAACAGCGCCAGAATGCTGGCCACGCTGCCGATGGCAATTGCCCAGTCGCTGCGGCTGGGGGCGGGCGCGGCAGGCAGGGGTTGTGGCACCGCGCCCCGGTTGCGCCACCACGCCACCAGCATGAACAGCAGCAGCATGGCCGCCGCTGGCGGCAGCGCACCGTGGAAGATGTCTTGGGTATTGAGGATGCGCACCGCCTGGCCGGTGGCGTTGACCGCTTCGGTGTGGGCCCGCATCATGGCGTCGCCCAGCAAGATCAGCACCAATGATGGCGGCACCACCACGCCCAGGGTGCTGGCGGCGCACACCAGGGCGGCGCTGCGCTCGGGGGCTACGCCTTGGGCATCCAGCCGCTGTGCCATGGCGCGCGACAGCATCACGACGCTGGAGCCGACGGTGCCGTTCATCGGAGCCAGCAGCGCGCCCAAACCCATGCCAGCGAGGTACGGCGCGGCGGCGGTGCGGCGCAGCAGGTGCTGGGCCACGCGCAGCAAAATATCCATCAGCGGCAGGTGGTTCAGCATGGCACCCACCAGTACGTACAGCGGCAGCGCTTGCAGCAGATCGTGCTCCAGCAGCCCCAACAGGCGCAGGGGCAGGACGGAGAACAGCGGCAATGCCAAAGTGCCCAAGGCCAGCCCAGCCGCGGCAAACAGCATGGCCGTGCCGACCAGCACCAGCCACGCTGGCAGACCGCTGGTGGCCATGGCCACGGCGGTGGCCAGCAGCATCCAGAGTCCGGTGGCACCCATCAGCGTGGGCAGTCTGCGGGGCGGAGCAGGTCCACCACGGCCTGCAGCAGTGTCAACAGAGCGAGCAGCAGCACACTGAGCTTGAGCAGGCAGTAGCCGGGGTTGGACGTATCGGGAAAGCGCTCCCACTGCTGCAGCGACTGCCACACCATGGGCACGGCGGCATACACGATGAAGCCCGCCCAGGGGATGACGACGGCCAGGGTGGTGCCACGCAGCAGCCAGCGGCGCAGCCGCGGCGGGTAGTGGCGGGCCAGTACGTTGGGTGTCAGGTGCCTGTGGGTGCGTGTGGCGTAGGCCATGGCGATGCTGACGTAAAGGCCAAACACCAGTTGGGCCAGGTCATTGGCCTGGCTGGAGTAGGCGTGCAGGCCGTCGCGCAAGGGCCATTGGGCGCAGAGCAACAGGGCCAGGGGAATGGCCAGCAGGCTGGCGGCTGCGGTGCAGCGTGCCAGGCCACGGTCCAGCCAGTGGAACAGCGACAAGGCCGTTAGCTCTTGGCCCGCCGCAGCGTGCTGATGCGGTAGGCGATGCTGTCGATGTCCAGCGGGTCTTCGGCGCACAGCAGGTACTTTTCCAGGTCTTCCACGGCCTGGGCGCTGTTGCCCAGGGCGGCATGGGCCAGGCCGCGGTCGCGGTAGTCGCTCCAGGCATCGGGCTGCAGCACCAGCAGGCGGTTTAGCACCGGCAGCAGGCGCAACCAGTCGCTTTGCGAGGTGTGGATGTCTTTCAGGTTGCGCAGCATGCGGGCCACGATGTCGCGAGGTGGCGTGGCCTGCAGGTACAGGCCCAGCGGCACTTCAAAATCGTCGGACAGCGCATTGCGCCGGGTGTAGGGTTCCAACCGCTCCGACAGCTCTTCGCGGCTCAGCGACTGGCCGGTGAACGGGTCCATCACCACCTGGCCCTTGGGCAGGTTGATCTTGACCATGAAATGTCCCGGAAACGCCACGCCCCGCACCACCAGGCCAATGCCCTGGGCCAGCTCCATCCACACCACGGCCAGCGATATCGGGATGCCCCGGCGCGTGCGCAGCACGGCGTTGAGGTAGCTGTTGTCGGGGTCGTAGTAGTCGTTGACGTTGCCGCCAAAGTTCAGGTCGCGGTAGAAGAACTGGTTCAGGGCGCGCAGGCGCTGCAGCGGCACCGAATCGCGCGGCAGGCGACGCTTGAGGCGGGCCAGCAACTGGTCCACATCGCCCAGCACCTGTTCCATGTCCAGCTCGGGGTATTCGTCTTGCGCCAGACTGGTCACCGCTTCCAACAGCGGGAAGTGCTCATCGCTCTGGACCAGCGACGCAAAATATTCAAGCGGTGTGGGGGCTTGGTAAGGGATGTGCATGGTCTAGTTTCTAGTGGAGCGCCAGCGCAGCGTCAAGCTTAAATGCCGCCGGGGTGTATCACTTTACGCAACTTCATTCCCGCCGCCCATAATGCTACAAAATAAATAGCTGCTGACGCAAGCAGAACCAGCGCCAGATAGCTAACCCGTTCCAATTTTGCGCCCGCAAAGTGGGTCCAGGGCACGGCACTGTCGGCCCAGATCAAAAATACCGCCAGCAGGGCGCTGGCGGCCAGCACCTGCAGGATGAATTTCCACCAGCCGGGCACGGGCAGGTAGCTGCCGCGCCGCCGCAGGCCGATCAGCAGCCAGGTGGCATTGATCAGTGCGCCCAAGCCCACCGACAGCGTCAGCGCCGCATGCTGGAACAAGGGCACCAGGACCAGATTCAGCAATTGGGTGATGACCAGCACCGCCACGGCGATGCGCGCCGGGGTCTTCATGTTGTGGCTGGCGTAAAAGCCGGGGGCCAGCACCTTGATGGCGACCACGCCCAGCAGGCCCACGCCCCAGCCCATCAAGGCCAGCGCGGTCTGGTTCACGTCGCGCTCGGTGAATGCACCGTAGTGGAAGATCACCGCCACCAGTGGGGTGGCAAAAGTCAGCAGGGCCACCGAGCAGGGCACAGCCAGCAGTACCACCAGGCGCAGGCCCCAGTCGAGCATGGCGGAATACTGTTTGGGGTCGTTGGCGGCCTTGGCTCCCGCCAGTTGCGGCATCAGCACCACGCCCAGAGCCACGCCCAGCATGGCGGTGGGGAATTCCATCAGCCGGTCGGCCCCGCTGAGCCAGCTCACGCTGCCGGGGGCCAGGCGCGAGGCGATCTGGGTATTGATGAACAGCGAAATCTGCGCTACCCCCACCCCCAGCAGCGCCGGTACCATCAGTTTTGCTACTTTTCTAGTAGCGCCATCGGCCCACGCAGTGCGCACCAGCGACCAGGTCAGCCCTATGTTAGGAAACAGGCCCAGACGCTTTAACGCCGGAATCTGTACCGCCAGTTGCAAGATGCCACCCAGCATCACGCCGATGATCTGCGCATAAATGGGCTCGATGCCGTGGTTGCGGAACCAGGGCGTAGCCCACAGGGTGGCGGCGATCATGGCAATGTTCAGCAGCACCGGCGTGGCGGCGGGTACGGCAAAAACGCGCCAGGTGTTCAAAATACCCGAGGCCATGGACACCAGAGAAATGAACAGAATGTAGGGAAACATCCAGCGCGTCATGGTGGTGGCTGCGGCATAGGCCTGCGGTTCTTGCTGCATGCCCCCGGCCATGGCCCAGACCAGCAGTGGCGTGCCCAGCACGCCCAGTACGCAGGTCAGCATCAGCACCCAGGTCAGCAGGGTGGCCACGCGGTCGATCAGCAGCTTGGTGGCTTCCAGACCGTGTTGGGCCTTGCTGGCGGCCAGCACCGGCACAAAGGCCTGGCTGAACGCGCCTTCGCCAAACAGGCGGCGAAACAGGTTGGGAATGCGGAACGCCACGTAGAACGCGTCGGTCATGGCGTTGGCGCCAAAGGTGGCGGCAAACAACTGGTCACGGACCAGACCCGCCACGCGGGAAGCCAGGGTCAGCAGGGAAATGGTGGAAGCAGATTTGAAGAGACTCACCCGTTCAGTGTAGCCCGGCTGGGGGTGTGTAAGCGCCCAACTGCTATACTCATGGGCTTTGCTGGCATCATCCTCTAACAATCTCAAGGAAAATTATTATGGCAACCAAACCAAAGAAAAAGAATCCACGCCTTGCGTCGGGCCGTAAGCGCGTCCGCCAGGACGTCAAGATCAACGCTGCAAACACCTCGCTGCGTTCCAAATACCGTACCGCTGTCAAGAACGTTGAAAAAGCTGTTCTGACCGGCGACAAGGCCAAGGCCACCGAACTGTTTGCCAAGATGCAAGCGGTGGTGGACACGGTTGCCGACAAGGGCATCTTCCACAAGAACAAGGCAGCTCGCGATAAGAGCCGTCTGAGCACCAAGGTGAAGGCACTCGTGGCCGCACCTGTTGCTGCTTAATTAGCCGCTTAAATTTTTTAAGCAAACCGCCCGGACGGTGTCACCACTGCCCGCCGTTTTGTAGGGTGCGCTGCCAGCAAAAATGAATAACCACCTTCGGGTGGTTTTTTCATTTCTGGGGCTCAGTTAGCCAGGCGGTCCTGCTTGGGTGGACTTTGGAACCGGCTGCGGTAGGCCCGCGAAAAGTACGACGGTGACTCAAAACCGCAGGCCACGCTGACCTCGATGATGCGCATCTCGGTTTGCTGCAGCAGCTGGCGCGCCCGGTCCAGCCGCAGGCCCAGGTAGAAGTGCGAGGGCGTGTCTTTCAGGTAGGTGGCAAACAGCCGCTCCAGTTGCCGCCGGGTCACGCCTATGCTGTCGGCCAGCGCGTCGGGCGACAGCGGGTCTTCCATGTTGCGCTCCATTTCGCCCACCACCTGGATGGTTTTTTTGTTGTGAATGCCGTAACGCGCGGCAATCTGCATGCGCTGGTGGTCCGACGGGTTGCGGATGCGGCCCAGCACAAACTGCTCCGACACCTCGGTGGCCAGCGCGTGGCCATGCTTTCGGGCAATCAGTGCCAGCAGCATGTCGATAGAAGCGGTGCCGCCCGCGCTGGTGATGCGCTGGCCATCGATCTCAAATAGCTCCTGCGTCACCATCGCTGCCAGCGCCGGGTAGCGCTCCACAAACGCCGATATCGCCTCCCAGTGCAGGGTCAGCTTCTGGCACGACAGCAGCCCTGCCTCGGCCAGCACAAAGCTGCCAGTGTCGATGGCGCCCAGCACCGTGCCCGCCCGGTCCAGCCGCCGCAGCCAGCTGCCCAGCGCCGGCGTGTAGTGCTCCAGCGGGTTGAAGCCGCCCACGATGAACAGGGTGGGGGCGCTGGCGACCGTGTCCAGCGAGCCTTCGGCATTGAGTGACATGCCGTTGCTGGCCGTTACCGGGCCGCCGTCCACGCTCAGGATGTGCCAGCGGTACAGGTCCTTGCGGAAACGGTTCGCCACCCGCAGCGGTTCGACCGCCGAGACAAAGCCCAGCATCGAAAACGCGGGCAGCAGCAGAAAGTACAGATCTTCGGGGTCAGACATGGGCTGAGGTTGTAGCAGATGGGAAAACCCGCGTGGTCGCTGCTGGTCAATGACTGGTCGCAATGCGTCGTTTTTTGAGCGCACCCCCCGGTAAATTTCATCCATCGCAAGGCGATGCGCGCTGTTTGCGGTATTCATTCCAAGGAAACATGATGAAAAAATGGCTTCAAGGTGCAGGCTTGTTGGCTGCGGCGATATGCGTTTTACCAGTGGTGGCCCAGGATGCTGAAAGCTGCAAGAAAGTGCGCTTTGTAGACATCGGCTGGAGCGACATCACCGCTACAACTGCGCTGGCCACCACGGTGTTTGAAGGCCTGGGCTACACCCCCAGCACCACCATCGCCTCGGTGCCTATCTCTTTTGCGGGTCTGAAAAGCAAGCAGATCGACGTGTCGTTGGGCTACTGGAGCCCCATGCAGGACGGCATGGTCGATCCGCTGGTCAAGGCCAAAAACCTGGTCGTACTGCCCACGCCCAACCTCAGCGGTGCCAAGGCCACCCTGGCCGTGCCCGCCTATGTGGCCGAGGCGGGGCTGAAGAGCTTTGCCGACATTGCCAAGTTCCAAAAAGAGCTGGACGGCAAGATTTTCGGCATCGAAGCCGGTAGCAGCGCCAACGCCAAGGTGCAGCAGATGATCGACAAGAACGCGCTGGGCCTGGGCGGCTTCAAGCTGGTGCAGTCCAGCGAAGCCGGCATGCTGGCCGAGGTGCAGCGGGCCATTCGGCAGAAGAAGATGGTGGTGTTCCTGGGCTGGGAGCCGCACCCGATGAACATCCAGATGAAGCTGAACTACCTGACCGGCGGCGATGCCTACTTTGGCCCCAACTTTGGCGAGGCCTCGGTCAAGACCCTGGTGGCCACCGACTACCTGGAGCGCTGCCCGAACGCAGGCAAGCTGGTGTCCAACCTGGTTTTCAGCACCGACGTGGAAAACCGCCTGATGGTGCCCATCATGGCCAAGGTGCTGCCCGCCACCGCTGCCAAAGACTTCTTGAAGCAAAACCCCGAGCTGCTGACCCAATGGCTAGCGGGTGTCAAAACCTATGATGGCAAAGACGGCCTGCCCGCCGTGCGCACGTCCCTCGGTCTGTAAAGAAAGCCGCACATGAACCACGATGTCATCCTGACCTGTGCCGTGACCGGCGCGGGCGACACCGTTGGCCGCCACCCGGCCATCCCCGTCACCCCCAAGCAGATTGCCGAAGCCGCTGTAGAGGCCGCCAAAGCCGGGGCCACCGTGGTGCACTGCCATGTGCGCGACCCGGCCACCGGAAAGGGCAGCCGCGACCCGGCGCTGTACCGCGAACTGGTGGACCGCATCCGCTCCAGCGGCGTGGACATGGTGCTGAACCTGACAGCCGGCATGGGCGGCGACCTGGAGATTGGCGCGGGCGAAAACCCCATGCAGTTTGGCCCCGGCACCGATCTGGTCGGCGGGCTGGCCCGGCTGATCCACATCGAAGAGCTGCTGCCCGAAATCTGCACGCTGGACTGCGGCACGCTGAATTTTGGCGATGGCGACACCATCTACGTCTCCACCCCCGCCCAGTTGCGCGCTGGGGCCAAGCGCATTCTGGAACTGGGCGTGAAAGCCGAGCTGGAGGTGTTCGACACCGGCCACCTGTGGTTTGCCAAGCAGATGCTGAAAGAAGGTCTGCTGGGCGATGCACCGTTGTTCCAGGTCTGCCTGGGCATCCCCTGGGGCGCGCCCGCCGACACCACCACCATGAAAGCCATGGCCGACAACATGCCGCCGGGTGCCACTTGGGCGGGCTTTGGCATTGGCCGCATGCAAATGCCCATGGTGGCGCAGGCCGTGCTGCTGGGCGGCAATGTGCGCGTGGGCCTGGAAGACAACCTTTGGCTGGACAAGGGCGTGCCCGCCAGCAACGGGTCGCTGGTGGAGCGGGCCAACAGCATCATCAGCATGATGGGCGCGCGCACGCTCACCCCGGAAGAAGGCCGCAAGAAGCTGGGCCTCAAAAAGCGTGGCTGACGTAGCCAACGACCACCGCATCTGCTTCATCGGCGACTCGATGACGCAGGGCACCAGCGACCCCACCTGCCTGGGCTGGCCCGGGCGTGTCAGCGCGGCGGCCTGGGCTACAGGCTATGCCGTGACCGCCCACAACCTGGGCATCCGTGGCGACACCAGCCAGGGCGTTGCGGCGCGCTGGCAGGCCGAGTCGGCGCTGCGCTTGCAGGCGGAATGCCATAAGTACCTGGTGTTTTCATTCGGTGCCAACGACATGACCCCGCAGGGCGACGGGCTGCGGGTGGCGGTGGCGCAGAGCGTGGAGTGCTTTACCCGCGTCGTCGCCGAGGCCCAGGCGCGGCACCCCACCGTGGTGCTGGGCCCGTTCCCGGTGGGCGAGTCCGCCCAGGATGCCCGCATTCTGGACCTGTGCCCGATGTACGCCGAACGGGCCCAGGCCCTGGGCGTGCCGTATCTGCCTGTGGCCCGTTTATTGACCGACAGCGCACTTTGGCGGACCGACGTGGCTGCCAGCGACGGCTGCCATCCGGGGGCGGCGGGTTACCAACTGGTGGCCGGCCGGGTGCTGGCCTGGCCCGCCTGGTGGTTTTCCAACCCAACCATTTCTTAAATTTTCACCATGACCATCACTACCACCATCAAAACCTTCGCCGCCCTGGGCGTAGGCGTTATCGGCAGCGGCTGGGTCGCGCGCGCGCTGGCCCACGGGCTGAATGTCGTTGCCTGGGATCCGGCTGCAGGGGCCGAACAGCAACTGCGCGCCAATGTCGCCAATGCCTGGCCCGCGCTGGAGCGGCAAGGCCTGGCCGCAGGGGCCTCCATGGAGCGCCTGCGCTTTGTGGCCACCATCGCCGAATGCGTGCAGCACGCCGACTTCATCCAGGAAAGCGCCCCCGAGCGGCAAGACCTCAAGCTGTCGCTGCACGCGCAGATCAGCGCGGCGGCCCGACCCGATGCCGTCATCGCTTCGTCCACCTCGGGCCTGCTGCCCACCGACTTTTACGCCAGCGCCACCCACCCCGGGCGCTGCGTGGTCGGTCACCCGTTCAACCCGGTGTACCTGCTGCCCCTGGTAGAAGTAGTGGGTGGCGAGAGAACCTCCGCCGAAGCCATTGCCGCCGCTATCAAAATCTATAGCGCACTCGGCATGCGGCCCCTGCACGTGCGCAAGGAAATCCCCGGATTCATCGCCGACCGCCTGCTGGAAGCCGTGTGGCGCGAGGCCCTGCACCTGGTTAACGACGGCGTGGCCACCACCGGCGAGATTGACGATGCCATCCGCTACGGCGCAGGCATCCGCTGGTCCTTCATGGGCACGTTTTTGACCTACACCCTGGCAGGCGGTGATGCGGGCATGCGGCACTTCATGGCGCAGTTTGGCCCGGCCCTGGAGCTGCCCTGGACCAAGCTGGTCGCCCCCAAACTCACCGATGCGCTGATTGACAGCGTGGTGGACGGCACCACCGCCCAGCTCGGCACCCACAGCATCAAGCAACTGGAGCGATACCGCGACGATGCCATCCAGAGCGTGATGGCCGCAGTAGAGGCCGCCAAAGCCCGCCATGGCGTCTGACCCCCTGTACATCACCGTCGTGCCGCTCGAATGGGTGGACTACAACGGCCATCTGCGCGATGCCTATTACGGGCTGATCTGCAGCTACGCCACCGACGCGCTGATGGACCAGATCGGCCTGGACGCCGCGGGCCGCGCACGCACCCACGGCAGCCTGTTCACACTGGAAAGCCACATCCACTACCTGCACGAGGTGAAACTGGGGGCGCAAGTGCAGGTGCAGTTCCACTTGCTGGGCCATGATGCCAAGCGGCTGCATATTTTTCTGGAACTGGTGCTGCCAGGCAGGGCGGAGCCGGTGGCGGTGTGCGAGCAGATGCTGCTGCATGTGGACATACGCGGCCCTCGGTCTGCAGCCTTTCCCACCGACGTGCTGGTCCAGGTGCAGCGCATGGCGGCGGCACACCGCACGCTGCCCGTGCCTGCCTTGGTTGGCAAAGTGATGCAACTCCCGTTAACGCGGTCAAGTTAGACATACGCTACGATGGTGGATATACTGTATTTATGAACAGTATTTTTACGCCGCCATCGCCGGTGCTAGTTTCGGATTCACCGCTGTGGGGGATGCTGCTGGCGAACCGGGTGAGTGCAGGATTTCCGTCCCCTGCGGAAGACTTGGGAGCCCAGCGGATGGACCTGACCCAGATGCTGGTAGTGCATGCGCAAGCTACCTACTTTTTACGGGCTAGCGGCCAGTCGATGGTGGGGGTGGGTATTTTTGACAGCGACATCCTGCTGGTGGACCGGGCCATTCAACCCCGCCACAAGCACATCGTGGTGGCCATTGTGGATGGCGACTTCACCGTCAAAACCCTGCACCAGCAGGCTGGGCGTACTTGGCTGCAGGCCGCCAACCCCATCTACCCCGACATCGTGCCCTGCGACGGCCAGACCATCGAGGTCTGGGGCGTGGTGACCAGCAGCATCAAGCAGTTTGCGGTCTAGCCATGTACGCCCTGGTGGACGGTAATAATTTTTTTGTCTCGTGCGAACGGGTTTTCCGTCCTGATTTGCGTGGCCGCCCGGTGGTGGTCCTGAGCAATAACGACGGCTGTGCCATTGCCCGCAGCAACGAAGCCAAGGTGCTGGGTATCAAGATGGGGGCTCCGTGGTTCAAGATCCGGCATATGGTGGATACGCAGGGGCTGGTGGCCTTGTCAGCCAATTTCGCGCTGTACGGTGACCTGAGCGACCGCATGATGAGTCTGGCCGCCGGGCTGGGGCCGGAACAGGAGATTTACTCCATCGATGAATCGTTTATCGATCTGACAGGGGTGCGTGGCAACTTGGTGGCGCGGGCACACGCGATCCGCGCCCGTATTCTGCAATGGGTGGGTATTCCCTGCGGCATCGGCATGGGGACTACCAAAACCCTGGCCAAGCTGGCCAACCACGTGGCCAAAACGGCCGAACGCACACCTGGCAGCTATCCAGCCCACCTGGCGCAAGTGTGCAACCTGGCTGCCTTGGCACCTGTGGATCTGGCGGCTGTGCTGGGCGCAACGGCAGTGCAGGACGTGTGGGGTGTGGGGCGACGTATGGGTGCACAGTTTGAAAAAATGGGCATCATTACCGCCTTGCAACTGGCCCGACTAGACCCCGCCATGGTGCGCGCCCGCTGGTCGGTGGTTTTGGAGTCCACCGTGCGCGAACTGCAGGGAACGCCGTGCTATGGCCTGGACTCTGCGCCTGCGCGTAGCCAGCAAGTTGCCTACACGCGGTCGTTTGGGCAACCGGTATCCAGCCTGGTGGAGTTGCAAGAGGCGGTGACCGAATTTGCCAGCCGGGCCGCTGAAAAATTGCGCACCCAGCACAGCCTGGCTAGCCAGATGCTGGTCTACATCCGTACTAGCCCATTTCGCCAGGAGCCGCAATACAGCCGTTCCGCCGCCGTGCCCTTGCACCGGCCCAGCGCTGACACCACGGTGCTAGTGGGGGCGGCATTGGCGGGTTTGCAGTCCATCTACCGGCCCGGTTTCCAGCTAGCCAAGGCCGGGGTGATGCTGTTAGATCTGCAAGCTGACACGCAGCAGCAGGGCGAACTGGTGATGCAGGCCGGGGCCTTGGCCGCTGACCGCACCCGCCTCATGGCCACCCTGGACGGGCTGAACCGGCGTTATGGCCGTGGCACGGTGCTGCTGGCCAGTGCCGGCTTGGCAGGGCCACAACGGACCTGGACCATGAAACAAGAACTGCGCTCGCCGGGCTATACGACGTGCTGGGCAGATTTGCCGGTGGCAAAAGCCTGATCTCTAAGCCCTTGCTGCAGGCAGTGCCGTGCGGGCGGCAGCCCTATTTGCTGCGGCGCAGCATGCTAGCATCGTCCTCCCCTCCCACTCTGACGCCGGGCACCGCATGCGCAAGACTTCTCTGGACAAAAGCAAGATCAAGTTTCTCTTACTGGAAGGCGTGCATCCTTCGGCGCTGGAGGTGTTGCGCAGTGCGGGCTACACCCAGATCGAAAGCCTGCCCGGCGCTCTGCCCGAGGACCAGCTGAAAGAGAAGATCGCCGACGCGCATTTCATCGGCATCCGCTCGCGCACCCAGCTCACCAAAGAGGTGTTTGCCCATGCACACAAGCTGGTGGCCGTGGGCTGCTTTTGCATTGGCACCAACCAGGTCGACCTGGAAGCCGCCCGGGAGCGCGGCATTGCCGTGTTCAACGCGCCGTTTTCCAATACCCGCTCGGTGGCCGAGCTGGTGCTGGCCGAGGCGATTTTGTTGTTGCGCGGCATACCTGAGAAAAGTGCGGTGGCGCACCGCGGCGGCTGGCTCAAGTCGGCCGAAAATTCGTACGAGATCCGGGGCAAGACCCTGGGCATCGTGGGCTACGGCTCCATCGGCACGCAGTTGTCGGTGCTGGCCGAAGCCATGGGCATGCAGGTCTGCTTTTATGACGTGGTGACCAAGCTGCCGCTGGGCAATGCACGCCAGGTCGGCAAACTGCACGATTTACTGGGCCAAAGCGACATCGTCACCCTGCATGTGCCCGAAACCGCCTCCACCCAGTGGATGATCGGCGCTGCCGAGATCGCCGCCATGAAGCAGGGCGGCATTTTAATCAATGCCGCGCGCGGCACGGTGGTGGATATTGACGCGCTGGCCGCTGCCCTGCGGGCCAAAAAGCTGCTGGGTGCCGCCATCGACGTGTTCCCTGAAGAGCCGCGCAGCAACAAAGACGAGTTCCAGTCGCCCCTGCGCGGCCTGGACAACGTAATCCTGACCCCCCACGTGGGCGGCTCCACCATCGAAGCGCAGGCCAATATCGGCCTGGAAGTGGCGGAGAAGTTGGTCAAGTACAGCGATAACGGCACCTCCACCTCGTCGGTCAACTTCCCCGAGGTGGCCCTCAGCAGCCATTCTGGCAAGCACCGCCTGCTGCACATCCACCACAACGTGCCGGGCGTGCTGTCGGCGGTGAACCAGGTGTTTACCGACAACCGCATCAACATCGCCGCGCAGTTTTTGCAGACCAACGAGAAGATTGGCTATGTGGTGATTGATATTGACGCGGAATCCAGTGATTTGGCTTTGGAAAAGCTGGCAGCGGTGCCCGGCACCATCCGCAGCCGCGTTTTGTTCTGATTTAACTGTCGTTTCCCGACAACCCGCCGTCGGCGGGGTAAAAGTCCGCTGCCCTAAAATCGCTATCCGACTGTCATCCCAGGCCCATGGGCGCTGTGCCCACCCCAGGTTATTTTCCCCCCATGAATGCACCCACCGCGTTGTCCACCCTGCTGGCGCAGGCCCCTGAAGCCGTGCGCCTGCGCGAAATTCCGTACAACTACACCTCGTTTTCCGACCGCGAAATCGTCATCCGCTTGCTGGGCACGCGTGCCTGGGATGTCCTGAACGGCCTGCGCCAGGAGCGCCGCACCGGCCGATCCGCCCGCATGCTGTACGAAGTGCTGGGCGATATCTGGGTAGTGCAACGCAACCCCTATCTGCAAGACGACCTGCTGGACAACCCCAAGCGTCGCAAGCAACTGGTCGATGCCCTGCACCACCGCCTCGACGAGGTGGGCAAGCGCCGCAATCCGGATGCCAATAGCGAGCGCGATGCCCTGGTGGGCGAGTTGCTGGTGGCTGCCACGGCGGCGGTGGACCAGTTCGGCAAAACCTTCGTCCAGGTGGCCGACCTGCGCCGCAAGACCGCGCGTGTGCTGGGCAAGCTCACCGCCAAGGACAACATCAAGTTCGACGGCCTGAGCCGCGTGAGCCACGTCACCGATGCCACCGACTGGCGCGTCGAATACCCGTTCGTGGTGCTGACCCCCGACACCGAGGCGGAAATGGCCGGGCTGGTCAAGGGCTGTATCGAACTCGGCCTGACCATCATTCCGCGCGGCGGCGGCACCGGCTACACCGGTGGCGCGATTCCGCTGACCTGGAACAGCGCAGTCATCAACACCGAGAAATTGGAGGCCATGACCGAGGTGGAGATGCGCATGCTGCCCGGCGTGGACCATCCCGTGGCCACCATCTTCAGCGAAGCCGGTGTGGTGACCCAGCGGGTGGCCGATGCGGCCGAGCGCGGTGGTTACGTGTTTGCGGTCGATCCCACGTCGGCCGAGGCTTCGTGCATCGGCGGCAACATCGCCATGAATGCCGGTGGCAAGAAGGCCGTGCTCTGGGGTACGGCGCTGGACAACCTGGCCTCGTGGCGCATGGTCACGCCCGACGCGCAGTGGCTGGAAGTCACCCGGCTGAACCACAACCTGGGCAAGATCCACGACGTGGAAACGGCCAGCTTCGAGCTGCAGTATTTCGAGGCCGACGGCAAAACCAAGATTCGCACCGAGCGCCTGGACATCCCGGGCCGCACCTTCCGCAAAGAAGGCCTGGGCAAGGACGTGACCGACAAGTTCTTGAGCGGCCTGCCCGGCATCCAGAAAGAGGGCTGCGACGGCCTGATCACCAGCGGCCGCTGGGTGGTGCACCGCATGCCCGCGCACACCCGCACCGTGTGCCTGGAGTTCTTTGGCGATGCCAAGAACGCCGTGCCCAGCATCGTCGAGATCAAGGACTTCATGTTCGCTGAAGCCAAGCGCACCGGTGTGTTGCTGGCCGGGCTGGAGCATCTGGACGACCGTTACCTGAAGGCCGTGGGCTACACCACCAAGTCCAAGCGCGGCGGCCTGCCCAAGATGGCCTTGTTTGGCGACATTGCGGGCGACAACGCCGACGACGTGGCCCGTGCCACCAGCGAAGTGGTGCGCATCGCCAACTCAAGAGCGGGCGAAGGCTTCATCGCCATCAGCCCTGAGGCACGCAAGAAATTCTGGCTGGACCGCAAGAAAACCGCGGCCATCAGCCGCCACACCAACGCCTTCAAGATCAACGAAGACGTGGTGATTCCGCTGCCGCGCATGGCCGAGTACACCGACGGCATCGAGCGTATCAACATCGAACTCAGCCTGCAAAACAAGCTGGAGCTGTGTGATGCACTGCAAGAGTTCTTCAGCCGCGGCAATCTACCGCTGGGCAAGGGCGACGAAGACGGCGATGTGCCGTCGCCCGAGCTGCTAGAGGAGCGGGTTACCCAAGCCCAGGCCCTGGTGGCCGAGACCCGCGCCTTGTGGCAGGGCTGGCTGGACGGGGTGGAGGCACTGTTTCCGCAGCTGCAAGACCACACGCTGCGTGCCAGCTGGAAGACGCAAATTCGCGTGGGTTTGCAAAACATCTTCACCGGCGCGGCCTTCAAGGGCATCCTGATTGAAACCACGGCCATCCACAAAAAGGTCTTGAAGGGCCGGGTCTGGGTGGCTCTGCACATGCATGCTGGGGACGGCAATGTGCATACCAACCTGCCGGTCAACAGCGACAACTACGAGATGCTGCAAACCGCGCACGGTGCCGTCAAACGCATCATGGCGCTGGCCAGATCCCTGGACGGCGTGATCTCGGGCGAGCACGGCATCGGCATCACCAAGCTGGAGTTTCTGAGCGACGCCGAGATGCAGCCGTTCACCGACTACAAGCAGCGCATCGACCCCGAAGGCCGCTTTAACAAAGGCAAGTTGCTACGAAATTCGCAGCTGCATGCGCAGGCGGGACATGCGCTAGAGGCTGATTTGACTAATGCCTACACCCCCAGCTTCGGGCTGATGGGCCACGAGTCGCTGATCATGCAGCAGAGCGACATTGGCGCGATTGCCGACAGCATGAAGGATTGCCTGCGCTGCGGCAAATGCAAACCCGTGTGCGCCACCCACGTGCCGCGCGCCAACCTGCTGTACAGCCCGCGCAACAAGATTCTGGCCACCTCCTTGCTGGTCGAAGCCTTCTTGTACGAAGAGCAGACTCGCCGCGGCGTGAGCATCAAGCACTGGGAGCAATTTGAAGACGTGGCCGACCACTGCACCGTGTGCCACAAGTGCCTAACCCCTTGCCCGGTGAAGATCGACTTTGGCGACGTGACCATGAATATGCGCAACCTGTTGCGCAAGATGGGCAAAAAGACCTTCCGCCCCGGCAACGCCGCCGCCATGTTTTTCCTGAACGCCACCAACCCCGAAACCATCAAGCTGGCACGCGCCGCGATGGTCGGCGTGGGCTTCAAGGCCCAGCGCCTGGCCAACGACCTGCTGCGCAGCTTCGCCAAGAAGCAGACCGCCGCACCGCGCGCCACGGTGGGCACCGCGCCCATCAAGGAGCAGGTCATCCACTTCATCAACAAGAAGATGCCGGGCAACCTGCCCAAGAAGACCGCGCGCGCCCTGCTGGATATCGAAGACAGCGACTACGTGCCCATCATCCGCAACCCGGTGGCCACCACCAGCGAGTCGGAAGCGGTGTTTTACTTCCCCGGCTGCGGTTCTGAGCGCCTGTTCAGCCAGGTGGGCCTGGCCACCCAGGCCATGCTGTGGCATGCGGGCGTGCAAACCGTGTTGCCCCCCGGCTACCTGTGCTGCGGCTACCCGCAAAAGGGCAGCGGCCAATTTGACAAGGCCAACAAGATCATCACCGACAATCGTGTGCTGTTTCACCGCGTGGCCAACACGCTGAACTACCTGGACATCAAGACCGTGGTGGTGAGCTGCGGCACCTGCTATGACCAGCTGCAGGGCTACCAGTTCGACAAGATCTTCCCCGGCTGCCGCATCATCGACATCCACGAATACCTGTTGGAAAAAGGCATCACGCTCAACAACGGCGGCTCCTACCTCTACCACGACCCCTGCCACACGCCCATGAAGCTGCAGGAGCCGATGAAAACGGTCAAGGCGCTGCTGGGCGACCAGGTGCTGGAGAGCAAGCGCTGCTGCGGCGAGTCGGGCACCTTGGGTGTGACCCGGCCCGATATTTCCACACAAATCCGCTTCCGCAAGGAAGAAGAGCTGCGCAACGACGAAACCAAGCTGCGCGCCATGGGCACCCTGACCGAAAAGGACAACGTGAAAATCCTCACCAGCTGCCCCAGCTGCCTGCAGGGCCTGAGCCGCTACGGCAACGACCTGCAAAACGGCCTGTTGGAGGCCGACTACATCGTGGTCGAAATGGCCAACCAGATCCTGGGCAAGGACTGGCTGCCGACTTACGTGGCGCAAGCCAACCACGGCGGCATTGAGCGGGTTTTGGTCTGATGGCCGGCCTCAAGGCGGGCGCGCCTACCCCCAAAGACATCACCGTCCACGGCCTGTCGCGGGCGCTGGAAGTCACGTTTTCCGACGGCGCGGTGTTCCGCATCCCGTTCGAGCTGATGCGCGTGTACTCGCCGTCGGCCGAAGTGCAGGGCCACGGTCCGGGCCAGGAAACCCTGCAAACCGGCAAGCGCGAAGTCACGTTGAACGGCCTGGAGCCGGTGGGCAACTACGGCGTGCAGCCCGCGTTCTCGGATGGCCACAGCACCGGCATCTTCACCTGGGAGTACCTGTATTTTCTGGGCAGAGAGCAAGATAAGCTGTGGGCCGACTACGAAGCCCGCCTGGCCTCAGCCGGTGCCAGCCGGGATACGCCCATGCCCGGCAAAGTGGCCAAAGGATGCGGTAGCCACTAAAATCAGTTTGCTATAAAATATATAGCAGTTGACGCATATGCAACATGCGCTAGAGGCCGATTTTCTTTAAATTCCCTGTGCGGTGCAGGGTTGTCGCTGTGCTGTGCCACCTTTCTGATTTAGTATACAAACATGAGCACTACCCACTTTGGTTTCCAGTCGGTTGACGAGAGCGACAAGGCCCGCCATGTGCGCGGCGTGTTCGATTCTGTCGCCTCCAAATACGACCTGATGAACGACCTGATGTCGGCCGGCCTGCACCGCACCTGGAAGGCCTACACCGTCCTGGTGGCTGACATCCGCGAAGGCCACCAGGTGCTGGATATCGCAGGCGGCACCGGCGACCTGGCGATAGCGTTTGCCAAAAAGGTCGGCGCGACCGGCCGGGTGGTGCATACCGATATCAACGAGGCCATGCTGCGCACCGGCCGCGACCGCCTGCTGGATGCGGGCGTGGTGCTACCCACCATGGTCTGCGATGCCGAAAAACTGCCTTTCCCCGATGCCAGCTTTGACCGCGTCAGCGTGGCCTTTGGCTTGCGCAACATGACCCATAAAGACGTGGCCCTGGCCGAGATGTGCCGCGTGCTCAAGCCTGGCGGCAAGCTGCTGGTCTTGGAGTTTTCCAAGGTGGCCCAACCTCTGGAGAAGGTGTACGACTGGTATTCCTTCAAGGTATTGCCGCAACTGGGCAAGCTGGTGGCGGGCGACGATGCCAGCTACCGCTACCTGGCCGAATCCATCCGCATGCACCCCGGCCAGAAAGAACTCAAGGCCATGATGCAGGCCGCGGGCTTTGGCCACGTCGACTACCACAACCTTACCGGAGGCATGGTGGCCTTGCATGTGGGGATCAAGTGTTGAGCGTAGTCCGGTCTAATCTATAACAATAAATGGAGCTAGTATGAAAGTTTGGGCATTGGTTTTGGCCGCCACGATGGTCTTGGCCGCAGGTTTCGATGCCGAAGCTGCGCGTTTGGGTGGCGGCCGCTCGATGGGGCGGCAGTCCAGCAATGTGACGCAGCGCCAGGCAGCCCCTGCGCCCGTAGCACCCACGCAAAACGCCACCAACGTGGCCCGTCCGGCTCCCGCCGCAGTACCTGCGCCCGCAGTTGCTCCCAAGCGCCCATGGGGTGCCATGCTGGGGGGCTTGGCGGCAGGTGTCGGCCTGGCCTGGCTGGCGCATTCCATGGGCCTGGGCGCAGAAATGGGCCAGTTCCTGATGATTGGTCTGGTCGTGCTGGCGGGCATGCTGCTGTGGGGCTTTATCCGCTCGCGCAAGGCTGCCAGCAGCGCTTCGCCGGGCAGTCCGTTTGCCTTTCAGGGCGCGGCTGCGCCCAGCGCTGCCCCGGCGTATTTGCCCGAAAACGTAGGAAACGATGCCTCGGCACGGCCGTTTGAGCGCAGCAGCCATATGGCGCCTGCGGAGTCCGGCGGTTCCATGATTGGTTCGGCGCTGGCCGGTCCGCAAGGTTGGGGTGCGCCCGCTGGCTTTGATTCCGAAGGTTTTTTGCGCGCCGCCAAAAACAATTTCATTACCCTGCAATCGGCCTGGGACCGCTCCGATATTTCGTCCCTGCGCGCCATGATGACCGACACCATGTTGGGCGAAATCCAAGCCCAACTGACCGACCGCGAAACCCATACCGGTGGCCACACCAACAAAACCGACGTGGTGATGCTGGATGCCCAACTACTGGGTATCGAAGACCTGGGTAACGATTACATGGCCAGCGTCGAGTTCTCCGGCATGATCCGCGAAGAGCCGTCGGCCGGCCCCAGCCCGTTCCGCGAAGTCTGGAATATGACCAAACCGAAAAGCGGCGCCAGCGGTTGGCTGGTGGCGGGCGTACAAGCCCTGCAATAGCGATTGGTCAAGGGCGCTTGCGTTCTGGAGACAAGCAACTATCCCGGATAATGGGGGACTATGGCAACACAGTCCCCCTTTTCTTTGCTCGAAAACCTCTTCACCCGCGCCAGCGCCACGCTGCAGCCGCCCCCCTGGGTGGTGGACGAGGTGCAAAACCGCATCGTTCTGCTGCTCAACCACGTGTTGCAGCAAGAGCCCGAAGCCACCGCGCGCCTGGCCCGTCAAAAGGGCCGCGTGGTGCTGATGCAGTGGCGCAGCTTCCACATGGCTCTGGTGGCAACGCCTGCGGGCTTGCTGGACCGTGCCACGCCCGGCATGCGCGCCGACCTCACGCTTACCATTTCTGAGACCTCACCTTTGGCTTTGGCCCAGCAGGCGCTGAGCGCGGGCAAGCCTGGTGTGCGCATCGAAGGGGATGTGCAACTGGCGGCCGAGGTCAATTGGCTGGTAGACCATGTGCGCTGGGATCTGGAAGAAGACCTGTCGCGCGTCGTGGGCGACACCACGGCCCACACCGTGGGTAATGTGGTGCGCAGCGCCGCCAGCACCTTGCGCCAATTCATCGCCAAGCGCCCTGGTGCCGATAAGACCGATAAGGCCGCTGCATGAGCCGGATTTTTCGGGGGGCGTACATTGTCTGGATCGTGTTACGTTACGGTCTGGACGAGCTGGTACTGACCAGTTTCAAGAAGCCTTGGCTGCTACTGCTGGCCCGCGTGCTGTCGATTGGCCGCAACCTGGAGGCTCCGCGCGGCCAGCGCCTGCGCGAGGCGCTGGAGCGCTTGGGCCCCATCTTCGTCAAGTTTGGCCAGGTGTTGTCCACCCGCCGCGACCTGCTGCCGCCGGATATTTCGGACGAGTTGGCGCGGCTGCAAGACCGGGTACCGCCGTTTGCGTCGTCCATTGCCGTGGCGACCATCGAGCGGGCTTTTCGCAAGCCTCTGGCTGCCATTTTTGAAAGCTTTGACCACACGCCGGTGGCCAGCGCGTCCATTGCCCAAGTGCACTTCGCGGTACTGAAAGACCGCAACGGCAGGTTGCGCGACGTGGCGGTGAAGGTTTTGCGCCCCAATATGCTGCCCGCGATCGAAAAAGACCTGGGCCTGATGCGCATGATGGCGGGCTGGGTGAATGGCTTCTCGGACGATGGCAAGCGCCTCAAACCGCTGGAAGTGGTGGCCGAGTTTGATAAATACCTGCACGACGAGCTGGACTTGGTGCGCGAGGCCTCCAGTGCCGCCCAGTTGCGCCGCAATATGGAAGGCCTGGACCTGGTACTGATCCCCGAGATGTTCTGGGACCTGTGCGCCACCGAAGCCATTGTGATGGAGCGCATGGTGGGCATTCCCATCAGCCACACCGAGCGGCTGCGGGCAGCGGGCGTGGATTTCCAGAAGCTGGCCCGCGACGGCGTAACCATCTTCTTCACCCAGGTGTTTCGCGACGGCTTTTTCCATGCCGACATGCACCCGGGCAATATCCAGGTGTCGGTGGAGCCCGCCACCTTTGGCCGCTACATCTCGCTGGACTTCGGCATCGTCGGCACACTGACCGAGTTCGACAAAGAATATCTGGCGCAAAACTTCACCGCCTTTTTCCGCCGTGACTACAAACGCGTGGCCGAGCTGCACATCGAGTCTGGCTGGGTGCCCGCCACCACCCGCGTCGACGAGCTGGAAGCCGCCATCCGCGCAGTGTGCGAGCCGTACTTTGACCGGCCTTTGAAGGAAATCTCGCTGGGCATGGTGCTGATGCGCCTGTTCCAGACCTCGCGCCGCTTCCAGGTCGAAATCCAGCCGCAACTGGTACTGCTGCAAAAAACCCTGCTCAACATCGAAGGCCTGGGCCGAGACCTCGACCCAGAGCTGGACCTGTGGAACACCGCCAAGCCCTTCCTGGAAAAGTGGATGCTGGAGCAGATCGGCCCCAAAGCCTTTATCGAGCAACTAAAAAACGAAGCCCCGCGTTACGCCAAATTGTTGCCTGAGCTGCCGCGCCTGCTGGTGGACTTTTTGAAGCGAGGGGGCGGGGCCGATCGGGGTGGCGACCAGCGCAAGCTGATGGAAGAGTTGCTGGCCGAGCACAAACGCACCAACCGCCTGCTGCACGGCCTGGTTTACGGAGCCATTGGTTTTGGCCTGGGCCTGCTGGCCATGCGCATGTTGCTCGTATCCCCATTCCTGTTCTAGCCCGGGCAGGGTTTTCAGCTGCGCAAACTATAATCAAAAGCTTTGCAACTGCAAAACCACCCAACTCCCGGCTGAAGACACGACGCGTGCCCCAGAGATACCGTGGAACCGGCTTTGCCGGGCCACTGGTATTGCCCCCTGCAAGGGGGGTGGCGCAGCGCAGCGCAGCCTGGGGGTGTTCCAATAATTTCTACGTTATGCCTATCTACGCTTACAAATGCGAGTCCTGCGGGCACGCATTCGACGTATTGCAAAAAATGTCCGACGCGGTGCTGACCGATTGCCCTAGCTGCCACGCGGCAGCATTGCAAAAACAGGTCACCGCGGCCGGATTCCAGCTCAAGGGCTCTGGCTGGTACGTCACCGATTTTCGCAATGGCAGTGGCGGTGCGGCGGTGGCCCCGACCCCCAAGGCTGAAGACGGCAAGCCTGCCACCGATGCCCCGGCGGCCAAACCCGCTGAAACGGCAGCAGCCCCGGCGGCTGCGCCTGCACCCGCCCCGGCTCCGGCCCCCGCGCCGTCCGGCGGCAGCACCCCGGCGGCCTGACATCCATGATGGCTTCTATCCGCAAGTGGCTGTTGTCGGGCCTGCTGGTCATCGTGCCGCTGGCCATCACCGTCTGGGTATTGCAATGGGTGCTGGGCACGCTGGACCAAACCCTGCTGATCCTGCCCGACAGTTGGCAGCCCGACAAACTGCTG
The DNA here is from genome assembly GCF_056521385.1 of Rhodoferax sp. RT5P35. Lineage (NCBI taxonomy): Bacteria > Pseudomonadati > Pseudomonadota > Betaproteobacteria > Burkholderiales > Comamonadaceae > Rhodoferax > Rhodoferax sp. RT5P35. The sequence goes on along the minus strand of NZ_JBWMAX010000003.1, from coordinate 243,605 downwards.
GGTTTCCATATTCCCGGCTTTGGCGTGCTGCTGGCCCTGGGCACACTGCTGGTGGTGGGGGCGGTAGCGAGCAACTTTGTGGGCAAGAAGCTGGTCGGCTGGTGGGACAACTTGCTGCACCGCATTCCTATCGTGCGCTCGATTTATTCGGGTGTGAAACAGGTGTCGGACACGCTATTTTCAGAAAGCGGCAACGCTTTTCGCAAAGCCGTGCTGATCCAGTGGCCACGCGACGGTGCCTGGACCATTGCCTTTGTGACCGGCGTGCCCGGCGGTGATGCGGCCAATTACCTGCAAGGCGAGTACCTCAGCATCTACGTGCCCACCACGCCTAACCCTACCGGCGGCTACTTCATCATGCTCAAGGCCAGCGACTGCATCGAGCTGAAAATGAGCGTGGACGAGGCTTTGAAATACATCGTCTCGATGGGCGTAGTCGTGCCCCACGGCGTGGCTCCGTCCGCACCCAAACCGATCCAGGCCCCCAAGGCCTCTTAAAACCAGCCAGTAACGCGGGCCATGGTGGCCCCGTCTTTCCTGCAACCCATGCGCCCCAAGAGGCGCGAGAAAAAAAAGCCATGCAATCTCAAATGCGCACCACCTACTGCGGTCTTGTGACCGAAGCCCTGCTGGGCCAAACCGTCACCCTGTGCGGCTGGGTGAACCGCCGCCGTGACCACGGTGGCGTGATTTTTGTCGATCTGCGCGACCGCGAAGGCTATGTGCAAATTGTCTGCGACCCGGACCGCGCCGAGATGTTTGCCGTCTCCGAATCGTTGCGCAACGAGTTTTGCGTGCAGATCAAGGGCCTGGTGCGCGCGCGCCCCGACGGCACGGTCAACGAGAACCTGAAAAGCGGCAAGATCGAGATACTGTGCCACGAGCTGGTGGTGCTGAACCCATCTGTTACCCCGCCGTTCCAGATCGACGACGAAAACCTCAGCGAGACCACCCGCCTCACGCACCGCGTGCTGGACCTGCGCCGTCCGTACATGCAAAACAACCTGATGCTGCGCTACCGCGTATCTATGGAAGTGCGCAAGTTCCTCGACGCGCACGGTTTCATCGACATCGAAACCCCGATGCTGGGCAAGTCAACCCCCGAAGGCGCGCGCGACTACCTGGTGCCTAGCCGTGTGCACGAAGGCATGTTCTTCGCGTTGCCGCAAAGCCCGCAGCTGTTCAAGCAGCTGCTGATGGTGGCCGGTTACGACCGGTATTACCAGATCACCAAGTGCTTCCGCGACGAAGACTTGCGCGCCGACCGCCAGCCTGAATTTACCCAGATCGATATCGAAACCTCGTTCCTCACCGAACAGGAAATCCGCGACATGTTCCAGGAGATGATCCTGACCGTGTTCAAGAACACTTTGGGCGTGGACCTGGGCGAGTTCCCGGTAATGACCTTCCAGGAAGCCGCCCACCGCTATGGCTCCGACAAGCCCGACCTGCGCGTCAAGCTCGAATTCACCGAGCTCACCGACGTGATGGCCGACGTGGACTTCAAGGTGTTCTCGGGTGCGGCCACCATGAAGAATGGCCGCGTGGTCGGCCTGCGCGTGCCCGGTGGCTCAGCCGAGGGCGGTGGCATCAGCCGCAGCGAAATCGATGCCTACACCGAGTTCGTCAAGATCTACGGTGCCAAGGGCCTGGCCTATATCCGTGTCAACGACCTGGCCAAGGGCCCAGGGACGCAGGCCCTTCGGTGGCCGGGCCTGCAAAGCCCGATCGTCAAGAACATCCACGACAAGGCCCTGGCAGAAGTGCTGGCCCGCACCGGCGCGCAAGACGGCGACCTGATTTTCTTTGGTGCCGACAAGGCCAAGATCGTCAACGATGCCATCGGTGCCCTGCGCATCAAGATCGGTTTGAGCGAGTTCGGCAAAAAAAATGGCCTGTTCGAAAAGGGTTGGAAACCGCTGTGGGTGGTGGACTTCCCGATGTTCGAATTCGACGAAGATGCGCAGCGCTACACCGCCACGCACCACCCCTTCACCGCCCCCAAAGACGGCCACGAGGACTGGATGGTCACGGCCCCTGAGAAATGCATCTCCAAGGGCTATGACATGGTGCTGAACGGTTGGGAGATGGGCGGTGGCTCGGTCCGTATCCACCGCGCCGATGTGCAGCAAAAGGTGTTTGATGCCCTGAAGATCACGCCTGAGGAAGCCCAAGACAAATTCGGCTTCCTGCTGGACGCACTGCAATACGGCGCGCCTCCGCACGGCGGCCTGGCATTTGGCCTGGACCGTGTGGTCACGCTGATGACCGGTGCCGAGTCCATCCGCGACGTGATCGCCTTCCCCAAAACCCAGCGCGCCCAGGACTTGCTGACGCAAGCGCCCAGTACGGTGGACGAGAAGCAACTGCGCGAACTGCACATCCGCCTGCGCGCTCCTGCGGCGTAACTGCACACCCGCAGGCTGGCGGAGCCAGCCGTGCGGTGTTTTCCGATAGGGGCTGTGCGCGTATCAGATGCGCGCGGACTCCGTGCTGGCCATGGCTGGTGTCACCGGACCGCACCCTACCTGCGCGAGGTAGCCATCCAGCTTTGCGATATTGTGGGTGCTTACGATGGCACCAATGTAGCCATCCGGACGCACCAATACCCAATCGCCGATAACGGGGGCGTAGGCATCACGAAAGTGGTGTCCCTCGTCCAACATACCACCGCCTCGGCCAAAGGTATGGATTCGCAGGCCTGGGCGTTCTTGCACCGTGCTGTGCGGTGCCTCGTAGCCGAGCAACGTCCAATGTGCTCCTTTGAACAGGTCGAACAGCCGTGTCGGCCGGCCATCGGCATTCCGGACCGGCGCATCGGGGGCACGATCACCGGCCAGCAGGCCGCCAGCGCGTTGCGGTTGCTCCAGCGCCAGCGAAGACTCTGGATAACCGATATCGAGTTGGTGTACCGCGCGGCCGCGCCCCATCTCACCCCGTTTTGCCGCGTCGAGCAGCTTGGTTGCCAGACCGAGCATCTCAGCCGCAACCGGTCGGCGTTCCTCTTCATAGCTGTCGAGTAGCGTGTCGGGCGCTCCGCTGGCCACTGCTGCCAGTTTCCAGCCCAGGTTGTAGGCATCCTGTACGCTGGTATTGAGACCCTGGCCGCCGGTCGGCGGATGGATGTGGGCGGCATCCCCTATCAGGAACACGCGGCCGACGCGGTAACGGTCCGCCAGCCGGGCATTCATGTTGTACGCCGATGCCCAGGACACGGATTGGATATGGATGTCACCGCGACCTGTTCGTTGGGCCACCAAGGCCGCTAGCCCCTCAGCGGAAAGGTCGGTATCGCCTTCGAGCGGAATGGGGCCTTGTATCTGGAACAGTTCGGTACCGGCGAGCGGGCAGAACGAGATCTGCCGCGCCATATCACCGTCGCTGAAGCGGTGCCAGACATCGCGCGCCAGGCCCGTCAGCACCACGTCGGCCACCACGGCACGCACGCCCAGGGTCTTGCCCGGAAAGCCTATACCGAGGGCATGGCGCACCATGCTGCGCCCCCCATCAGCACCCACCAGCCAGCGCACGCGCAGTAGCGTCTCTTCGCCAGTCTTATCGACAAGACGCGCCGTGACGCCATCCATATCTTGTTCGAAGCCGATCATTTCGCGGCCAAATTCCACCCCATGGCCCAGTCCGCGCAGACGCTCGCGCATCACGCCTTCGGTCAGAAACTGCGGCAGCATCAGCGGTTGGCTGTAAGGCTCGGCCGGAGTGGGGTTTGCATGCTCCATCACTTCCGAGTCGGCAAAACTGCCGTCGTCGCGGTAGTGCCGTTCGGGTGGATAGGCACCACCGGCTGCGGCGATCTGGTCGAGCATCCCGAGATCTTCGAATATTTCCTGGGTTCGCGGCTGGATGCCTTTGCCCCGTGAACCGTGGAAAGCGGTGTCCATTTTCTCGATCAGGCGGAAGGAAATACCTCTACGCGCCAAGTCTATCGCTAGCGTCAACCCGGCCGCACCCGTGCCGCAAATCAGCACGTCGGTTTCAAATTGCTTTTCCATTTCTACTCCTATATGTGTAATATGCACATATGTTAGATTGGGTAAAAATGAACGTCAAGAACAAAGTGCAAAATACACACATAAATCCCCAGCTTCGCGATCTGCATGGGGCTTTGTTGGAGATCGTGGGTGTCATGAACCGACCCCAGCGTGACGAGGCGATGGTTCGGGAGGCGGGCATATCCCTCGACCGCGCGCTGTTTCCGTTGCTGGTTTTGGTGGAGCGCTTAGGCCCCATCGGCGTTGTGGAGCTGGCAGATCGGGTAGGGCGCGACTACACCACGGTCAGTCGGCAGGTTGCGAAGCTGGAAAGCCTCGGCTTGGTCGACCGCCAGGCCAGCGCCAGCGACCGCCGCATCCGCGCGGCTGTCATTACCGAAAACGGTAAAGCCATGACGGACCGCGTCGATGCTGCACGGGACAGGATGGGCCAGGCGATCTTCGCCACGTGGGACGCGCGGGATGTGGTGGATCTGGTGCGGCTCATGCGCAAGTTTGCCAACGACATCCAAGGGGACGCGCTGACTGCCCCAGAGTGACACGGATGAACGACATGCGGGCGCACCAGGCTGAGTCCTTTTCTGTGGTCTCCGTCTAGTGTTTCATAAGCTTCCCCAAAAGGCTGACAACTATCAGCCTTTTTTACGTCTGGATGGCGGGCAGCGTGCTTGCCATCGACTACCCTTGCCGCTCTCAAACGGGAGTCCGAGTGCGTATCCACAACATCTTCATCGCCTGCTGCCTGCTCGCAGCCGCCAGCCTGGCCCAAGCCGCCCAGATCACCCGTGTCTCGCCCCAGGGCGAGGTGGCCCGCATCCGCCAGGTGGTGGTGCAGTTTGATGGCAGCGCCGTCAACTTTGGCGACCCCAAGGCTCCGGCTCCGGCCACCTTGCAGTGCAACGACGCGCAGGCCAGCCAAGGATCAGGCCGTTGGACCAGCGACCGCGAATGGGCGTTCGAATTTGCCAACGACCTGCCGCCCGGCGTACGTTGCACGCTGCAGCCAGTTTTAGGCATCAAATCGGCACCTAGCGCATATTCCAAAAGCGCTAGCAGCTATAAATTCAATAGTGGTGGCCCGTTTGTGCAAAACATCCGTCCGTACGACGGTGGCGACCAGATCGACGAAGAGCAGTTCTTCACCCTCATGCTCAACGGCGCGGCCACGCTGGCCAGCGTGCAGGCCAATCTGTGGTGCGCGGTAGACGGCCTGGGCGAGCGCGTGGCCGTGCGCCTGCTGGACGGCAAGGACCGGGCCGAGCTGCTCAAAGCCCAGGGGCTGGACAAGGCCGCCGCCAAGGAGCCGCTGCGCTACCTCACCCTAGCCTGCAACCGCCGCCTGCCACCCAGTGCCACCGTGCAACTGGTCTACGGCAAAGGCGTGGCCACCCCCAGCGGCGTGCCCAATACGGTGGAAAAGCGCTTCGACTACACCGTGCGCGCGCCGTTTGCCGCCAACTTCAGCTGCGAGCGCGAAAACGCCCAAAGCGCCTGCCTGCCGATCCGCCCCATGCGCCTGGCCTTCAACGCGCCCGTGGCCCGCAAGCTGCTGGAAGGCATCAAGCTAAGCTCTGGCAAAGACACCCTCGCACCCACGTTTGACGCGGAAGACAGCGATAGCGAGGCCGTGGTCAGCAGCATCACTTTCAAAAGTCCGTTTGCCGAGCAGGCCAAGTACACGCTAACCCTGCCCGCAGGCTTCAAAGATGCCTCGGGCCGCAGCCTGGCCAATGCCAACAGTTTCCCGATGCAGGTGGGCACCGGGGCCATGCCGCCGCTGGCTAAGTTTGCCGCGTCGCCGTTTGGCATCGTGGAGCGCTTCGCCGAGCCCAACGGCGTGGCGCTGCTGCCGGTGACGCTGCGCAATGTGGAGGCCAAGCTGCAAGTGCAAGCCTTGAATGCTGAAAAGGGGAGCGCAGGCAAGGTAAGCACCCTGCAGCCCCGCAGCGACGCGGACATCATTGCCTGGTACGCCAAGGTGCAGCAGTTCGACAGCTACAACGTCAGCCGCAAGCTGGCCGCCGCCCAGGTCAAAGGCCCGCTGCCCAAGGTGCTGCCCGACGAAGGCAAGCAGTACGTGCAAAGCCGCATGCTGTCCCTGCTGCAAGGCCAGCCGGGGGTGAAGACGCTGGACCTGCCCCAGCCTGCGAGCGGCGACCCGCGCCCCTTCGAGGTGGTGGGCATCCCGCTGACCCCCGGCTTCCACGTGGTCGAAATCGCTTCGCAAAAGCTGGGTGCCTCGCTGCTGGACGAACGCCATGGCGGCAAACGCACCATGTTCGTCCGCACCTCGGCCCTGGTCACCAACCTGGGCGTGCACTTCAAGCTGGGCCGCGAGAACGCGCTGGCCTGGGTCACCACGCTGGACAAGGGCCTGCCCGTGGCCAACGCCCAGGTGCAGGTGTCGGATTGCCGGGGTAACGCCTTGGGCCACGCCACCACCAACGCCCAGGGCATCGCCTACCTGGACGGCATCAACCCCGAAGCTCCGAATTGTCAGGACGAGGGCCACTACAGCCAGGCTTATTTCGTCAGCGCCCGCAGCACGCAGGCGGGCGTGGAAGACATGGCCTTCACCTGGAGCGACTGGAACCGCGGCATCGAGCCCTGGCGCTTCAACCTGCCCACCAGCCGCAGCGCAGAGCCGGATGAGCGCGCCCACACCGTGTTCGACCGCATGCTGCTGCGCGCAGGCGAAACCGTGTCCATGAAGCACCTGCTGCGCACCGAGACCCGCAAAGGCTTTGGCCTGGCCGACACGCAGCCCGACACCCTGGTCATCACCCACGTTGGCAGCGGCCAGCAGACCAGCCAGCCCCTGGTCTGGCGCAAAACCGCCACCGGCGGGCAGAGCGCCGAAAGCACCTGGTCCATCCCACCCGCCGCCAAGCTGGGCGTGTACAGCGTGGAACTGAAGGGGCCGGGCGACGACAAGACCTTCAGCACCGGCCAGTTCCGCGTCGAAGAATTCCGTCTTCCGGTGTTGGAGGGCCGCGTCACCCCCAGCGACAAAAAACCGCTGGTCCACGCCACCAGCGTGCCGGTGGATGTGCAAATCAACTACGTGGCCGGGGGAGGCGCGGCCAACCTGCCGGTGCGCGTGTCGGCCTTGGTGCGCGGCAAATACCTGAGTTACAGCGACTTCGAAACCTTCAGCTTCGCCGCGCCACGCGGCAAGCGCGAGGCCGCCGGGGAGGGCGATGAGGAAGAAGCCACCGCCAGCGAAGACAGCCGCGTAGTGGCCGACAAGTTGCCGCTCACGCTCGACAAAAACGGCGCGGGCAAGACCACCATCGACAAGCTCACGCCCAGCCCGCAGCCGCAGGACTTGCTGCTCGAAGCCACGTATTCCGACCCCAACGGCGAGGTGCAAACCATCCGCAGCACCCAAACCTTGTGGCCCGCCGCCGTCATCGCAGGCATCAAGACCGAAGGCTGGGTGTCCACCAGCCAAAAGCTCAAGTTTCAAGCCCTGGCACTCGATTTGACCGGCAAACCGCAGGCCGACGTGGCGCTGGAAGTGCGCGCCACCGCCCGCATCGTCACCACCAGCCGCAAGCGCATGGTCGGCGGCTTCTACACCTACGACAACAAGACCAGTACCAAAGACCTGGGCGCAGTGTGCAGCGGCAAGAGCGACAGCCGCGGCCTGCTGCTGTGCGAAGCCGCGCTGAACGAGGCAGGCGAGGTGGAGCTGGTCGTCACCGCCAAAGACAGTGCGGGCAACCGCATCCAGGCCGCTGCGTCCGTGTATGTGACCAAGCAGGGCGAGCTCTGGTTTGGTGGCGAGAACCACGACCGCATGGACCTGCTGCCCGAGAAAAAGAGCTACCAGCCCGGCGAGACCGCCCAGTTCCAGGTGCGCATGCCGTTTCGCTTCGCCACCGCCCTGGTGGCCGTGGAGCGCGAGGGCATCATCCAGACCCAGGTGGTGCAGCTCAACGGGCAAGACCCGACGGTGCGGGTGCAGATCAAGGAAGGCTGGGGCCCCAACGTGTATGTGAGTGTGCTGGCCCTGCGCGGCCGCCTGCGCGAGGTGCCCTGGTACAGCTTCTTCACCTGGGGCTACAAGGCTCCGCGCGAATGGTGGACCAGCTTCTGGTACGAGGGTCGTGAATACGTGGCACCGACCTCGCTGGTGGACCTGAGCAAACCGGCATTCCGCCTGGGCGTGGCCGAAATCCGCGTGGGCACCCAAGCCCACCAGCTGGCCGTGAGCGTCAAGGCCGACAAGGAAAGCTACCCCGTGCGCGGCCAGGCCAAAGTGACGATCAACGTCAAACTGCCCAACGGCCAGCCCGCCGCCCACGCCGAAGTGGCGCTGGCTGCCGTCGACCAGGCGCTGCTGGAGCTGATGCCCAACAGCAGCTGGAACCTGCTCGACGCCATGCTGCAGCGCCGCGCCTGGGGCGTGGAGACGTCGACCGCGCAGATGGAAATTATTGGCCGCCGCCACTATGGCCGCAAAGCCGTGGCCGCAGGCGGCGGCGGGGGCCACAGCGGCACCCGCGAACTGCTGGAAACGCTACTGCTGTGGAACCCCAAAGTGCAGCTGGATGCCAACGGCCAGGCCACCGTGACCGTGCCGCTGAACGACGCGCTCACCACCTTCAAGATCGTCGCCGTGGCCGATGCCTCCACAGGTTTGTTTGGCACCGGCTCCACCAGCATCCGCGCCACGCAAGACCTGCAAATCATCAGCGGCCTGCCGCCCCTGGTGCGCGAAGACGACCAGTTCCGCGCCCAGATCACCCTGCGCAACACCACGCAAAAGGCCATGAAGATATTGGTTGCACCGCGCGCCACGCTATTGAATTTAGAGCAACAAACCGTGGATTTACCGGCGGGAGAGGCCAAAGAGGTTGCATGGAGCGTCACCGCTCCGGCACAACTCGCGCAAACCCGCGCCGAGGCCATCCTCTGGGAAATAGAAGCCAAAGACACCCTGGGCGGCGCGCGCGATGCCCTGAAGATCCGCCAGCGCATCATCCCCGCCGTGCCCCTGACGGTGCAGCAGGCCACCCTGGTGCAGGTGGATGGCACCTTCACGTTGCCGGTTGCGCCACCGGCAGATGCGCTGCCGGGCCGGGGCGGTTTGCGCCTGGCCTTGCAGCCCACCTTGGCCGAGGGCCTGCCAGGCGTGCGCGACTGGTTTGCCAACTACCCGTTTGCCTGCCTGGAGCAAAAAACCAGCAAAGCTATCGGCCTGCGCGATGCCAAGCTGTGGAACACCGTGGTCGCCCAGATCCCCAGCTACCTCGACAGCGACGGCCTAGCCAGCTACTTCCCGCCACGCGATGGCGAGGCGAATCGGGGCAGCGACACGCTCACCGCCTACCTGCTAGCCGCCTCGGACGAGGCGGGCGGTATCAACCTCGCCTTCGCCTTGAGCGACGAAGTTCGTGCGCCCATGGAGCGCGGCTTGATCGCGTTTGTCGAAGGCAAGATCCAGCGCGAATTCTGGAGTCCACGCAAGGATCTCGATGTGCGCAAATTGGCCGCCATCGAAGCCCTCTCGCGCTACGGCAAGGCCCAGGCCCGCATGCTGGGCAGCATCACCGTCGCCCCGAACCAGTGGCCCACCCACGCGGTGATCGACTGGCTCAACATCTTGAAGCGCGTGACCGACATCCCGAAGCGCGACGAGCGCCTGGCCGAGGCCCAGCAAATCCTGCGCGCCCGCCTCAGCTTCCAGGGCACCAAAATGGTCTTTAGCACCGAGCAAGACGACTACTGGTGGTGGCTGATGCACAACGGCGACGACAACACCGCCCGCCTGATCCTGGCCGTGCTGACCGACCCCGCCTGGAAGCCCGACATGGGCCGTTTAGCCAACGGCTTCATCAGTCGCCAGCAGCATGGCGCCTGGAGCACCACCACCGCCAACCTCTGGGGTGGCCTGGCGCTGGAAAAATTCAGCGCCCAGTTTGAAGCCACCCCCGTGGCCGGTGTCACCAAAGCCGCCCTGGGTGCCGCCACGGCCAGCGTGGACTGGAGCAAGGTAGACAGGGTGCCAGCCACCGATACGCCGCACCAGACCACCGCCTTCGGTGCGCCTGCGTCCCCCGGCAACCTGCGCAACAACCGCATGTTCCTGCCCTGGAGCAAGGACACTTTGAGCGTCACCCAGCAAGGTAGCGGCAAGCCTTGGCTCACACTGCAGTCGGTGGCCGCCATTGACCTGAAAGCCCCGTTCAATGCGGGCTACCAGATCAAGAAAACTATTCAACCGGTGGAGCAGGCAGTGAAGGGCCAGTACAGCCGCGGCGACGTGCTGCGCATCACCCTGGAAGTCAACGCCAGCGCCGACATGACCTGGGTTGCCATCACCGACCCCGTGCCCGGCGGTGCCACCATCCTCGGCAGCGGCCTGGGCCGCGACTCCGAAATAGCGACCCAGGGCGAAAAGCGCAGCGGCAGCGGCTGGCCCGCTTTTGAGGAACGCAGCTTCGAGTCCTTCCGTAGCTACTACGAGTATTTGCCCAAAGGCGTGGTCAAGATGGAATACACCATCCGGCTGAACAACGTAGGCGACTTTGCGCTGCCGCCTTCAAGAGTAGAGGCGATGTACGCGCCAGAGATGTTTGGCGAGTGGCCGAATGCGCGGGTGAAGGTGGTGGGGGTGGCTGGGGCGAAGTGAGGCCTGTTTGCCACAAGCTCCGCTTCGATCGATAATCCTTACTAATTTGAATATCGAAAGGAATCCATGTCCTACGCCACCCTCACCTCCAAAGGCCAGACCACCATCCCCAAGGATGTGCGCGACTCGCTGCAACTGCAGCCGCAAGACCAGCTCAGCTTCACCGTCATGCCCGACGGCAGCGTCATTTTGCGGGCCAAGAAGCGCAGCCTGGCGCAGTTGCAGGGGATTGCGGGCTACACCGGCCCGGTGATTCCGGTCGCGCAGATGCAACCGTGATCGGGCTGGACACCAACGTCATCGCCCGCATCGTGCTGGCCGATGATCCCGCACAAACCCGGCAGGCGCTGGCAGTGTTGGAGCAGGCGCAAGCAGCAGGCGAGGCCGTGGTGCTGGCTTTGCCCACGCTGCTGGAGCTGGAATGGGTGCTGCGCGCGGTGGCCAAGCTGCCCAAAGAAAATGTGCTGCGCGTATTCAAGAACCTGTTGGAAACCCAGGGCTTGCAGATTGACCATGAGGAAGTTTTGGAACAAGCCCTGTACGTCTTCGAAGCCCATAGTGCCGACTTCGGCGAATGCCTGTTCGCCGCCCAGTACCAACGCATGGGTTGCCGCACGATGCTGACGTTTGACAAAAAGGCGGAGCGCTTGGAGGGCGTGGAGTGGCTGGGTGCGGTATGAAGCAGCGTTTGGTTTATCGGTTTTCAATTGCTGCTATTTTAATAGCTGCTAGCGCAGGCGCCACCTACGCTACACCCACTTTTGACTCCATAAATTCCAGCTACCACCCCTCCGACACGCAGGTGCTCGACCGCCATGGCGAGCTGCTGCAACGCCTGCGCACTGATGCCTCTGTGCGGCGCGGCCAGTGGGTGGCGCTGGCGGATGTGTCACCCGCCTTGCGCACGGCTCTGGTGCTGAGCGAAGACAAGCGGTTTTTTGAGCACAGCGGGGTGGATTGGCAGGCGGTATCCGCCGCGGCCTGGGCCAATCTGTGGAACCGCAAAACCCGGGGTGCATCCACCATCACCATGCAGTTGGCCGGGCTGCTGGATGCCGATTTGAAGCCGAGTACGGGCGGGCGCAGCGTGGTGCAGAAGATCGGCCAGACGGTGTCGGCCCAAGCATTGGAAGGCGGCTGGCGCAAGGACCAGATTCTGGAGGCCTACCTGAACCTGGTGCCGTTTCGCGGCGAGCTGGTGGGCATTGATGCGCTGAGCCGCACCCTGTTTGGCAAAGCCGCCCATGGGCTGGACGCGCGCGAGGCGGCGGTGGCCGTGGCCCTGGTGCGCGCACCCAACGCCAAACTGGCCCAGCTCACCCAGCGGGCCTGCGGCGTGCTGCAGGCGGTGGAGGCCAAAGCCGATTGCACCGGGCTGGACATGTTCACCACCGCCGCCCTGCAGCGCAAGGCGTTCGACACCAACGAGGGCATTGCGCCGCACCTGGCCCGGCTGCTGGCGAAAGGTCCCCGCACCGTCACTACCAGCCTGCGCGCCCCACTGCAGCGCTTTGCTGTGCAAACCCTGCAGCAGCAACTGCGCGAGTTGCAGGGTCGGCATGTGGAGGACGGGGCCATCGTGGTGCTGGACAACGCCACCGGCGAGGTGCTGGCCTGGGTGGGTTCATCCGGCACGCTGAGTGCGGCGGCCGAGGTGGACGGTGTGACCGCGCTGCGCCAGCCTGGCTCCACGCTCAAACCCTTTTTGTACGCCGAGGCCATTGCCGAGCGCCGCATCACCGCCGCGTCGCTGCTGGAAGATGCCAGCACGCACATTCCCACCGCGGGCGGCCTGTACATCCCGCAAAACTACGACCACCAGTTCAAGGGCTGGGTGTCGGCCCGTACGGCCCTGGGCGCGTCGCTCAACGTACCGGCGGTGCGCACGCTGGTGATGGTGTCGCCCGATGCCTTTCACGACCAGTTGGTGGCGCTGGGCTTGCCGCTGAAGGAATCCGGCGGCTACTACGGCTACAGCCTGGCGCTGGGCAGTGCCGAGGTGTCGCTGCTCCATTTAACCAATGCCTACCGGGCGCTGGCCAATGGCGGGCGGGCCAGTGCGACCACGTTTACGCCAAACCCAAAACCCCACCCAACATCACAATCGCGCCCCGCGCTGGACCCACGCGCCGCCTTCATAATTACGGACATCCTGTCCGACCCCCTGGCCCGCGCCCGCACCTTCGGCAGCGACAGCATTCTGGCCACCCGCTTTTGGACGGCGGTCAAAACCGGCACCAGCAAAGACATGCGCGACAACTGGGCCGTGGGCTACTCGCAGGCCTACACGGTGGGCGTGTGGGTGGGCAATGCCAGCGGCGCGCCGATGTGGGACGTGAGCGGTACCACAGGAGCCGCACCCATCTGGGCCGCCATGATGCACTTCCTGCATGCCCGCCAGCCCAGCCGTGCGCCTGCGCCGCCCCCTGGCGTAGTGCAGCAGGCTATAGCTTTCGGTGGCACCGAGGCGGCCCGTAGCGAATGGTTTGTGCAGGGCACGCAGCAAAACCAGTTTGCTATGCATTCCGTAGCTACTTGCGTAGGTAATACATGCGCTAGCGGCCTAAAAAGCTTGGAAGATCGCCCGGCCCGCATCACCAGCCCCGCCACCGGCACCATCTTCGCGCTGGACCCCGACATCCCGCCGAACCGCCAGCGCGTGGATTTGCAGGCTATTGGTGCAGGCCTGCGCTGGTGGATCGACGGCAAGGCCTTCGCCCAAGGCCCCTCGGCCCAATGGCTGCCCTGGCCCGGCCGCCACGTGGTGCAGATCCGCAATGCGCAGGGCGCGGTGCTGGACAGCGTGCGGCTGGAAGTGCGCGGGGCGGGGCTGCGGTAACTTGAAATAAAAAAAGTGTTCGCCATGGAATTCAATGCCCTGTACCCCGAATTTTTGGTCAGCGATGTGGCGCAGTCGCTGCGGTTTTACTGCGACACGCTGGGCTTCAAAGTCGAATACGACCGACCCGAAGAGAAGTTTGCTTTTCTGAGTTTGGGCAGTGCGCAACTCATGCTGTTGCAGGACAACGCCAGTACGCATTCCAAGACCGGGGATTTGGACTATCCCCGGGGCAGGGGTGTCAATTTCTCCATCCGCGTGCCCCTTTTGGCACCGATCGAGGCCGCGCTGGCAGGCATGGGCCATCCACTGCGTATCCCGGTGCGGGACAGCTGGCATCGCGACGGGAATCGGTTCCATGGCGAGAAACAACTGTGGGTGATGGACCCGGATGGGTATCTGTTGCGGTTTTTCCAGTCCCTGGGCATCTCGGCCGAGTGAACGTCAGTCTGGCTGCGTGCTGCCCTGGAACTGGCTGGGCGACTGCCCGACCGCGGCTTTGAACATGGCCGCAAACGCGCTGTCGCTGGCATAGCCGCAGGCCACTGCCACTTGGCCCACGGGCACGCCGCGTGCCAACAGGGGCAGGGCGTGGGCCAGTACCGCCTGCTGCCGCCACTGTAAATACGTGGTGCCCAGCTGCTCGCGGAACAGCCGGGCCACCGTGCGTTCGCTGGCCCCGAAGTCTGCGGCCCAGGCTGCCAGCGTGGCCTGGCGGGCCGGGTCGCGCAGCACGGCATCGCACAGGGCACGCAGGCGCTTGTCGTGCGGCAGGCTGACGCGCAGGGTGTGGGTGTGGGCCAGGCCAATTTCTTCCAGGATCAGCAGCATCAGCGCGTCTTCGCGAGGGCTGGGCTGGGTGTCTTCCAGCGCGTGGATCAGGGCGCGCAGCAGTGGGCCGACGACCAGCATGCGGCAGCCCGCCCAGCCCGGTGGCGTGGCCGAAATATCCATGTAGACGGTGCGCAGGTGGGCGCGCTCCAGCACGGTGACGGCGTGCGGCATGTTGGCCGGAATCCACACCGCCCGTGACGGCGGCACGATGAAGCTGTTGTGCTGGCCTGCGTCGTTGGCCGTGACCTGCATCAGCCCGCTGTCACAGTAGGCCAGTTGCGCCCAGGCGTGCTGGTGCGGCTCGAAGTGCGTGTCCACCGGCAGGGTGCGGGCGCGGCTGCGCAGCGGGCGTTGCGGCGAGGGGGCGAAGCCGTTGACGTCGTCCAAATCAAGCGGTGTGATGGCGGGTTTGCGGGGCATGGCAGTGTTTGTCTGAAATTCGCTGTTATGTGTCTTTATGCAGTATTCCAGAAATTTACGGCCGCATCTACGATAGCCGCATGACTACTGCCAGCACCCCATTTCCCCCAGCTTCGCCATCCCCCAGCCTGCGCCAGGAGGCCGGTGTGATCGGCCTGGTGGGCGGGGCACACATGATCAGCCATTTCAGCCAGTTGCTGTTGGCCCCGCTGTTCCCCTGGCTGAAGGACGACTTCCACGCCAGCTATGCCGAGCTGGGGCTGCTGATGAGCATCTTTTTTGTGGTGTCGTGCGGGGTGCAGATGGCCTCGGGGTTTGTGGTGGACAGGTTTGGTCCCCGGCCTATTTTGTTTGCTGGGCTGGCGCTGCTGGGGCTGGCGGCGTTTGGGTTTTCCATCAGCACCAGCTACGCGATGCTGGCGGCTTTCTCGGTGCTGGCGGGTATTGGCAACGGCGTGTTCCACCCGGTGGACTACACCTTGTTGAACCGCAAGATCAGCGCGCCGCGCCTGGGCCATGCCTACAGCGTGCACGGCATTACCGGCAGCCTGGGCTGGGCACTGGCGCCGGCCATGCTGGTGCCGCTGACACTGGCGTTTGGCTGGCGCACTGCGCTGGCATGCGCGGGCAGTTTGGCCTTTGCGGTGCTGGCGGTGCTGTGGATCTACCGGGACTGGCTGGCCTTGCCGGTGCTGCCCGCGGGCAAGCCTGGTACGCCCCAGATGGAGGGCGGCAGCATGGGTTTCCTGCGCATTCCGGCGGTGTGGATGTGCTTTGGATTCTTCTTTTTTTACGCCATGGCCCTGAGCGTGGTGCAGGCCTTTGCCCCCGAGGCGGCACGTCAGTTGCACAACGTGCCGCTGGACTTGGTGGCGCTGTGCCTGTCGGTCTACATGCTGTGCAGCGCGGGCGGCATGGTGTTGGGTGGATTTTTGGCGGCAGACCCTGCGCGCTGCGAGCGGGTGATTGGCGTGGGCTTTGGCTTTGCCGCGTCGATTGCGCTGGTACTGGGTTTTGCCAACATGCCCGCGTGGAGCGTGCCAGTGCTGTTTGGGCTGATGGGTTTTGCCGCCGGCACGGGCGGGCCATCTCGCGACCTGATCGTCAAGCGCGCGGCACCGGCCAATGCCACCGGGCGGGTCTATGGCGTGGTGTATTCGGGGCTGGATATCGGCCAGGCGATTTCGCCGCTGCTGTTTGGCAGCCTGATGGACCACGGGCAGTTTGCCGGCGTGTTCATCGGCCTGGCCCTGGTGCAGGGCGTGCTGATCGCCAGCGCCTTCAATGTGCGCAAGGTGCGGCGCACGGTTTTGGTAGCGGCTTAAAATTTTATTAGAGCGCGTCGGCCTGTGCTTCGGGGGCGGCCTGCTGAAAAGCGGGTAGCGCCCGGCAGGCCGCGCCGATGCGGCGCACCTGGGGGTAGGCGTCTAGCGGCACCTGGAAACGTTCGGCGTTGTAGAGCTGTGGTACCAGGCAGCAGTCGGCCAGTGTGGGCGTATCACCATGGCAGAACGTGCCGGTGCGCGGGTCTTGCAGCATCGCCTCCAAGGCTTGGAAGCCCAGCCCCACCCAGTGGGTGTACCAGGCGGATTTGGCCTGCGTATCCAATCCTAGCGGGCCTTCCAGGTACTGCAGCACGCGCAGGTTGTTCAGCGGGTGCATCTCGCAGGCGATGAGCTGGGCCATGGCGCGCACCCGGGCACGGTCCGCGGCATCGGCGGGCAGCAGGGGCGGGGCAGGGTGCTGCTCGTCCAGGTACTCGATCATGGGCAGAGACTGGGTCAGCGTGACATCGCCGTCAACCAATACCGGCACCAGTTCGGCCGGGTTCAGCGCGGCAAACGCGGCCCCGTGCTGCTCACCGCCACCGCGCAGCAGATGCACTGGTACCGACTGGTAGGCCAGGCCCTTGAGCGCCAGCGCAATCCGCACCCGGTAGGCGGCCGAGCTGCGAAAGTAGGTGTGCAGCACCAGCATGGCTACATCGCCACTGCAGGCAGTACCGTGCCCCGGCATTCGCCAAAGCCGATGCGCCGAAAGCCCGCGCGCTCGCAATAAGCCCGCAGGATGACCGTATCAAAGTCTTCCAGGTAGCTGCGGGTTTCGCCGTTCGACAAGGCAATGGGCTGCTTGCCGCCTGCGCTCAACTCCATCAGCGAGCCGCCCTGCTCAGGGGCCGGGCCGGACAGCGTGCCGGTGCCGAACAGATCGCCCGTGCGCAGGTTGCAGCCGTTCACCGTGTGGTGCGCCACCAGCTGCGCCATGGTCCAGTACGCATCGCGGTAGTTGGACCGCGACAGCCGGTCGCCCGCATGGCCCGCGGCCTGCATCTGCGCTGTCTGCAGCCACACCTCTAGTTCAATATTGATAGCGCCCTGCGTAGAGTTTGTCTGCGCTTGAAGGTAATTTAATGCTTGAATATCGGTGTGGGCACGCTGCCAGGGTTCGCGGAACGGCTCCAACGCTTCCATCGTCACCACCCAGGGCGAGAGTGTGCTGGCGAAGTTTTTGGACAGGAACGGCCCTAGTGGCTGGTATTCCCAGGCCTGCACGTCGCGCGCGCTCCAGTCGTTGAACAGGGCCACGCCAAACACATGCGCCTCGGCGTTCTCCATGCGGATGGGCTGGCCCAGCGGGTTGGGGCGGCCCATGACCAGGCCCAGCTCCAGCTCGTAGTCCAGTTTGCGGCTGGGGCCCAGGGTGGGCGCGGCCTGGTCGGGGGCCTTGGTCTGGCCGTAGGGCCGGTGGAAAGCCGTGCCGCTGGGCACGATGCTGGAGGCCCGGCCGTGGTAGCCGATGGGAACCCATTTGTAGTTGGGCAGCAGCGGGTTGTCAGGCCGCAACTGCTTGCCGATGGTGGTGGCGTGGTGGATGCTGGTGTAGAAGTCGGTGTAGTCACCGATCTCGCAGGGCAGGCCCATTTCGACCTGTGCCTGGTCGTGCAGGGCGGACTGGAACGTGGCTTGCTGGGGGCTGCCGACCGCCAGGCCGTCCACCAGGGCCTGGCGCAGGCTGCGGCGTGCATCCGAGGGCTGCGCCATCAGCCGCTGCATGTCGCTGTGGGCGATCAGCCCGGCGGCGCGCAGGTCCAGCACCTGGTCGCCAATGGCCACGCCAATGCGCCAGTCGCCGTGCTGCCGGAAGCGGCCAAACGGCAGGTTCTGGATCGGGAAGTCAGTGGCAGTGTCATTGGCGGAGGTGACCCAACTTTGCAAATCGGCATCCATCATGCTGCCGACTCCCGGTGGTGCAAAAAGGCCGCATGCCGTGGGGCGCGTTTGGTTTGGGACCATTCCTCCAGCATGTCCCACTTCACGGCATCCAGGCGGGCCAGCATGGCGGTCTCTTCGGGGTCGGGGCAGGCCAGTTCCAGCCGGTGGCCATTGGGATCGAAGAAATAGATGGAGTGGAAGGCACCGTGGTCGGTGATGCCCAGCACATCCACGCCGTTGGACTCCAAATGGGCTTTGAATGCCAGCAGTTCAGCGCGGTCTTTGACGCGGAACGCAATGTGCTGCACCCAGGCGGGGGTGTTGGGGTCGCGCCCCATGGGCGGCTGGGTGGGCAGCTCGAAGAACGCCAGCACATTGCCCTGGCCCGCGTCCAGAAACACGTGCATGTAGGGGTCGGGGGCCTTCGTGCTGGGCACAAAGTCTTCGGCGATGGCCAGCACAAAGTCCATGTGCAGCATTTTTTGGTACCACAGCACGGTGGTCCGGGCATCAATGCAGCGGTAGGCAACGTGGTGGATGCGGTCGATTTTCATAAAAATCCTTAATCAGTTGAGGACAGAGCTAAAGATCTGTCCCGCAAGCTCACACAACTTCCAGCGCCCCACGGGTGATCTGGTCGCGTTCCAGGGATTCAAACAGCGCCTTGAAATTGCCCTCGCCAAAGCCTTCGTCGCCCTTGCGCTGGATGAATTCGAAGAACACCGGGCCGAGCTGGGTTTGCGAGAAGATTTGCAACAGCAGGCGGGGCACGCCACCGTCGGTTGATCCATCCATCAAAATGCCGCGCGTTTGCAGCTCTGTCACCGGCTGGCCGTGGCCGGGCAGGCGGCCATCGAGCATTTCGTAGTAGCTGTCGCTGGGCGCGGTCATCAGCGGCACACCGGCCAGGGCCAGGCGGTCCACCGTGGCTAGCAGGTCGTCGCAAATCAGCGCAATGTGCTGGATGCCTTCGCCGCTGAACTTCATCAAAAACTCTTCGATCTGCCCGCCACCCTTGCGTGCCTCTTCGTTCAAGGGGATGCGGATCTTGCCGTCGGGGGCGGTCAGCGCTTTAGAGGTCAGGCCGGTGTATTCGCCCTGGATGTCGAAGAAGCGGATCTCGCGGAAGTTGAATATCCGCTCGTAAAAGTGCGCCCAAAAGGCCATGCGGCCCCGGTAGACGTTGTGCGTCAGGTGGTCGATCAGCTGCAGGCCATGGCCCACCGGGTGGCGGTCTACGCCGGGGAGGAAGTCAAAGTCGATGTCGTAGATGGATTTGCCGTCTTCAAACCGGTCGATCAGGTAGAGCGGTGCGCCGCCAATACCCTTGATGGCGGGCAGGTTCAGCTCCATCGGGCCGGGGTGCAGCTCGATGGGCTGGGCGCCCAGCTCCAGCGCGCGGCGGTAGGCGAGGTGCGAGTCCTTCACCCGAAACGCCATGCCGCAGGCGCTGGGCCCGTGCTCGGCGGCGAAGAAACCGGCCACGCTTTTGGGTTCGCGGTTGACGATGAAGTTGATGGCCCCCTGGCGGTACAGCACCACGTCTTTGGAGCGGTGCTTGGCCACCAGGGTGAAGCCCATGCGCTCGAACACCGGCTCCAATACGCCGGGGGTGGGCGACGCGAACTCCACAAATTCAAAGCCCATCAGGCCCATTGGGTTGTCGAATAAAGCTGCCATGCTGTGTATCCTCGTGCTGTGAGGCCCATCATCCGGCAGGCAGCGCGCAGTTTTCAATCAACTTACAGCGTCCACTATGCGAACAACACAGGATTTCAGCGTCAAGGCCAGAACCCACGCAACGCTGGGGGAGCCCGCGCCATGATGGCCCTGCGGGGGCTGGCTTATCTGCTGCTGCTGCAGGCCGCCGGGGAGGGGCTGGCGCACTTCTTTCGGTTGCCGTTTCCCGGGCCGGTGGTGGGGCTGGTGTTGCTGCTTCCAGCGCTGGGCCTGGCCTGGGTGCGCGAGCCGGTGGCGGCTGCTGCGGAGCTGCTGCTGGCGCATCTGTCGCTGCTGTTCATCCCGGTCGGCGTGGGGGTGATCACCCACATGGCGCTGGTGTCGCAGTACGGCGTGCAGTTGCTGGTGGTGATTGTGCTGTCTACCTGGATTGGCCTGGCGGTGACGGCGCTGGTGCTGCGGGCCTTGCTGCGGGCCGACCCGGTGAAGGAAGAAGCCCATGGCTGATTTCGTCCAGCTCTGGGTGTTTTTGTCGGCTACGCCGCTGTTTGGCCTGACCGCCACGCTGTTGACCTATGCCGCCGCGCAGGCTGTGTATGACCGGTGCGGGCGTGCGCCCTGGGCCAATCCGGTGCTGTGGTCGGTGGTGGTGCTGGGCTGCGTGCTGCTGGCTACCCGCACGCCGTATCCGTCGTACTTTGCGGGCGCGCAGTTTGTGCATGTGCTGCTGGGCCCAGCCGTGGTGGCGCTGGCCTGGCCGCTATGGCTGCGCCGCGCGGAGTTGCGCAGGCGCGGCGTGGCCTTGACGGTGGCCGCGTTGGCCGGGGGCACGGCGGCAGCGGGCAGCGCGGTGGCCATCGCCTGGGCGCTGGGTATGCCAGGAGACGTGGTGCGTTCGCTGGCGCCTAAATCTGTGACCGCAGCGGTGGCGATGGGTATTGCCGAGCGCATCGGCGGCGTGCCCGCGCTGTCGGCGGTGTTTGCGGTGCTGACCGGCTTGGTGGGGGCCTTGTCGGGCAAGTACCTGTTCAACCTGCTGAAAATCGATGCCTGGGCGGTACGCGGCTTTGCGCTGGGCACCGCCGCCCACGGCATCGGCGCGGCGCGGGCACTGCAAGTGCACCCGGATGCCGGTGCCTACGCAGGCATCGCCCTGGGCATGCAGGCAGTGCTGTCATCGCTGCTGATGCCGCTGCTGTTTCGCTGGTGGGGCTGAGCGAAGTGGTGGGGGCGGAGTTACAAAACAATGGCTTTGTGTTGCACGTATTCGCCCAGCCCTTCGGCGCCGAACTCGCGGCCGATGCCGCTGTGCTTGTAACCCCCGAAAGGTGCGCGGAAGTCGGGTGCCGCAGCGTTGATTTCGAAGCTGCCGGTGCGAATGCGGCGGGCCACGGTCAAGCCTAGCGCGACATCGGCTGTCCACACCTGGCCGCTCAGGCCGAAGTCCGAGTCGTTGGCGATGCGGATCGCATCTTCCAGGCCGTCGTACGGAATCACGCACAAGACGGGGCCGAAGATTTCTTCGCGGGCGATCCGCATGCTGTTGTTCACATGGCTGAAGATGGTGGGGCGCACGTAGTTGCCGGTGGCCAGGCCCTCGGGTGTACCGGGCCCACCAAACACCACGGTCGCCCCCTCGCGGATACCCAGATCAATGTATGCGGCAACACGGTCCCGTTGCGCCTTGGAGACCAGCGGGCCGATGAAGGTCGTGGGCTCGCTTGGGTTACCCACTTTCAATTGCGAAGCCGCAGCGACCAGTGCCGACACGATTTCATCCTGCCGGGCGCGCGGCACCAGCAGCCGGGTCTTGCCCACGCAGGATTCACCGTTGTTGGCAAAGGCCGCTAGCACCATGTTCATGGCATGGGCCTGGATGTCGGCATCGTCCAGGACGATGGCCGCAGACTTGCCGCCCAGCTCCAGGCTGACACGTTTGAGCTGCGCGCCAGCGACAGCGGCGATGCGTCTGCCCGCAGCGGTGGAGCCGGTGAAGGCCACTTTGTCGATGCCGGGGTGGCTCACCAGGTATTCGCTGACATCCTTGTCCGCGGCCACAATACTCAAGACACCGGCGGGTAGGCCCGCTTCGTTAAAAAGTTCACCGAGGAACTGGCCATCCAGGGCGGTCTCAAGAGCCAGCTTCAGCACCACGGTGCAACCGGCCAACAGCGCGGGGAACAGTTTGGCCAGCGCCGACTGGTGTGGTGCATTCCACGGAATGATGGTGGCCACTACCCCGACCGGCTCGCGACGCCAAACGGTCTGGCTGCTTCCGTTGCCGCTGAGGCGCGTTTCCCAGCCATAGCCAGCCGCGGCTTGCAGATAGGCCGCGTTTTGCGCGGCGATGCCGCCATGGAGCAGGCGGGTGAACCACAGTGGTGAACCGTTTTCCAGCGCAGTAAGCTGGGCGAACTCTTCGGCCCGGGCGGCGTGTAGTTCGGCGAAACGCGCCAGCACCGCCTGGCGGGCAAGTGGCGCCATGTTGGGCCAGACACCGCTGTCGAAGGCGTTACGTGCTGCTGCCACTGCGCTGTCGATGTCGGCCCGGCTTGCCGTGGCAACTTGGCCAATGGGCGTGCCGTCATGGGGTGACACCAGGTCCAGCATGGAGCCGCCGCTGGATGCGAGGCGCTGGCCGCCGATAAAGAGTTTGTCGAAGACGTTCATTTCAGTTCCTTCTGCCTGGAAAACAGGCGTGGTGTGGGGGTGAATGGACTTTAGGAGTTGCCCATTGATCTGACTAGACTGATAATTCGGCATGGCTTGGTAAGCCATACAACACAATCGGAGCGCAGTTGAAGAGAAATAGCCTGCTTGAACTGAACGGCGTGGTGGCGGTGGCCACCCACCTGAGCTTTCGCAAAGCGGCGGCCGAACTGGGCGTTTCTCCGTCCGCGCTGAGCCAATCGGTTGCCGGGCTGGAAGAACAGATGGGCTTGCGCCTGTTTCACCGCACCACCCGCAGCGTGGCCCTGACCCAGGCCGGTCAGGATTTTTTGGACCGGGTGCGCCCTGCGCTGCAGCAACTCTCGGCGGCAATGGATGCGACCAATGCTTTCCGCGAAAAGCCCACCGGTACGCTGCGCATCAATTTATCCGAAGGTGCAGCCCGTTTGATCCTCGTGCCTACCATTGGCGAGTTCCTGCGGCGTTATCCGGACATGGCGGTAGAACTGGTCACCGAAGGGCGGCTGGTAGACATCGTCAAAGCCGGGTTCGACGCGGGCATCCGTTTCACTGAGAACGTGCCACAGGACATGATTGCGGTGGCCTGCAGCCCACCGCTGCGGCATGCGGTGGTGGCATCACCGAAGTATTTTGCGACGCGCACAAAGCCAGTCCATCCTGAAGATTTGAAATCCCACAACTGCATCCGCGCCAGGATGGCCAGTGGTGCGGTGTACCATTGGGAGTTTGCGCGCAACGGCGAAGCCTTCGAGGTGGATGTGCCCGGCGCATTGACGCTGGACAACCAAACCTTGATCGTACGCGCGGCGGTCAACGGGCTAGGTATTGGTTACGTGGCCGACTGGGCCGTGATGCCGCAGCTTGCAGCCGGTAGGCTGGTGCGTGTCTTGGAAGATTGGACACCGCCATCGCCAGGCCTGAGCCTGTACTACTCGGGTCGGCGGCATGTACCCGCAGGTCTTCGGGCATTTGTGAACCTGCTGCAGGAATCTGGCTTTCGCAGTGCAGACCCGGCATCACGCCAAACCTAGGCTGTTTTTTTCTGCTTTTTGAGTGGTCGGGGTGAGAGGATTCGAACCTTCGGTCTCTACGTCAAAAACGAAAAATTTGCGCTACAAAAGTTTAGGGAGAAAGTCTCCTATCCTAATAAAATCAATAGCCTAGCATAAGTGTCTGGAAATTTTCTTTCATTTTCCGTCGCTTTCTTATGCTTTCATCCAAGCTGATTTATGACAGTTTTGGCACAGTTTTTCGAACGCACGTAAAGAACTGGAAGTTCATGTCGGGTGAACTGAGTCGGAATAAAAGTTGGATCAATACAGTACATCGTATTCACCGGATCTCCTTCTGTGAGCGTATACCACGAACTTGGTCAGTTCAAAATGGTGGCCAAAGATGAAGTCGCCCAAGTGTTCAGCGTCTGAACCAAGACCATCGACAACTACATCAAGTAGGGGTTGTTACCTCACCCTGCGCAGACCGTTTGAGACGAACGGCATACACAACTGCCCGGCGAACCTCATCCTGTGGCTGCATTCGGAACCCGGCGGATGTGCACAAGCGGGAAATATTTACGCCACCTTAAGGCCAAGTTAATCAGGCCCTGGCAATACTGCGACCCATCTTTCCTTTTTGAATGTCCCCATGCGTCCCTTACTTGCGCCGGATTCCCTGGACGCACCTGTTTCCCTGCGCCACCGCCCGGTTTGGATTGCGCACTCTCCCATCTTGGACACGCCACGCGCCTGGCAGGAACCCGTCTGGGTGTCGTTGGCGATTCTGGTCTGGCTGGCGGCCACGGCCTGGGCGCGGCCCCTGATGCTGCCCGACGAGGGGCGCTATGTGGGGGTTGCCTGGGAGATGCTGGCATCGGGCCATTGGCTGACCCCCACGCTGGACGGCTTGCCCTTCTTCCACAAGCCGCCGCTGTTTTACTGGATCACCGCCGCGTCTATGTCGGTGTTCGGTGCCAACCCCTGGGCGGCCCGGGCGGCACCGCTGCTGGGGGCCTGGCTGGGCGCGGTCGCGTTGTATCTGTTTACCCGTCGCTGGGTAGGGCCGGTGGCCGCAGGCCGGGTGGCCGTGGCGATAGCGGTACAGCCGCTGTTTTTGATTGGCGGGCAGTTTGCCAATATGGATATGCTGGTGGCGGGCTGCATCACGGCCACCATCCTGGCGGCGGCGGATGTGGTGCTGCGTATGGAGCAGCAGCTGCCCTTTAAACGGTCGCTGGCCGCGGCCTACGCCCTGGCGGGCTTGGGGGTGCTGGCCAAGGGCCTAATCGGTGCCGCGATTCCCGGCCTGGTGATGGTGGTCTGGCTGGTGGCCACGCAGCGCTGGCGCAGGGTGTTGGCGCTGCTGTGGCTGCCGGGCTTGGGGCTGTTTTTGGCGGTGGCCGCACCGTGGTGTGTGGCCATGCAGCAGCAGTTTGCGGATTTCTTCCACTACTTTTTTGTGGTGCAGCATTTCCAGCGCTTTGTGGGCAGCGGTTTCAACAACGTCCAGCCGTTCTGGTTTTACCCAGCGGTGCTGCTGCTGTTCAGCCTGCCCTGGGCACCGCTGCTGTACCGGCTGGCTATCAGGGGCTATGGGGACCGGACGCCGCACGATCCGGTGCGCAGCCTGATGGGGGTCTGGTTGGTCACGGTGGTGGTGTTTTTCTCGCTGCCGCAGTCCAAGCTGCTGGGCTATGTGCTGCCGGCCGTGCCGCCCCTGGCCTACCTGCTGGCCGACAGTCTGACCACCTCGCAGCCCCTATCGCGCCGCATGCAAAACGCCTGGTGGGCCAGCAGCGCCATGGCGGCGGCGCTGGGTTTGGGCGCTATTGCCTGGCTGGCGGTGGTTCCGACCAAAAGCACGGCCGAAATCGCGGTAGCGTTGCAAAGCCACCGCGCGCCCGGCGAGCCGGTGCTGATGCTCCAGCACTATTTTTACGATGTGCCGTTCTATGCGCGCTTGCACGACCCGGTCATGGTGGTCGATGACTGGCAGGACCCGGAAATCCGCACCGAGGACAGCTGGCGCAAAGAGCTGGTGGACGCAGGCCAGTTCACCCCGTCCAAGGCAGCTGCTGCGCTGGTGGACGCCAGCCAACTGCGCGCGGCCCTGTGCCAGGCCCCGGTGAGCTGGGTCATCGGCCCGGCCCATGCCCTGGATACCTATGTGCAACCCCCGCAAGCGCAAGCGGTGCTGACTGAGCGCGGCACTACGCTGTGGCGGGTGGACGCGGTGTGTCCCGCTGCACCCTGACGCGCATGCCTTGCCCGTTGTCGCCCGGGCCAAACTCCACCACCAGACCGTGCAGGGCAGCAACCCGCTGCACGATGGACACCCCCAGGCCACTGCCGATTTCGGTTTGCCCCTGAGGCCGGTGAAAGCGGGTGCCCAGGCTGGCCAACTGTTCGGTGTTGAGCGGCGTGCCGTCGTTCTCCACCGCCAGGGCGTGCGGCGTGAAGCGCAGCGTCACCAGCGTGCCCTGGGGGGCGTAGCGCACGGCGTTGTCCAGCAGGTTGCGCAGCAGCACGGTCAGTAGGTCGGCATCGCCCTGCATCGGCAAGGCGGGCTGGCCTTCAGGAGGCCATTCGCAGGCCAGTTCGATGTGGCGGCGTTCGGCCAGCGGCAGGCAGTCGCCCATGGCCTGCGCTACCAGCGGCGGCCAGTCCACCGGGGTGGGGGGGAGTGCGGCGCTGCCCGAGCCCAGGCGGGCTTCCACCCGAGACAGGGCCAGCATTTGCGTTACCAGGCGGTCGGTACGGTCCAGGCCGGTGCTGAACTGGGCTTCGGCTTGCGCCCGCTCGGCCCCGCTGTGCGCGCGGCGGACCACGTCCCACTGGGCCCGCAACACCGCCAGTGGCGTGCGCATTTCGTGCGCGGCATCGGCGGTGAAGCGGCGTTCGCGTTCCTGGCTGTCGTCGATGCGGGTGAACAGGCCGTTCATCGCCACCAGCAGCGGCTGCAGCTCTGCCGGTGCCCGCAGCGGGGATAGGGGTTGCAAATCTTGCGCATTGCGGCCTTGCAGCTCAGCTGCCAGCGTGCGGATGGGCAGCAGCGCCTGCCGCACCGTCAAGGCCATGGCCAGCAGCAGAAACGGCAGCATTAGCAGCCAGGGCATGATCTGGCCGGTAGTGAGGCTGGCGACCAATTCTTGGCGTTCATGCACGCCTTGGCCGGCGGCTACCAGCCATTCGCCGTTGGACGAGGGCAGGTAATACACCCGCCAGGCGGTGCCAAACAGCTGCGTATCCACAAAGCCTGCCGGACCGGGTCGGCGCTGCAGGTGCATGCCTTCGCGGTCGGTTAAAACCAGTTGGCCCTGGGCGTTCCAGACCGCCACGGCCAGTTCGCGTGCATCGTTGTCCAAGGGGTCATGGGCTGCGAGCGGGATCGGCGCAGGCAGCGGGCCTGCGTATTGGCGGTTAAACACCGCCTGCACCTGGCGGGCCAGGCGGACCAGCTCGCCGTCGTAGAGTTCGTTGACTTCGTGCCGGGCACGGCTTACCGACACCCACAGGGTCACGGCCCACACCAGCGGTGCGCACACCAGCAAATACAGCAGCAAACGGCGTTGCAGGCTCATGGCCCGGTCTCGCCCGAACCCAGTGCATAGCCCACGCCGCGCAGTGTGCGCACAATGGCCGGATCGATCTTGCGGCGCAGGTGGTGGATGTGCACCTCCAGCGTATTGCTTTCGGGCTCCGCGCCGCTCCAGTCGTACAGTTTTTCTTGCAGGTGGGCTTTGGACAGCACACGTTGCGGGTGTTTCAGCAGGGCCTCCAGCAGGGCCAGTTCACGGCCTGTCAGCTCAACGGTTTCGCCCTTCCAGCGCACTTGCTTGCTGGCCGGGTCGTATTCGAGCGCGCCGTGCTGCCACACCGACTGGGCCCGGCCCGAGGTGCGGCGCATCACCGCCCGCAGGCGCGCCGCCAGCTCGTCGATGGAGATAGGCTTGACGAGGTAGTCGTCGGCCCCGCCATCCAGGCCGGTGATGCTGTGCGCCGCGCCGTCGCGGGCCGTCAGGATCAGCATGGGCACGGCCACACCCGCGTTGCGCCAACGCGCCAACCAGACCAGACCATCCCCGCCGGGCAGGCCCAGGTCCAGCACCACGGCATCAAAGTTCGTGGCCGCCAGGGCCGCATCGGCCTGCGCACCATCGCCAAACCAGTCCACCACATGCCCAAGTTGGCGCAAGCCAGTGGCCAGGGCATCGCCCAGTAAAAGGTCGTCTTCCACAATCAATACGCGCACGCAAACCCCTAAAGCACCCCAAGGGTGCCGTCACCATTATCCGGTGCGCACCACGCCGCGGGTTTCTACCGCGCCTTTGCGGAAGTCGTCCGGCGTCACCCCATCAAGCGGCGGAACATGCTGATAAAGGCCGAGGCGCTGGCGTAGCCCAGGTCCAGCGCCACCGTTTCCACGGTTTGCCCTGCATCCAGCAGCAGCATGGCCTTGACCACCCGCAGGCGCTGGCACCATTGCCCTTCAGGATAAAATTTTGGATCTATAGAGGGATGAGGACACCCACGCAAGTCACGCGCCAGGGGGAGACTTATTCAGCGTTGCCTTAAGCCATATCCCTGCTGGGATTTCCGTCGGGTTTCCGGCTTCAATCACCCGCCCCCAACGCTCCCCCACACGCAAACCCACTCGCCCAAGCCCACTGAAAGTTATACCCCCCCAGCCACCCGGTCACGTCCACCACCTCGCCAATAAAAAACAGCCCTGACTGCTTCGACTCCATGGTCTGGGACGACAAATCCCGCGTGTCCACGCCCCCGGCGGTGACCTCGGCTTTTTTGTAGCCTTCCGAGCCGTTGGGTACCAGTTCCCAGCGGGCGAGCTTTTCGGCCAGTTGGGCCAGGGCTTTGTCTGTGGCATCGCAGATGGGCTTTTGCCAGGCCGGGTCTTGGCCTGCCCAGGCATCGGCGAGGCGTGAGGGGACGAGCTGGGCGAGTTCGTTTGCAATCAGCTTGCGCGATGTAGCTTTGGCGCGGGACAGGGCGGGGGGCAGATCGACATCGGGGGCCAGGTTCAGGCGGATGGGCGTGCCCTCGCGCCAGTAGCTGGATATTTGCAGCACGGCCGGGCCGCTCAGGCCCCGGTGGGTGAACAACAGGTCTTCTAGGAAGGCGGTTTTGGCTTTTTTGGTGCCGACTTCGATCTGCACCGGCAGGGCCAGGCCGGACAGGTGGGCGTAGGGGGCCCAGGCGGCGCTGTCGAAGGTCAGCGGCACCAGGGCGGGGCGGGGGGTGACCATGCGCAGGCCGAACTGTTGGGCGATGCGGAACCCAAAGTCGGTCGCGCCGATCTTGGGGATGGACAGGCCGCCGGTCGCCACTACGATCTGCGGCGTGGTGATAGTGCCATGGCTGCTATCAATGGTGTAGCTGCCTGCCAAGGTAATATCTGCGCTAGAGGCAGAAAAGGCTATATTTTTAACCGTGCACGGCTGCCAGCGGGTCACATTGCCGGTGGCGCACTCGGCCAGCAGCATGGTGATGAGGTCTTCGGCGCTGCGGTCGCAAAAGAGCTGGCCTTTGTGCTTTTCGTGGAAGGCGATGCCGTGCCTTGTCATCAGCGCGGTGAAGTCTTTGGGCGTGTAGCGGCTGAGGGCGCTGCGGCAGAAGTGCGGGTTGTCGCTGAGGAAGTTGGCGGGGGTTACGTCCCGGTTGGTGAAGTTGGCGCGGCCACCGCCGGAGATGCGGATTTTCTCGGCCACTTTTTCGCTGTGGTCGATCACCAGCACCTTCAAACCGCGTTGCCCGGCGATACCGGCGCAGAACAAACCGGCGGCACCTGCGCCGATAATCACGGCATCAAAATTATGCATTAAATCGGCCTCTAGCGCATGCAGATGCTAGGCAAGCAGCTATTAAAATCATTGTGAAGCTCCCAGCGCCTTGGCACGCGCTTGGGTGTAGGCGAGGGCTTGCGCATCCGGCGTGGTTTGCGTGGGCCAGCCCTGCAGATGGTTTTGCACCAGCGTGCCCAGGGCGGTGATCCAGTCAGGTTCACCGTTCAGGCAGGGGATGTAGTGGAACTCTTTGCCGCCCGCGTTCAGAAAAGCGGCTTTGCCCTCCATGGCGATTTCTTCCAGGGTTTCCAGGCAGTCGCTGGTGAAGCCGGGGCAGACGGCATCCACGCGTTTGACTCCGGCTTTGCCCATGGCAATCAGGCTGGGCTCGGTGTAGGGCTCCAGCCATTTGGCGCGGCCCAGGCGGGACTGGAAGGTGAGCTTGTACTGCTCTTTGCTCAGGTCGAGCGCGTTGGCTAGCAGGCGGGCGGTTTTTTGGCATTCGCAGTGGTAGGGGTCGCCCAGCTGCAAGGTGCGCGCGGGCACGCCGTGGAAGCTCATCACCAGCTGGTCGGGCCGACCGTGCTGCTGCCAGTGGCTGCGGATGCGGCGGGCCAGGGCGGCAATGTAGCCCGCGTCGTCATGGTAGCGGTTGATGAAGCGCAGCTCGGGGATGTTGCGGGTGTGGGCGGCCCAGTCGTACACCGCGTCGAACACGCTGGCGGTGCTGGTGGCCGAATACTGGGGGTAGGCGGGCACGATGAGCACGCGGGTCACGCCATTGGCTTTGAATTTGTCCAGCTGCTCGGCGATGGACGGACTGCCGTAGCGCATGGCGTAGTCCACCTGCACCCGGTGGCCGCGCTCGCCCAGCCAGCCTTGCAGCAACGTGGCCTGCTGTGCCGTGCCGGTGCGCAGCGGGGAGCCCTGCGGGGTCCAGATGCTGGCATATTTGGCGGCCGATTGCTTAGGCCGCGTGCGCAAAATGATGCCGTGCAGGATCACCTTCCAGATGACCTTGGGGATCTCAATCACGCGGTGGTCGCTGAGGAACTGCCTCAGATAAGGCCGCACTGCCGCTGCGGTGGCCGCGTCGGGCGTGCCCAGATTGCAGTACAGCACGCCGGTGCGGGCGATCTGTGCATGGTTGAAAGGGGGTTCTGGGCGGAAGGGGGATGCGAATAGGGACATGGCGGTATTCTCATGCACCTATGCTGAACACTTCCCACATCCAAGCCATATCCCTCGACCTGGACGACACCCTGTGGCCCGTTTGGCCCACCATTGAGCGGGCCGAAGCCACGCTGCTGCAGTGGCTGGCCGACCACGCCCCGGCCACGGCAGCGCGGTATCCGAGCACTCTGGCGCTGCGCGCGGTGCGTGAAGAATTGGAGACCCAGCGGCCCGATCTGCGGCACGACTTGAGCGCGCTACGCCTTGAATCCATCCGCCTGGCACTCAAGCTGGCGGGCGACAACCCGGCGCTGGCAGACGACGCCTTCGAGGTATTTTTTGCCGCCCGCCAGTGCGTGGACTTTTACCCCGATGCCCTGCCTGCGCTGGCCCGGCTGGCGGCGCGCTATCCCCTGGTGGCTTTGAGCAACGGCAACGCTGACGTGCACCGCGTCGGTATCGGCCATCTGTTCCACGCCGCAGTGAGCGCCCACGCATTCGGCGTACCCAAGCCCGACCCGCGTATCTTCCACGCTGCCGCCAGTGCCGCCCAGGTGGCCCCGCACGCTGTGCTGCATGTGGGTGACGACCCGCTGATGGACGTGGTGGGTGCTGTCAATGCAGGCATGCAGACGGTGTGGGTGAACCGCGCCAGCCACACCTGGGACCACCCCATCCAGCCGCACTTGCACGTGGTGGAGCTGGGGGCGCTGTGCCTGGCGCTGGGAATCTGAAAATTTAGATAAAAAGTGACTCCAGCGCATATTTAACTTGCGCTGTATGCTATTAAATAAATAGCACTTGCGCGCCCAGCCATGCGGCGCGTGTTCCTACACACAGGGCATGGTTTGGCCGACGTACAAGCCCCGCCCCTCGCAGGAAGATGGAAACACCTACCGAGCCGCCTAGCAAAGTACACAGGCGGATCGGATTCCATTCCATTTCCTGAAGGAGCATTGTTATGTCGAACGAAATCAACCTCAACCCCGGCTTGCTGGGTGGCCTGGCAGTCCCGATGGCGGTGCCGGCAGAGGGCGTCAGCGATGCCGAGCTGCCCATGCACAACGACGACGTGGTCGCCACGCTAAACGATCTTATTGAAACCTGCTACGACGGGGAATATGGTTTCAAGGCCTGTACCGAGCGCACCCATACGGCTAACCTGAAAGCCGTATTTGCAGCGCGGATGCACGAATGTGCCAGCGCAGCAGCCGAGCTGGCGAGCGAGGTGGTGCGCCTGGGCGGCAAACCCGAAGACAGCGGTACCGTTAGCGGCACGGTGCACCGTGGCTGGGTCGCCATGCGGGAGATGTTGACCAGTGACGATGGCAACGACTTGGCGGTGCTGGACGAGTGCGAGCGCGGCGAGGACATCGCCCTGGGCCGCTACCGCAAGGCCGTCAAAGAGGCGTTGCCGTTAGACATTCGCACCATCGTCGAGCGCCAGATGCAGGGCGTGCAAAAGAACCATGACACTATCAGGTCGCTGCGCGACGACCACAAGCCCCAGCGTTAAATAGCGTTGATACCGCTGATCCCACTCCGCACCGCGCCCTCCAGCGTCGCGGGGTACGGCCCGTGCACATAGTCGCCGCAGGCCATCAAGCCGGGGGCGATGTGCTGAGCGGGCCGCTGTAAGCCGGGCGTGCAGGCAAAGGTGGCGCGTTTTTCCACCACCGTGCGCATCGGCTGCAGGTCGGGCAAGCCAAGTTGAATACGGCCCTGGGCGATGACAGCATCCTGCAGCGTTTGCCGGTCGCCCTGGCTTGCACTGACCACAAACGCCAGCAGGCCTGCGGAGCCGCCAAGCTGGCCCCGGTCAAATACAAACTGGGCAGGGCCACCGCGCAGCGACAGCATGGGCTGGACAAGCCGTGCATCGCAGGTGGCGTACACCGTGGCGATGGACTCGAATTGAAGCGCGTGGGTGTGCTGTAGCCAGGTACCTGCCGACACGCCACTGCCCTCCACCAGCCGGACCGCCTCCCACGGGGGGCAGGCCAACAGCACCTGGTCGAACACAACACCGTCCACCCTCCATTGCGCGCCCTCCGGCTGTATGGTCTGCACGCGGTGGCCTAACGTGACGGTGGCCCCGTGTTGCTCCAGCCAGCGCAAGGCGGGGGTGGGGAAGAGGGTGCCCAGATCGACGCTGGGCAACAGTAAATTGGAACCACCGGGCGCGCCGAACAGCGAATCCTGGACCACCCGCAAAAATACCTGGCCGCTGGAGCGGTCGGCCGGTGTATTGAGCGCCGCCACGCACAGGGGGTCGATCAGTTCGTTCACCACACGCGCTGTGAGTGCGGTGCACAGGTCGGCGACGGATTGTGGGGGGCGGCACTGGAAGCGCGCCAGTTGCCAACCGACTGCCGTGCGGAGCAAAGCCGCCTTATCGCGCCAGCCCCAGCCACGGGCTTGCAGGATGCCGACAAAGGCGTCTAAGGGCGCGGGCAGGCGGGGCAAACGCAGGCCCTGGCCGTCGGGGAACAGCAGGGTCAGCGGCAGGCGCACCAGGGCCTGGTCCACATCCACGCCCACCGTACGCATCAGCCGCAGCGTGTCGGTGTACGCCCCAATCAGGATGTGCTGGCCGTTGTCGAGTTCGGTGCCCAATAGGGCTCTAGCCCTTCCACCCACTGCACGGGATGCTTCAAAAACAGTAGCGTGGTGCCCGGCCTGGGTGGCGGTGACGGCGGCTGCCAGTCCGGCCCAGCCTGCGCCAACCACCGCTATTTTCATAACCTATTGAGCGCCTGCACACGCCAAGCCAGCCAGAGCTTGCGCAGCGGCGTGAGGCTGACGCGCTGGTGCAGCACCTGAAAGTTGTCGGCCTCTATCTCGCGCAGCAAGGTGCGGTAGATGCTGGCCATCATCAGCCCTGGCTTTTGGGCACGGCGGTCGGCGGCGGGCAGCATCGCGAAGGCTTCTTCGTACAAGGCGTGGGCACGCTGGGCCTGGAAGCGCATCAGGGCGGTGAAGCGGTCGGAATAGGTGCGCTTCAAAATTTCGTGGGCTTTCACGTCGAACTGCTGCAGCTCGTTGACTGGCAGGTAGATGCGGCCCATCAACGCGTCTTCGCCCACGTCGCGGATGATGTTGGTGAGCTGAAAAGCCAGGCCCAGGGTGTGGGCGTACTGGGTGGTGGCCGGGTCGGTCTGGCCAAAGATGCGGGCCGATACTTCGCCCACCACGCCCGCCACCAGGTGGCAGTAGCGCTGCAGGCCGGGGAAGTCCAGGTAACGGGTTTGCTCCAGGTCCATGTTGCAGCCTTCGATGATGGCCTGCAGGTGGCGCTGCTCGATCTGGTAGTCGGCGGCCAGCGGCACCAGGGCTTTCATCACCGGGTGGGTAGGCTGGCCTGCATACGCGTTGGCGACTTCGCTTTGCCACCAGGCCAGCTTGGTGCGGGCCACACCGGCGTCGGCGGTTTCGTCCACCACGTCGTCCACCTCTCGGCAGAAGGCATAGAAGGCGGTGATCGCGGCCCGGCGCGGCTTGGGCAGGAACAGAAAGGCGTAGTAGAAGCTGCTGCCAGAAGAAGCGGCTTTGTTTTGGACGTATTGCTCGGGAGTCATGAAAAAAGGCTCACCCCCAGGCTATAGCGCGAGCGCTTTGCGCCAACCCCCTTGCAGGGGGTAACACCAGCAGCCTGGCAATGCCAGTTCTGCGGTGTTTTTGGGCGGCGCTCGTTATGCCTGCAAAAGGGGTTGGATGGTTGCGTAGTAGTTTGTGCATTGTTACATCCACAGCGCGCGCCACAGCATCACTGGGATATCGCGTTTGCCGACCGTGGGGCGGGTGTGGCGGGTGGCAAAGCCCAGGGCTTCGATCTTGTCCAGAATGCGCAGGCCGCCTTGCACCACCAGGCGCAGCTCCCAGCCCGCGCGGCCCGGTACGCGGTGCACCAGCGGGGCGCCGCGCTGCATGAGCGCGCGGGCCCAGGCCACGTTTTCCACCATCAACTGGGTCAGTGCCGGGCTTTGGGGTTGCTGGTCCAACGCGGCGGGGTCCACGCCGTGGTGTAGGCAGCGGTCTTGCGGCAGGTAGAAGCGGCCCCGGGGAAGGTCGAGGCTGATGTCTTGCCAAAAATTGATGAGCTGCAAGGCGCTGCAGATCGCGTCGCTTTGCTGCAGCGCCTGCGCATTTTTTACGCCATACAGGTGTAGCAGCAGGCGGCCCACGGGGGCGGCAGAGCGCTGGCAATAGTCCAGCAGCTCGGCGCGGTCGGCATACCCGGTTTGATCCCTGGTTTTGACGACATCCTGGGTGAACGCGCTGAGCAGGTCGGCAAGCAGCGGCGGGGGCAGCTTCCATTGCGCGATGGCCGCCTGCAACGGGCCAAATACCCGGGGCCAGCGGGTGGATGTGGGCTGTTGGAGGGCGGCTGCGGCCAGGTCCGCACGGTAGACAGCTAGGTCGTCCAGCCGCTGCTGGGCAGAGGCCGTGCCCTCATCGGCGATGTCGTCCGCCGTGCGCGCAAACCAGTAGATGGCAGCGATGGGTGGACGCAGCCGGGCCGGACACAAGACCGACGCCACCGGAAAATTTTCATAGTGGTTGACAGTTTGTGGGGTAGCATTTTGGGTCGGTGGGGCGAGTACATTCACGCGGGGATTGTCGCTTGACAAGCCTAACCCGTTCTTCTAAATTACTAACCCGCTAGTCAGTAACCATGGCTGTGGCCTTTTCGCCGTTTTCACGACTTTTGCAGTGCCCCGGTGTGGGTCGTTGGGTCCGCCATGCGGACACTGCGCCAGTCCTATTTTCTTAGGCTTGCTATGTCACATTATTTCTTTTTGCCGCCCAGCGTGCGTCCCCTGTTTCGTGCCAGCGTGTGCTGTGTCGGGATGGTCGCCGTGTTGGCGGCATGTTCCAAGCCAGAGCCTGCGCCCGAGCCCATCCGTGCTGTCAAGGTGCTAACGGTCGCCCCCAGCGGCCTGCAGGCATCCCAGGAGTTTGCCGGTGAAGTGCAGGCGCAGACCGAGTCGGCGCTGGGTTTTCGGGTGGCGGGCAAGATCATCCAGCGCCAGGCCGAGCTGGGCCAGCGCGTCAAGGTGGGCCAGGTGCTGGCCCAACTCGATCCGCAAGACTACAAGCTGGCCGCCGACGCGGCCCGTGCGCAACTAGCCTCGGCGGCTACCAACCGCGATCTGGCCGATGCTGACTACAAGCGCTATAAAGAACTGAAAGAGCAGAACTTCATCAGCAGTGCCCAGCTGGAGCAGCGCGACAGCGCCCTCAAGTCGGCCCAGGCCCAGGTGCAGCAGGCGCAGGCGCAACTCGCGTCCCAGGGAAACCAGGCGACGTATACGCGGCTGGTGTCGGATGTGGCCGGCGTGGTGACCGCCATTGCCGCCGAACCTGGCCAGGTCGTGGCGGCAGGGACACCGGTGGTGCGGGTGGCCCGAGACGGGGCGCGGGACGTGGTGTTTGTGGTGCCCGAAGACCGGGTGGCAGCTGTCACGCTGGGGTCGGACGTGGAAGTGCGGGTCTGGGCCAGCACCACCAAACTGCAAGGCAAGGTGCGCGAGGTAGCCGCCAGCGCCGACCCAGTGACGCGGACCTTCCAGGTGAAGGTAGCGATTGACCCCGCGATGGCCCCCAAGCTGGGAACCACGGTCTATGTAGTGCCGCAGTCCTTAAGTCTGGCGGGCCTGCCAGTCATCAAGCTGCCCACCAGCGCGCTCAAGCAAGAGGCGAACGGGGCTACCGCTGTATGGGTGGTGGATCCGGGCAGCATGACCGTGAAGTCGCAGCCGGTGGTGATTGCCACGGCCGATGGCAATGACGCGGTGGTTGCCAGCGGTTTGCAGCCGGGCATGCTGGTGGTGTCCGCAGGCGTGCATGTGTTGTCACCCGGGCAAAAAGTGAGTTTTTACAGGCCAAAAACGACCCCTGCGCAGACAAAATCTACGCCGAATGCTATAGATACAGTAGCGCCTCCCGCCGCCAAGCCCGCGTCTGTGGCCCAGTGAGCTTGAGATGATGCAACCCCATACCCCTGACCAGCCCAAGCCGGGCTTTAATCTTTCCCAATGGGCGCTGGAGCATCCGGCGCTGACCCGCTACCTGATGGTGGTGCTGATGGTGATGGGCTTCGCCGCCTACTTCCAGCTCGGGCAGGACGAAGACCCTCCGTTCACGTTCCGCGCCATGGTGCTGCGCACCTATTGGCCGGGCGCTACGGCCCAGCAAGTGGCCGAGCAGGTGACGGACAAACTGGAGCGTACGCTGCAAGAGGTGCCGTATGCGGACAAGATCCGCAGCTACTCCAAGCCCGGCGAGTCGCAGATCATTTTCCAGATCAAGGACTCCAGCAAAAGCAGCGATGTGGCCAACCTTTGGTACGTTGTGCGCAAGAAAATCGGCGATATCGCCTACACCCTGCCGTCGGGCGTGCAAGGGCCGTTTTTCAACGACGATTTCGGCGATGTGTATGGTGTGATTTACGCGCTGGAGTCAGACGGCTTCAGCAACGCCGAGCTGAAGGTGTTTGCCGACGACGTGCGCCAGCAGTTGCTGCGGGTGCCCGACGTGGCCAAGGTAGAACTTTTTGGCGTGCAGGACGAGGCCGTCTATATCGAGCTTTCGCAGAAGCGCTTGTCCCAGATGGGCTTGGACATCAACCAGGTGCTGGCGCAAATCGGCCAGCAAAACGCGGTGGAGAGCGGCGGAACGGTGCAGACACCGCTGGACGTGGTGCAGGTGCGGGTAGCAGGGCAGTTTGAAGCGGTGGAGCAGTTGGCGGCCATGCCTTTGAAGAGTTCGGCTACCGCCGCCGGGGGCGGGCAGCTGCGCCTGGGCGATATCTCCACCATCACCCGGGGTTACGTCGATCCACCCACCGTCAAAGTACGCCACCAGGGCAAGGAGGTGATTGCGGTGGGGGTGTCGATGGCCAAGGGGGGCGACATCATCGCGCTCGGCAAGGCGATGGATGCCTTGTCTGTGCGCATCGGTAAAAGTCTGCCGGCCGGCGTCAAGCTGGTGCAGGTGCAAGACCAGCCCAAGTCGGTCACCACGTCGGTCAATGAATTTGTCCACGTGCTGATCGAGGCGGTGGTGATTGTGCTGGTGGTGAGTTTTGTCAGCCTGGGCCTGCACAAGCGCCCCGGTAAAAATCCATTTTGGCGTAGCTACACGCTGGACATGCGGCCCGGTCTGGTGGTGGGCATCACGATTCCGCTGGTGCTGGGCGTGACCTTTTTGGGCATGTGGTACTGGGGCATCGGATTGCACAAGATTTCGCTGGGCTCGTTGATCATTGCCTTGGGCCTGCTGGTGGACGATGCCATCATCGCCGTGGAAATGATGGTGCGCAAAATGGAAGAGGGCTACGACAAGGTGCGTGCTGCCACTTTCGCCTACGAAATCACCGCCATGCCGATGCTGACCGGTACGCTGATCACGGCCGCGGGCTTTCTGCCCATCGGTATCGCCAAGTCGATCACCGGCGAATACACGTTTGCGATTTTTGCCGTGACGGTGCTGGCCCTGCTGCTGAGCTGGATTGTGTCGGTGTACTTTGTGCCCTACCTGGGGGTGCTGCTGCTGAAAGCGCCGCCGCATGCCAAGGTGCTGCAGGAGAGCGGGCATGGCGGGCAGGCCGAGAAGGCCGAGAAGTCCGATATGGCGGCCCACGGGCATGAAACCTTCAACACGCCGTTTTACAACCGCTTCCGCCGCCTGGTGGGCTGGTGCGTGCTGCACCGCTGGACCACGATCGCCATCACTTTGTTGATTTTTGCGCTGGGCATTGTGGGCATGGGCAAGGTGCAGCAGCAGTTCTTCCCCGACTCCAGTCGACCTGAAATCATGGTGGACATCTGGTTCCCGGAGGGTACGTCGTTCCAGGCCAACGAGGCCACTGCCAAGCGGGTAGAGGCCCGTTTGATGCAGGAGTCCGCTGTGAGTAGCGTCACGGCCTGGGTGGGGTCGGGGGTTCCCCGGTTCTATTTGCCGCTGGACCAGGTATTTCCCCAGACCAATGTGACCCAGTTCATCGTGGTGTCCAAGGATTTGAAGCAGCGGGAGACTTTGCGGGTCAGGCTGCCGGCATTGCTGGCCAGTGAATTTCCCGAGGTGCGTGGTCGCGTCAAGCTGTTGCCCAATGGGCCACCGGTGGCGTACCCCGTGCAGTTCCGGGTGGTGGGAAGCGACCCGGCCATGCTGCGTTTGCGGGCCGATGAGGTGAAAGCCGTGATGCGCCAGAGCCCCAATACCCGGGGTGTGAACGACAACTGGAACGAGTCGGTGAAGGTCATGCGGTTGGAAGTAGACCAGGCCAAAGCCCGCGCACTGGGCGTCACCAGCCAGTCGATTGCGCAGGCTGCCAAGGTGATTTTGAACGGCACCACCGTCGGTCAGTTCCGGGAGAACGACAAGCTGATCAACATTGTGTTGCGCCAGCCGCTGGATGAACGCAGCCAGATTACCGACATTGCCAACGCTTACCTGCCTACGTCCACCGGCCGTTCGATTCCGCTGCTGCAAATCGCCAAGCCGGTGTTTGACTGGGAGCCCGGCGTCATGTGGCGTGAAAACCGCGACTACGCCATCACGGTGCAGAGCGATATTACCGAGGGTCTGCAAGGCGCTACCGTCACCAATGAGCTGTTGCCCACCCTAAAGGCGCTGGAAGCCCAGTGGGCTGCCAAGGGGCTGGGTGCCTACAGCATCCAGGTCGCTGGTGCGGTGGAAGAAAGCAGCAAAGGATCGGAGTCCATCGCTGCGGGCATCCCCATCATGTTGTTCCTCACCTTCACCTTGCTGATGCTGCAACTGCAAAGTTTCAGCCGGGCTATGCTGGTGTTTTTGACCGGCCCGTTGGGCATAGCCGGGGTTGCGGGAGCGTTGATCTTGCTGGGCCGCCCGTTTGGCTTTGTGGCGCTGTTGGGTGTAATTGCACTGATGGGCATGATTCAGCGCAATTCGGTGATCCTGATTGACCAGATCGAGCACGAACGCGCCCGGGGCGTGCCCACCTGGGACGCGATCGTGGAGTCGGCCGTGGGGCGTTTGCGCCCGATTGTGCTAACGGCGGCAGCGGCGGTGCTGGCCATGATCCCGTTGTCGCGCTCGGTGTTCTGGGGGCCGATGGCCGTGGCCATCATGGGCGGCCTGATCGTGGCTACGGTGCTGACCCTGCTGGCCTTGCCCGCCATGTACGCCGCCTGGTTCCGGGTCCGGCGCGACTCGCATTGAGGCCCAGGTTAGCCCGTACGAAATCGGGTCTGCGGGCACGCTAAAATAGCGGGCTGACCGATTTCACACAAACGGTCTTGGGGTCACCCCAAGACCGTTTGTTAGTTCTGAATCTGCGCGGGTGGCGAAATTGGTAGACGCACCAGGTTTAGGTCCTGACGTCCGCAAGGATGTGGGGGTTCGAGTCCCCCCCCGCGCACCACACTTTTTTATACGAGACCGAGACCAAGATGGCAGTTACTGTTGAAACCCTTGAAAAGCTGGAACGCAAAATTACGCTGTCCCTGCCTGTGGATGTGATCCAGAACGAAGTGGCTACCCGTCTCAAGAAGATGGCCCGCACCGTCAAGATGGACGGCTTCCGCCCAGGCAAAGTGCCCATGAACGTGGTTGCCCAGCGCTACGGCTATTCGGTCCACTACGAAGTCATGAACGACAAGGTGGGCGAGGCTTTTGCCGTGGCCGCCAACGAAGCCAAGCTGCGTGTCGCCGGCCAGCCTCGCATCAGCGAAAATGAATCCTCGCCCGAAGGCCAAATGGCTTTTGACGCGATTTTCGAAGTTTTCCCCGATGTCAAGATCGGTGACCTGGGCACTGCCGAAGTCGAAAAAATCACCGCTGCGGTGGACGACGGCGCAATAGACAAGACGGTCGAAATCCTGCGCAAGCAACGCCGTACCTTCGCCCAGCGCGCGCTCGAAGCTGCTGCCGAAGACGGTGACCGCGTGACGGTGGACTTCGAAGGCAAGATCGACGGCGAAACCTTCGAAGGCGGCAAGGCCGAAGCCTTCCAGTTCCTGGTTGGCGAAGGCCAGATGCTGAAAGAATTCGAAGATGCCGTGCGTGGCATGAAGTCCGGCGAAAGCCGCACCTTCCCGCTGGCATTCCCGGCCGACTACCACGGCAAAGACGTGGCTGGCAAGCAAGCTGACTTCATGGTCACCGTGAAGAAGATCGAAGCCGCCCACCTGCCCGCCGTGGACGAGGCCCTGGCCAAGTCGCTCGGCATTGCCGACGCTACGGTCGAAGGCCTGCGTGCCGACATCCGCAAAAACCTGGAGCGTGAAGTCAAGTTCCGCGTGCTGGCTCGCAACAAGCAGGCCGCCATGGACGCTTTGGTGTCCAAGTCGGAACTTGATTTGCCCAACTCCAGCGTGCAAACCGAACTGAACCGCCTGGTCGAAGGTGCACGTGCTGATTTGAAGCAGCGTGGCATCAAGGATGCGGACAAGGCTCCGATTCCCGACGACATTTTCCGCCCACAGGCCGAGCGCCGCGTGCGCCTGGGTCTGGTCGTGGCCGAGTTGGTGCGCAGCAATGCACTGCAAGCCACCACCGAGCAAATCAAGGCCCACATTGAAGAGTTGGCTGCCAGCTACGAAAAGCCCACCGACGTGGTTCGCTGGTATTACAGCGACAACCAGCGCCTGGCCGAAGTCGAAGCCATCGTGATCGAAAGCAATGTCACCGAATTCGTTCTGGGCAAAGCCCAAGTGGTAGAAAAAGCGGTTGCCTTTGACGAACTGATGGGTCAAAACTGAAGGTTTTGTATTTTTAAAACAATGGGGTTGGTGTGTGGATTGAACTCCCGCGTACCAGCCCCATTTGTTTTGTTTAAAGTAACACAGGACTTACGCAAGTTCCCTCTGTAAGCCCGCAGGGCGGTACTGGGGCGCCGCGTAAGTCCTATAACATCTGTTCAAACTTCGGAGTCACCCCATGTACAGAAACCAAGCTGACAGCATCCCGTTCGGCGCTTACGATTCATTGCAAACCGAGGCCCTGGGACTGGTGCCCATGGTGATTGAGCAGTCCGGTCGTGGCGAGCGCTCTTATGACATCTACTCGCGTCTGCTGAAAGAGCGCGTGATTTTCCTGGTGGGCCCGGTAGAAGACTACATGGCCAATCTGGTGGTGGCCCAGTTGCTCTTCCTGGAAAGCGAAAACCCGGACAAAGACATTTCGCTCTACATCAATTCGCCCGGTGGCTCCGTCAGCGCAGGTTTGGCAATTTTCGACACCATGAACTTCATCAAACCCGATGTGTCCACGCTGTGCACGGGTATGTCGGCCAGCATGGGCTCTTTCTTGTTGGCCGCCGGTGCGAAAGGTAAGCGTTTTGCTCTGCCCAACTCCAGCGTCATGATCCACCAGCCCTCGGGTGGCGCGCGCGGCATGGCCAGCGACATTGAGATTTCGGCCCGGGAAATTCTGAAGACGCGTGAGCAGCTCAACAAGATCTACGCCGAGCGCACCGGCCAATCCGTAGAGAAAATTGCGCGTGACATGGAGCGCGACTACTGGTTGTCCGCCAATGAAGCGAAAGAATACGGCTTGGTAGACCAGGTCATCTCCAAACGTTCCTAAACCTGAAAATAGACGGGTTAACACCCCATAACGGCGTTTTCTGCAACAGAAAGCGCCGTTTTTATTTGGTTATCATTCAGTAACGACTGAAAAGGCATTCCTCCCATGGCCGAGAAAAAAGGCTCCTCCAGCGAAAAAACCCTGTACTGCTCCTTCTGCGGCAAAAGCCAGCACGAAGTGAAAAAGCTGATTGCAGGGCCTTCGGTGTTTATTTGCGATGAATGCATTGACCTGTGCAATGACATCATCCGTGACGAGCTGCCCGCTGGGACCGAAGCCCGCGATGCCGGTGCTGCGCTGCCCACCCCGGTAGACATCAAGAATAATTTAGACAATTACGTCATTGGCCAAGAGGTCGCCAAGCGCACCCTGGCGGTGGCCGTGTACAACCACTACAAGCGCCTGCGCCACAAGGAAACCGCCAAAAAGGACGAGATCGAGCTGACTAAAAGCAACATCCTCTTGATTGGCCCTACCGGTTCCGGCAAAACTCTGCTGGCCCAGACCCTGGCCCGTATGCTGGACGTGCCCTTTGTGATGGCCGATGCCACCACCCTGACCGAAGCCGGTTACGTGGGGGAAGACGTGGAGAATATCGTCGCCAAGCTGCTGCAAAGCTGCAACTACGAAGTCGAGCGGGCCCAGCGCGGCATTGTCTATATCGATGAGATCGACAAAATCTCACGCAAGTCAGACAACCCCTCCATCACCCGCGACGTGTCGGGCGAGGGCGTGCAGCAGGCCTTGCTCAAGCTGATCGAAGGCACCATGGCCAGCGTGCCGCCCCAGGGCGGGCGCAAGCACCCGAACCAGGACTTCTTGCAGGTTGATACCACCAACATCCTCTTCATTTTGGGTGGCGCGTTCTCGGGGCTGGAAAAAGTTATCGGCAACCGCACCGAATCGTCGGGCATCGGCTTTGGCGCTGCCGTCAAAAGCAAGGCGCAGCGCAGCCTGACCGAGGTGTTCCGCGATGTCGAACCCGAAGATCTGATCAAGTTTGGCCTGATTCCCGAGCTGGTGGGCCGCATGCCGGTGGTCGCCACCCTGGCCGAGCTCAGCGAAGATGCGTTGGTGCAGATTCTGACCGAGCCGAAGAACGCCCTGGTCAAGCAGTACAGCAAGCTGCTGGCCATGGAAGGTGTGGACCTGGAAATCCGTCCGTCGGCCCTCAAAGCCATCGCCAAAAAGGCGCTGGCCCGCAAGACTGGCGCGCGCGGCTTGCGCTCGATACTGGAGCTGTCCTTGATCGACACCATGTTCGATCTGCCCACCAACCACAATGTGGATAAAGTGGTGGTGGACGAGTCGACAATTGACGAAAACAAGCCGCCACTGCTGGTGTACCGCGAAGCCGCCAAGAAGGCCTGACAGGAGTCAACTTAGCCCCGCTGCAAAATAAGGAGCGGGGCAGGTTGAAAATTACCGCTCGAAGTCCATATTCAACAGGTTACTCAAAGGATCTTCATGTCCGGACACACTCCACTACCTGCCGAACCCCTCGACCTGCCCCTGCTGCCTCTGCGCGATGTGGTGGTCTTCCCCCATATGGTGATTCCCCTGTTCGTGGGGCGGCCCAAGAGCATCAAGGCGCTGGAAGCCGCGATGGAGTCTGACCGCCGCATCATGCTGGTGGCCCAAAAGGCCGCAGCCAAGGACGAGCCTTCGGTGTCCGACATGTTCGATGTCGGCTGCATCTCCACGATTTTGCAGATGCTGAAGCTGCCGGACGGCACGGTCAAGGTGCTGGTCGAAGGCCAGCAACGCGCCCGCGTCAACCACATCGACGACGGTGAATCGCATTTCACGGCCAACACCACACCGGTAGTAGCGGCTGCGCCGGTGCAGAAGACCACCGAAATCGAAGCCCTGCGCCGCGCCGTGATGCAGCAGTTTGACCAGTACGTCAAACTCAACAAGAAGATACCGCCCGAGATCCTGACTTCGATCTCCAGCATTGACGACCCCGGTCGTCTGGCCGACACCATTGCCGCCCATTTGCCGCTCAAGCTCGACAGCAAGCAGGTGGTGCTGGACTTGTCCGACGTGCGCGAGCGCCTGGAGAACCTGTATGGCCAGCTAGAGCGCGAAGTAGACATCCTGAATGTCGACAAAAAAATCCGTGGCCGCGTCAAGCGCCAGATGGAGAAAAACCAGCGCGACTTTTACTTGAACGAGCAGGTCAAGGCGATTCAGAAAGAGCTGGGTGAAGGCGAAGAGGGCGCAGACATCGACGAGATTGAGAAAAAGATCAAACTCGCCAAGATGTCGAAAGAAGCCCTGAAAAAGGCCGAGAGCGAACTCAAAAAGCTCAAGCTTATGTCGCCCATGTCTGCCGAAGCCACGGTGGTGCGCAACTACATCGACGTGCTCACCGGTTTGCCGTGGAGCAAGAAAACCAAGATCAAGCACGACCTGCGCAATGCCGAAGGCGTGCTCAACGAGGACCATTTTGGGCTGGACAAGGTTAAGGACCGCATTCTGGAATATCTGGCGGTGCAGCAGCGCGTGGACAAAGTCAAGGCACCCATTTTGTGCCTGGTGGGTCCTCCAGGCGTGGGTAAAACCTCGCTGGGCCA
This sequence comes from Rhodoferax sp. RT5P35, assembly GCF_056521385.1. Lineage (NCBI taxonomy): Bacteria > Pseudomonadati > Pseudomonadota > Betaproteobacteria > Burkholderiales > Comamonadaceae > Rhodoferax > Rhodoferax sp. RT5P35. The sequence goes on along the minus strand of NZ_JBWMAX010000003.1, from coordinate 199,157 downwards.
GTCGATTGCCAAGGCCACCGGGCGCAAGTACGTGCGCATGGCCCTGGGCGGTATGCGCGACGAGGCCGAGATTCGCGGCCACCGCCGTACCTACATCGGTGCGTTGCCGGGCAAGGTGCTGCAAAGCTTGAGCAAGATAGGCACCCGCAATCCGCTGTTTTTGTTGGATGAAATCGACAAACTCGGCACGGATTTCCGCGGCGACCCGTCAAGTGCGCTGCTGGAAGTGCTAGACCCCGAGCAAAACCACACCTTTGGTGACCACTACGTGGAAGTGGACTTCGATCTGAGTGACGTGATGTTTGTCGCCACCTCGAACTCGATGAACATTCCTTCGGCCCTGCTGGACCGTATGGAAGTGATCCGTCTGTCGGGCTACACCGAAGACGAAAAGACCAACATCGCTGTCAAATACCTGTTGCCCAAGCAGTTGAAGAACAACGGCCTGGCCGAGTCCGAACTGCTGGTGAGCTTTGAGGCGGTGCGCGACATCGTGCGTTACTACACCCGTGAAGCCGGTGTGCGCTCGCTGGAACGCGAACTCTCCAAGATTTGCCGCAAGGTGGTCAAGGGTTTGCTGCTCAAAGAAATGGTGCCGCAGGTGAAGGTCACGGCCGACAACCTGAATGACTATTTGGGCGTGCAAAAGTACAGCTATGGCCGTGCCGAGCAGCAAAACCAGATCGGCCAGGTGGTGGGTTTGGCCTGGACCGAGGTCGGTGGCGATTTGCTCACCATCGAGGCAGCCATCATGCCTGGCAAGGGCGTGATCACCCGCACCGGTTCGCTGGGCGACGTGATGAAAGAGTCGGTAGAAGCGGCCCGTACCGTGGTGCGCAGCCGTTCCAAGCGCCTGGGCATCAAGGACGAAGTGTTCGAGAAAAAGGACATTCACATCCACGTGCCCGATGGCGCCACGCCCAAGGACGGTCCCAGCGCGGGTGCGGCCATGACCACGGCCTTTGTATCGGCCCTGACCGGCATTCCGGTGCGCGGCGATGTGGCCATGACGGGCGAAATCACCCTGCGCGGTGAAGTCACGGCGATTGGTGGACTGAAAGAAAAGCTGCTGGCCGCTTTGCGCGGCGGCATCAAGACGGTGCTGATTCCCGAAGAAAATGCCAAAGACTTGCAGGATATTCCTGAGAATGTCAAAAACGGCTTGGAAATTATTCCGGTGAAATGGATCGACCAGGTGCTGGAAGTGGCCTTGGAGCGCATGCCCCAGCCGTTGCCGGACGAAGAGCCGGTGGTAGCGGCCCCTGTGGCGCTGGATGCTGCGGTGGCCGCACCTGCAGTCGCGGTCAAGCACTGATCCGCTGGCTCAAACGGAAGGCCGATGGGGCGTTGGCTCCATCGGCCTTCGGTCGTTTTAGGCCCGGTTTTGCAATTTCAGAGATAATCGGGGTTTACCCACGCCACGTGGGTGCAATTTGCTATTGTTTGAATAGCCACAACCCTTCCGGATTTGATGAGCGATACCCCCCTGGATTCTTTCTCGCAGCTGCAGCTTGCAGAACCCCTGTCACGTGCTGTGGCCGACATGGGCTACACGGCAATGACACCCATCCAGGCGCAAGCCATTCCGGTGGTGTTGCAAGGGCGTGACGTGATGGGCGCTGCCCAGACCGGCACCGGCAAAACAGCGGCTTTCTCGCTGCCCTTGCTGCAACGCATGCTCAAGCATGAAAACGCCTCTACCTCGCCCGCCCGCCATCCGGTGCGCGCCCTGGTGCTGCTACCCACGCGCGAGCTGGCCGACCAGGTGGCCCAGGCCGTCAAGTCGTATGCCAAGCACACCAACCTGCGCAGTGCCGTGGTGTTTGGCGGCATGGACATGAAGCCACAGACGCTGGAGCTGAAAAAAGGTGTGGAGATCCTGGTCGCCACACCAGGCCGCCTGCTGGACCATATCGAAGCCAAGAACGCGGTGCTGAACCAGGTGGAGTACGTGGTGCTGGACGAAGCCGACCGCATGCTCGACATCGGCTTTTTGCCCGACCTGCAGCGCATCCTGAGCTACCTGCCCAAGCAGCGCACCACCTTGCTGTTTTCGGCCACGTTCTCGCCCGAAATCAAGCGCTTGGCCAGCAGCTATCTGCAAGACCCGGTCACCATCGAAGTGGCCCGCTCCAACGCCACCGCCTCCACGGTGGAGCAGCATTTCTACAGCGTCAACGCCGACGACAAGCGCCGTGCCCTGCACCAGGTGCTCAAGTCGCGTGGTATGAAGCAGGCCTTTGTGTTTGTAAACAGCAAGCTGGGCTGCGCCCGCTTGGCCCGTTCGCTGGAAAAAGAAGGCCTGAAAACCACCGCCTTGCATGGCGACAAAAGCCAGGACGAGCGTTTAAAGGCCCTTGACTCCTTCAAAAAAGGCGAAGTAGACCTGCTGGTGTGTACCGATGTGGCCGCCCGCGGTCTAGACATCAAGGACGTACCTGCGGTGTTCAATTTCGACGTGCCCTTCAATGCCGAAGACTATGTGCACCGCATTGGCCGCACCGGCCGCGCCGGCGCATCTGGCTTGGCGGTGAGCTTTGTGGCGGGCAGCGATGCGCGCCTGGTAGCCGATATCGAAAAGCTGATCAAGACCAAGATCGAACTCGAACCCATGGAGTTCGAAGAAGACACCCCCAAGATCCGCGAGCAAGGCCGTATCAACGACGGTCGCCGCGCCTGGGGTGGTGACGATCCACGCGATGTGATCGACGCGCCGCGCCCGGCTCCTCGCGCCCCGCAGCAGCGCCACAGCGCGCCGCGCGACCCATTCTTTGACAAACCCTACGAAGCACCTGCGGCTGCCGTGGCACCCAACTGGGAAGCTGCGGCCAAACATGCCACGGTGCGCGGGATCTCGGCCAACATCAAACCCAAGCGCAAAGTTGCGGCCTTGTTCAAGGCCGTCGCCCAGCCTGTAGCGGCCTAATTTCCGGGGCGCTGCGCCTGTTCGCAGCGCACCTGGATAAGTTCGTTGGCCGCCGGGCTGGCCCCGACCTTCAGCGCACTGAGCGCACCGCCCCACACACAGCCGGTGTCCAGCGACAGCACGTCGCTGCGGCCCAACCAGCCCAGCGTGGACCAATGGCCAAAGGCGACGGCCATGGTGGCGGTTTGTCTGCCTGGCACGTCAAACCACGGCAGGTAACCCTCGGGGCGGATGCCCGCGCCTTCCTTGCTATCAAATTCCATCACCCCGTCTGCGGTGCAAAAGCGCAGCCGGGTGAGTGCGTTCACGATCACCCGAAGCCGGTCTGCGCCTTGCAAAGTCTCGCTCCACTGCGATGGGGTATTCCCGTACATCTGGCCTAGAAATGCCGCCAAGTGGGAGCCGCGTAGCACCGTCTCCACTTCGCCTGCCAAGGCCATGGTCTGCGCCGCGCTCCAACTGGGCAGCACACCAGCGTGCACCATCAAAATGTCCTGGCCCTCCAGCGTCTCGCGCATGGCCAGGCGCTGTTGGCGTAGCCAGTCGAGCAGCGCGGCGCGGTCTGGAGCCTGCAGGATGCCTTCTAGCGTGTCCAGGCGGTGCGTGGGGCGTATGCCCTGGGCGGCAGCCAGCAAATGCAGGTCGTGGTTGCCCAGCAGGCAGCGGGCGGCATCGCCATAGGCCATCAGGCGGCGCAGCACCGCCAGAGAAGACGGTCCCCGGTTCACCAAATCGCCCAGCAGATAAATCGTGTCGCGGCTAGGCGAGAAGTCCAACCGGTCCAAAAGCCGTTGCAGCGGGCCATCGCAGCCCTGCAAATCGCCAATCAAGTAAAGTGCCATGTGTTTATTTTCACCTCTGGTCCATGGATTTATTGCTGATTTTGCTGTTGACCTTGCTCAACGGTGTGTTTTCGATGTCGGAGCTGGCGCTGGCTTCCAGCCGCAAGGCGCGGCTGACGGCCATGGCCGAATCGGGGGACAAGGGGGCCAAAGCGGCGCTGGCGCTGCTGGACAATCCCACCCAATTCTTGTCTTCGGTGCAGGTGGGCATCACCTCGATCGGTATGGTCAACGGCATTTTGGGCGAAGCCGCGTTCAGCGACGGTGTTTCGGCCTGGCTGCAGCATTGGGGCGTGGCGCATGGCGCAGCCGATGTGTCGGCCACAGTGATTGTGGTCACGGCCATCACCTTCATCACCATCGTATTTGGCGAGCTGGTGCCCAAACGCATCGGCCAGCTGTACCCTGAGCTGGTGGCGCGCCACGTGTCGCGCCCCATGACCTATGTGGCCTCTGGTGCCAAACCCTTTGTGCGCCTGCTGTCGTTCAGCACCCATGCCGTGCTGAAGCTGCTGCGCATCGACAATGCGGCGGGCCGGGCTGTCACCGAAGAAGAAATTGTGGCCAGCCTGGAGGAGGGCGTGGACGCAGGCGTGATCGAGGAGCACGAGCACCAGATGGTGCAAAACGTCTTCCGCCTGGACGAACGGCCCCTGACCTCGCTGATGGTGCCACGTACCGACGTGGAATGGATGGATGCCTCGCATACCGTGGCGCAGTGCCTGCAAGAGGCCAGCAGCAGCGCTGCCAAGGGCTCGCACTCCTGGTACCCCGTGTGCCGGGGCTCGTTGGACGATGTGGTGGGTGTGATCAGCGTGGGCCGCCTGCTGGAGTTGGGGGCCGATCTGCCCGGCCCGGTGGAGCCGCACGCGCTGCCCGCCGCGTTTTTGCCCGAAACCTTGAGCGGCATGGAGCTGCTGGAGCAGTTTCGCGCCAAATCGGGCCGCATGGTGTTTGTGGTGGATGAATACGGCGTGGTGCAGGGCCTGATGACTCCGCGCGACCTGCTGGAGGCCATCACCGGCGAGCTGCAGCCCGGTGCGCAGGCCGATGCCTGGGCCACCCAGCGCGAAGACGGCTCCTGGCTGCTGGACGGGCTGATGCCGGTCAACGAGCTCAAGTCGCGCCTGGACATCAAAGACCTGCCCGAAGAAGACCGAGGCCGCTACAACACCGTGGCGGGGCTGCTGATGTCGGTGTCGGGCCGCATGCTGGCCACGGCCGAGCGCATCGAGTGCGCAGGGTGGGTGTTTGAAGTGGTGGACCTGGACGGCAAGCGCATCGACAAGGTGCTGGCCACCGCCTTAGCTACCGCAGACTAGGTTTTTGCCTGGCGCAGCCGGGACAGTTGCTCGTCTTCCAGTTGGCGGCGTTTTTGCTGCTGCTTGAGCAGTTCTTCGGCGCGAATGGCTTCGACTTCTTCGGCCGTCAGTGCCTTGTCAAACGTCAATTCCATGCCGCCTGCGCTGGCGGGTTCGCCCCGGGCGCTTTTCAGCTTCATGTTCAGGCGCAGTTCGTTGGCGGAGTCGGCGTTGCGCAGGGCTTCTTCGTAGGAAATCTGGCCCTCGTTGTACAGCTCGAACAGCGCCCAGTCGAAGGTGCGCATGCCGAGTTCGCGCGACTTCTCCATCAAGGCTTTGAGGTCGGCAAACTGGCCTTTGAAGATGCGGTCGGCCACCAGCGGCGTGTTGAGCAAAATCTCTACCGCGGCGCGGCGGCCCTTGCCGTCTTCGGTGCGCACCAGCCGCTGCGACACGATGCCACGCAGGTTGGCCGACAAATCCATCAGCAGTTGGTTGCGTCGCTCTTCGGGGAAAAAGTTGATGATGCGGTCCAGCGCCTGGTTGGCGCTGTTAGCGTGCAGCGTGGCCAGGCACAGGTGGCCGGTTTCGGCAAAGGCAATAGCGTGCTCCATGGTCTGCGGGTCGCGGATTTCGCCGATCAAAATCACGTCCGGGGCCTGGCGCAAGGTGTTTTTCAGCGCGTGGTGCCAGGAATGCGTGTCCACCCCCACCTCGCGGTGGCTGACCAGCGACATTTTGGAGGTGTGCACGTACTCCACCGGGTCTTCCACGGTGATGATGTGGCCGCCCGAGCTGCTGTTGCGGTGGTCGATCATGGCCGCCAGGGACGTGGATTTGCCCGAGCCCGTGCCGCCCACCACCAGCACCAGCCCGCGCTTGTGCATGATGACTTCCTTCAGCACCTCGGGCAGGGCCAGGGTGGCAAAGCTGGGGATCTCGGCGGCAATGGTGCGGATCACCATGCTGACGTTTTGCTGCTGCACAAACACGTTCACCCGAAACCGCGCCACGCCCGGCAGCGCCATGGCGAAGTTGCATTCCATCTCCTTGGCGAACTCGGCGTTTTGCCGCGCATTCATCATCGCCTGGGCCAGCATGCGGGTCACGTCGCCGCTGAGCTTTTGGGCGGACAGCGGTTTCATCTCGCCGTGCGCCTTCATGCTGGGGGCAAAGTCGGTGGCGATAAACAGGTCCGAGCCACCCGCCTGGTGCATCGCCGCCAGCAGCTTGTGCATGTAGCTGCGGGCCTGGTCTTCGGTGAGTGCGGACATGGTAGATCTTGATTTGCTATTATTTATATAGCTACTAGTGCAGATGGAATATGCGCTAGAGGCCTATTTCTTATAAATTTATGCTACGACGACAGCCGCGCCGTTGCCGCGCATGCCGATGGCACCAATCTCGAATACCGACTCGCCCAGGCCGCGCAAGGTCTGTGCGGTGGCCGCTGCTACGGCTGCGTCCACCACCACCACCATGCCGATGCCGTTATTGAAGGTGCGGTTCATCTCAAAGTCGTCGATACCGGCGGTCTTTTGCAGCCAGGCAAACAGCTCTGTCTGCGGCCAGCTGCCCTTGACCAGGTGCGCCGCCGTGCCCTCGGGCAACACCCGGGGAATGTTCTCCAGCAGGCCGCCGCCGGTGATGTGGGCCAGGGCTTTGATGCCGCCGGGCGAGGCGGCATCTTCCGAATGCGGGTGCTCGGCCAGCGCGGCCAGCACGTTCTTCACATACAGGCGGGTCGGCTCCATCAGGGCCTGTTTGAAGGATTTGCCGTCCAGCGTGGCGGGGGCCGCATCACCAGCGCGCTCTATGCACTTGCGCACCAGGCTGAAGCCGTTGGAATGCACGCCGCTGCTGGCCAGGCCTAGCACTACGTCACCGGGCTGAATGTCGCGGCCCGTCAGAATCTTGGACTTTTCGACAGCACCGACGGCAAAACCTGCCAGGTCGTACTCACCCGCGGGGTACATGCCGGGCATTTCCGCGGTTTCGCCGCCGATCAGCGCGCAGCCGCTCAGTTCGCATCCCTTGGCGATGCCGCCCACCACCGCCGCAGCGGTGTCTACGTCCAGCTTGCCGCAGGCAAAGTAGTCCAGAAAAAACAGCGGCTCGGCACCTTGTACCAGCACGTCGTTGACGCTCATGGCCACCAGGTCGATACCCACGGTGTCGTGCATGTTCCACTCAAACGCCAGGCGCAGCTTGGTGCCCACGCCGTCGGTTCCGCTGACCAGCACCGGCTCTTTGTAGCGCTTGGGCACTTCAAACAGCGCGCCAAAGCCGCCAATCCCGGCCAGCACGCCTTCGCGCATGGTTTTTTTAGCCAAGGGTTTGATGCGCTCGACCAGCGCGTCGCCTGCGTCGATATCGACCCCCGCGTCTTTGTAGGAGAGGGGGGCGGTGTGGGAAGAGGTCATGGTCGGGGCGTTCACGCGGGGTAAATGATGGGGTGAAGGGCAGTAAAACAGCCCAGATATCAGGGTCAGCGGGATTTACCTGCGTAGCCCTCTACAATTTGCACGGATTTTAAGGGCTGGCTGTGTGCCGCTCCATCCGCCCGAATCCCTGTTTCCATCCCTCTCTGACCCTTACATCCTCCACCCGATGCAATTTACCTCTACCCAAAGGCGGGCCCTGGCCTGGTTCTCGATTGCCGCCGTGGCCGTGCTTGCCCTGTGGCTGCTGGGGCCGGTGCTGACTCCGTTTGCTGTTGCGGCCGTGCTGGCCTACATGCTCACACCGCTGGTGGACCGGCTCGACAGCCTGTGTCGGGGTCGTGTGCCGCGTGTACTGGCGGTGGCTGTGGTGGAGCTGTTGTTCATCGTGGTGCTGTTAGCGATTGCGTTGCTGATCGTGCCCATCCTGTTCAAAGAAGCACCGCTGATGCGCGAGCAGTTGCCGCTACTGCTGGACAGCCTGACCGGCTGGCTCAAGCCGCTGCTGGCCCAACTGGGGGTCAAGGTGGCGCTGGACCCGGTGAGCATCAAAGCCTTTGTGTTCAAGTACCTCAATGCCAACTTCGAGGTGGCATTTGGCTCCTTGCTGTCGTCGGTCCAGCTCGGGGGCAGCCTGGCCATGGCGGTACTGGGCAATCTGGTGCTGATACCCGTGGCGTTATTTTATTTGCTGATGGACTGGGACCGCTTCATCGCCCAACTGGTGTCGCTGGTGCCCACCCGCGTGCGCCCGGGTTTTGACAGCTTTGTGGACGAGGCCGATGAAGTGCTGGGCCAGTACCTGCGCGGCCAGCTGTTGGTGATGCTGATCATGGCGGCCTTCTATGCCATCGGCCTGTCGCTGTTTGGGCTGGACCTGGGTTTGCCGATTGGCCTGTTCACCGGGTTGGCCATGTTTGTGCCCTACCTGGGCTTTGGCGTGGGCCTGGTGCTGGCAGCGCTGGCCGGGTTGCTGCAATTTGCGTCCATCAAGGCGCTGGTGATGGTGGCCGTGGTGTTTGGCATAGGCCAGTTCATCGAAAGCCTGTTTCTCACGCCGCGGCTGGTGGGCGAGCGCATTGGCTTGCACCCGCTGGCGGTGATTTTTGCCCTGCTGGCGTTTGGCCAGGTGTTTGGCTTTGTCGGCATTCTGGTGGCCTTGCCCGCCAGCGCCGTGCTGCTGGTCGCCATACGCGGCGTGCGCGACAGCTATATGGCCAGTCGGCTTTACCAAGGCTAGGCAGAGATAGGCATGCAGCAACTGGTATTGGACATCGGTCTGGGCACCAGCCCAACGCTGGCCAACTTTTTTGGCGGCCCCAACGCGGCTGCCTTGCAGCATGTGCACCAGTCTGTGGTCGGTACCGGTCGCCCGTTGCAAACCTACCTGTGGGGCGGCCCCGCCACCGGTAAAACCCATATGCTGCGCGCCGTGCGCGAGGCCTACCGGGTGCAGGCCGCACGCGTGGGCTGGATGGACCCCAGCGTCTACGAGCCCCCGGAATTCGACGACACCTGGGCCGCAGTGCTGTTAGACGACGTGCACCTGTACAACCCGGCGCAGCAGCACATGGCGTTCAAATGGTTTGTCAACGCACAAACCTGCAGTTGCTGGGTGCTGGGTGCTGGCGACGTTCCCCCGGCCGATCTGCAGTTGCGCGAAGATCTGCGCACCCGCCTGGGCGGCGGCAACGTGTTTGCCTTGCAATTGCTGAGCGAGGCCGAGCTGCGCACCGTGCTGGGCCAGGAGGCGCAGGCCCGTGGCGTGACTTTGAGCGCCGAGGTGGTGGACTACCTGCTGCGCCGCTTTAGCCGCGACCTGGGCAGCCTGATGCAATTGCTGGAGCACCTGGACCGCTACGCTCTGCAAACCCAGCGCGCCATCACCATCCCTTTGGTTAAATCCATGCTGGAGACGATTTGAAAGTGACCCCCATGAAGCTGGCCCTGTTCGACCTGGACCATACCTTGCTGCCTTTGGATTCTGACTACGCCTGGGGCGAGTTCACCACCGCCATCGGCTGGACCGACCCGCAGGTGTTCAAGCAGCGCAACGACTATTTCTACGCCCACTACAAGGACGGTACGCTGGACATCGTGGAATACGTTTTGTTTGCTACCGAGGCTGCGCGCCAGCAAGGTGCTGCAAAATCCATAGCTGCTCACGCAGACTTTATGCGCACGGTGATCATTCCGGCCATACAACCCGTGGCGCGCGATTTGTTGAAACAACACCAGGATGCGGGCGACCAGGTCATCATCGTCACCGCCACCAACGCCTTCGTCACCCGCCCGATTGCCGATGCCCTGGGCGTAGCTGAACTCATCGCGGTAGACCTGCAGCAGGGTGCCGACGGCTGGATCACCGGCCAGATCCAGGGTGTGCCCTCGTTCCGTGAAGGCAAGATCACCCGCGTTCAAGACTGGCTGGCCGCACGCGATTTGGGCTGGCAAGATGTTGAAGCCACCTTCTACTCCGACTCCATCAACGACCTGGCCCTGCTGGAAAGAGTCCAGCACCCCGTTGCCACCAATCCCGACGAGCGTTTGCGCGCCATCGCCACCCAGCGTGGATGGCGCATACTGGACTTGTTTACAAAGCAACCATGATCAAGACATTCATCGACAAAATTCTCGGCAAAAAGCCTGCCGCCGCCAAAAAGCCCAAGTTTGGCAAACGCGTCGAAATCCCTGTATCCGAGCACGGCATCGACCCCAACTTGGTGGACGAGCGCGCTTTGAACGTGGTCAGCACCCTGCAGCAAGCGGGTTTTGAGGCCTACATCGTGGGCGGTGCGGTGCGCGACCTGCTGGTCGGCCTGCGCCCCAAAGACTTCGACGTGGCCACCAACGCCACGCCCGAGCAGGTCAAAGGCCTGTTCCGCCGCGCCTTCATCATCGGACGGCGCTTTCGCATCGTGCACGTGGTGTATGGCCGGGGCCGCGAGAACGAAGTCATCGAAGTCTCCACCTTCCGTGCCTACATGGACAACGCCGCCGCCGAGCAGGTGGCGGGCAACGAGCGCACCAGCAAGAGCGAGCTGGCCAATATGAAGCACGCGGTGGATTCCAGTGGCCGCGTCCTGCGCGACAACGTCTGGGGCCCGCAGGAAGAAGACGCGGTCCGCCGCGACTTCACCATCAACGCCATGTACTACGATCCCAAAAGCCAGATTGTGGTGGACTACCACGGTGGCCTGAAGGACAGCAAAAACCACACCATCCGCATGATCGGCGACCCCGCCACGCGCTACCGCGAAGACCCGGTGCGCATCATCCGTGCCGTGCGTTTCGCCGCCAAATTGGGCCCGCTGGGCTTTACGCTGGAGCCCAAAACCGCCGCTCCGCTGGTGAATTCGCAAAAGTTGCTGGCCGACGTGCCGCAAAGCCGCTTGTTCGACGAAATGCTCAAGTTGCTGCAAACCGGCCACGCCGTGGCCACCATCGCCCAACTGCGCAAGCTGGGCATGGCTACCGGCATCTACCCGCTGCTGGATGTGGTGGTGGAGCGCGCCGACCAGCCGTTTGTGCTGGCCGCACTGCAAGACACCGACCGCCGTGTCGGCGAGGGCAAACCGGTCGCGCCCAGCTTCTTGCTAGCCTGCGTGCTGTGGGCCGATGTGCGCGACAGCTGGGCTGCCCGTTCAGGCCATCAGCCCTCGTTTGCGGCGCTGCAAGACGCAGTGGAAGACGTGTTCAACGCCCGCATCGGCGACGTGTCTGGCCGGGGCCGCCTGGCCGGGGACATGCGCGAAACCTGGCTGATGCAACCCCGCTTCGAGAAGCGCGCCGGCAGCGGCCCTTACGGCATGATTGACCAGCCGCGCTTCCGGGCTGCTTTCGATTTCATGCGGTTGCGCGCCGATGCCGGGGAAGTCGAGCAAATCATTGCCGACTGGTGGCAAGAATTCACCACCGGCAGCGACGACCAGCGCGAAGACCTGCTGGCCCAAGCCCGCGAAGAGCAGGCCCGCCGTCAAAAGCCGGTGCGCGTGCCGCGTGTTGTGCCCGTGGCCGGCGCCGCTGCATCCGCAGACGCTGCACCGCAGACCGATCCCGATGCCATACCCAAAAAGCGCCGTCGCCGCCGCAAGCCCAGTGCCGGTGGAGCTGCCGCGCCAGGCTCTGATGCCTGAGTTGCAAGTGACCGCCTACATCGCACTGGGTGCCAACCTGGGCGATGCCGCTGGCACCGTGCGCACCGCCATGGAAAGTATCCACGGCTTGCCGCACACCCAAGTGGTGCGCCGCTCTGCGTTGTACCTGACCACGCCAGTGGATTCGGACGGACCAGACTATGTCAATGCTGTTGTAGAGGTTTTGACTGGCTTGTGTGCGCCCCATCTGCTGGAGCAGCTACAAATTTTAGAGCGTTCAGCTGGCCGCAACCGCCCCTACCGCAATGCACCGCGCACTTTGGATTTGGACCTGGTGTTGTTTGGCAGTGGCCAGATTGACAGCCCGGCGCTGGTAGTGCCACATCCTCGGATGTGGCAGCGGGCCTTTGTGCTGCGTCCCTTGGCCGAGATTGCACCGCATTTGGTCAGCCCCAAACAGCTCAGAGCTGTGCGGGAGCAGGTGATTGAGAAGTTATAAGCCAAATTGCCTGATTAGCTACCTGCCTCAGACCGACTTGCAATTTGGGCTGGATGCGTAAATACTGTAGTTATCAACAGTTACTCGCGAGGTGCCCCATGCCTATGAACCGCATCCAGTTCCAGCCCGGCCTGTCCATGCACGACTTCCAAAGCCAATACGGCAGTGAAGCACAGTGCGAAAGCGCTGTGTTCGCCTCGCGTTGGCCCAAGGGCTGGCGCTGTGCGCATTGCGGGTGTTCCCGCTCGTTTCAAACCCGTAACGGCACAGGTCGCCAACTGTGGGAGTGCTTGATCTGCGGCTACCAGTCCTCCAGCATCGTCGGTACAGTGTTTGAGCACACCAAGCTGCCTCTGACCATCTGGTTCCTGGCCATGTACCTGTTGACGCAGAGCAAGAACTCCATCAGCGCTTTGGAGCTCATGCGCCAGCTTGGCGTGACGTACAAGACCGCCTGGCTAGTCAAACACAAGCTACTGGAGACAATGCGTCTGCGAGAGGAACCACGCCGTCTGGATGGGCGCGTGGAGATCGATGATGCGTATCTGGGCGGTGAGCGCTCGGGCAGCATCAACGGTGGCCGGGGTGCCTTGAACAAATCGGCCTTTGTGGCAGCGGTGCAAACCGACATGGACGGCAAACCACGCTTCATGCGCTTGACACCCATCGTGGCCTTCACGAAGGAGGCTCTCATCGCCTGGGCTGCCAAGAGTTTGAGTAGTACCGCGCATGTGGTCTCTGACGGCTTGCATTGTTTCAAGCAGGTCACGCAGGTGGCCGCCTCCCATGAACGCCATGTGACGGGCAGCGGCAGGCAGTCTGCCAAACGGCCCGAGTTTCGCTGGGTCAACACGATGTTGGGGAATCTGAAAACATCCCTGGCAGGGACCTACCATTCTTTTGACCATACCAAGTACGCGCATCGCTATTTGGCCGAGTTCGCTTACCGTTTTAACCGCCGGTTTGATTTACCGGCGATGTTGCCGCGCTTGCTGCGCGCGGCTGTCACCACCAAGCCGCTTCCTCTGTGCGATCTTCAGTGGTCTGAGGCAGGTAGCTAATCAGGCCAAATTGGCTTCTAGCGCAGACGGTACCTGCGCTGACAGCTACATAAGTTGTAGCGAGCGGCTCAATACGCTTTCTTGTCGTTCAAAACTACCAGTACGGTTTTGACGATGATCCACAGATCAAAGCCCAGCGACCAGTTGCGCAGGTATTCCAGGTCGTATTCGATGCGCTTTTCCATCTTGTCGATGGTGTCGGTTTCGCCCCGGTAGCCGCTCACCTGCGCCCAACCGGTAATGCCTGGCTTCACCTTGTGCCGCACCATGTAGCCTTTGACCAGCTTGCGGTAGGTCTCGTTGTGCGCCACAGCGTGCGGGCGCGGCCCCACAATGCTCATGCGGCCTTGTAACACGTTGAAAAACTGCGGCAGTTCATCCAGCGAGGTCTTGCGCAAAATGTTGCCCAAGGGGGTGATGCGGCTGTCGTTTTTGGTGGCCTGCTTCACCACTGCGCCGTTATCTTCGGTGGTCATGGAGCGAAACTTGTAGACCAAGATCTCTTTGCCATCCAGACCGTAGCGCCGCTGTTTGAAGATGATGGGGCCGGGCGAAGTAAGTTTTACGGCCAGACCCAGCGCCAAAAAGATCGGCGATCCCAGCAGCAAGATGAGCATTGAAATCAGCACGTCTGAGACCCGTTTGACCATGCCGTTCATACCGTTAAACGGGGTTTCGCAGACGGCCATCACCGGCATGGGGCCCACATTGCTCAAGCGGCCTTGGATGAGGTCGGTCATGAAAATATCAGGCACAAAATAAATCGACGCGGTAGTGTCTTTCAGGTCATCCAGCACGCCCAAAATACGTGGCTGCGATGCCATGGGTAGTGCCAAATAAATAGCTTCGACATCGTTTTCTTTCATGTAATTTGCCAAATCACCCATTCGGCCGAGTAAGGGCACCTTGCCCAATTCGTTCAAACGCTCCGAGCTGCGGTCATCAAAAAAACCGAGCACCTGGGTATTCAGATAAGGATTAGATTGGAATTCGCGCAATAAGCGCAATCCCACCTCATTGACACCGGTAATCACTACCCGACGTTGCAGGCCGCTTTTGCGGATGGCTTTAGGCAATGCCCAGCGTAAAAAAAAGTGGCTGCTTATTTGCACAAACGGGGTCAGCACGGCCCAAGCAATCAGCACCGGTCGGGTAAAGCTTTTCATGTAACCCGTAGCAATACCAAATCCCCCCAAGATCACCAGGAAAACCAGCCAGTTGGTGAACAACTTGCGGACCATGCGCCGTGGTATCTCATGAAAGCCAATGTTGCCCGGAAATGACAGTGAAAAGGCAATCACCCCCAGGATCATGTAGCGCGCTGAAAACGGATGTTCATACCAAGCCAGACATGCGGCTAAGGTAACCATGGTAACCACAGGATCTATAAAAGCTTCAAACGCACCGGTTAGCGTAAAGCTTGGGCGGATAAAGTTTTTCTGTTTGTCAAGAGCGTTTATCATGAGTAACTGGATGTGTGATCATATTTTTGGCTTAAAAATACACTTAAATGTACCAACGAATGCTGCTCGGGTGAATTGAAAGATGTATCTGGAGTGTCGATATTCTTTACATAGTAAGAAAGTTACATCTTCACACGAAGTTGTTTTGCAAAATATGTTGCAATGCAACATGCTGTTTTTATTGGAAATGTAGAATGCGCATCAGGGTTTTCCATAGGTTCGGCATAAATTTTGCTACCTCATTTCTGTCCTTATCAATCCAGGGGGGGTTTATGAAAAAATACATTCACTTTTTTGCCGCGACTGTGTTGGGCCTCGGGTCGATTTCTGCTGCATGTGCTACAAATTTGCAGTCCCAAGCGCTGTTGGCACCGACTGCGCAGGCGCAACTGGGCACCAGCAAAGACACTGCGGCGATGGATGCCTTGGTGCAGTCATTGCAAAACTCGGGATTGGTGAAAATGGGTTTTTCACCGGTGTCGCTGGGCCGCGCTGGCGATTCGTCCGACGTTTCTTTGGTCAAAACCGGTACGGAGTTATCAGCCCAGGATGATGTAGGCCAGGGCGATGCCCGTATGTGGCTGGCTGGATTAATGCTTGTCGGCTTGATCGCCATTCGCCGCATCCGCAGTTGAAACGTTTGGTGCTGACTGTCTGGTCTGCGCCTGTTTGCTTCCCCTTGAAGACACAGATTTTTCGTTTCACGTAAGCCGCTATCGCGGCTGATTCCATTGCGATTTGCCGCTTGGCGGCCCCAAATGGCAACCGCCAATGCACTCTGTTTGCCTTCTAGCAAGGCGGGGGTGTGCACGGTTAAACTCCGTGCAGTCATCTTTCTGTCATATTTCTGACGCAATCCCCCCCCTATCAGGAGTTCGCCATGCTGTTTGGCAAGCTATTGCCGCGTGAAGGCAATTTTTTCGAAATGTTCAACCAGCATGCGGATCGCATCGTCGAAGCAGCGCGGGCTTTTTCGCAGTTGGTGGCGAACTACAACGATCCGTACCTGCGCGAGCAGTACAACCGTGACGTAGACAACGCCGAGAGCGCGGCCGACCGCGTGACGCACGATGTCAACAAGCTCTTACACAAGACCTTCATCACGCCCATCGACCGTGAGCAGATCCATAAGCTGATCAACACCATGGACGACGTGGCCGATCTGATCCAGGATTCAGCCGAGACCATGGCCTTGTACGACGTACGCCATATGACGGAAGAAATCACCCGCCTGACTGATTTGAGCGTGAAGTGTTGCGAGCGTCTGAAAGATGCGGTGTACATGCTGGGCAAGATTGCCGAGCCTGCTACCGCCGAGGCGGCTTTGAAGACTTGCGAAGAAATCGACCGTCTTGAGTCGGATGCCGACCGGGTGATGCGCTCTGCCATGAGCAAGCTGTTCCGAGAAGAGCCGGATGTGCGCGAAGTCATCAAGCTTAAAGCGATCTACGAACTGTTGGAAACCATTACCGACAAATGCGAAGACGTGGCCAATGTGATCGAGGGCATCGTCCTCGAAAACTCCTGAGCCGGGGCGTTTCATGGCAACGGTGCAGATAAGTTTGTGGGTGGTGGTGGTTCTGGTGGTGTTGGCTCTGCTGTTCGATTTTATGAACGGGTTCCACGATGCGGCGAATTCCATCGCCACGGTGGTGTCCACGGGCGTGCTCAAGCCAGGGCAGGCCGTGGTATTTGCCGCGTTCTTCAATTTTGTGGCGATTTTCATCTTTCACCTGAGCGTGGCCGCCACGGTGGGTAAGGGAATTGCCGATCCGGGTGTGATCGATGTGCACGTGGTGTTCGGTGCCTTGATCGGGGCGATTTTCTGGAATTTCGTGACCTGGTTCTACGGCATTCCCAGCAGTTCGTCGCACGCGCTGATTGGCGGCATCGTGGGCGCGGTGATGGGCAAGGCGGGTTCCAGCGCACTGGTGTCCAGCGGCATTCTCAAAACCGTGGCGTTTATTTTTATCTCCCCCGTGCTGGGCTTCTTGCTGGGTTCGCTGATGATGGTGGCGGTTGCCTGGATTTGGCGACGCGCCACGCCGTCCAAGGTAGACCGCTGGTTCCGCCGCCTGCAATTGGTGTCCGCGGGTGCCTACAGCCTGGGCCATGGCGGTAACGATGCCCAAAAGACCATCGGCATCATCTGGATGCTGCTGATTGCCACCGGCTATTCGGCTTCTACCGATGCGTCTCCGCCTACCTGGGCTATTGTGAGCTGTTACACCGCGATTGCAGCGGGCACCATGTTTGGTGGCTGGCGGATCGTGAAGACCATGGGGCAAAAAATTACCAAGCTCAAACCGGTGGGTGGTTTTTGTGCTGAAACGGGTGGGGCGTTGACCTTGTTCCTGGCGACCGCCCTGGGCGTACCTGTATCCACAACGCACACGATTACGGGCGCGATTGTGGGTGTGGGGTCTACCCAGCGGGCCAGCGCGGTGCGCTGGGGCGTGGCCGGCACGATTGTGTGGGCCTGGATTTTCACCATCCCCGCTAGTGCCTTTGTGGCTGCTATTGCCTATTGGCTCAGCTTGCAAATTTTTTAAATCACTGGCTCAGTTTTTGGCCTAGCTCGATCTGGTATTCGAAGTAACGTTGGAAGCTGAAGGCCAGGCTGGCCATCAAGGTGCCGGTGCCTACCAGCAAAGCACACACCAGTGCACCTACGGTGATCCAGTTGGTTTGGCCGGGCAGGGCATCGGTAGCGTTGCGGGGGTTGAATTTGGCGTTCCATTTTTCGGGTGCCATCAGGCCGTAGACGATGGCGGTCAGCGCGCTGGCGGCCATGCTAAAGCCCAGCAGTGGAATCAATACCCAGCTCCAGTGGTCGTCCAGCCCGGCGACTTGCACTCGCTGCACACCGTACAGCCCCAGTGCGCTAGGAATCCAATATAGCCAGCCCCACAGGTCACCCAGGCCGTGCAGGTAGAAACGGTGCAGGCCGAGCGGACCGCCTAAAAATGCTAGCCAGGCAGCCAAAGTTTTGTTTTTCATAGAGCCCGATTATTCAGGCGAATTGCTGTCTGCCGCGCCCAGGGCTTTTTCCATCATCACCACGTCCAGCCAGCGGCCAAACTTCCAGCCGCAGGCGCGCAGCACGCCCACGTGGGTAAAATCCAAGGATTTATGCACGCCGATTGAGCCTGCATTGGCCGAATCACCAATCACGGCAATCAGCTTGCGCACGCCCACACGTTCGGCCTGGGCCGCCAATTCGGTCAGCAGCAGCCGTCCCCATCCTTTGCCGCTGATGTCGGGAACCAGGTACACCGAGTCTTCGGCAGAGAAGCGGTAGGCCGGACGCGGCTTGAACCAGTTGCAGTAGGCAAAGCCCAGCACCTGGTCTGCATCCGTCAGGACCAGGTAGGGCAGGCCTTTGGCCAACACGTCGGCGCGGCGGGTGGCCATGTCTTCGGCACTGGGCGGGGTGGTCTCAAAAGTGCCTGTGCCGTGCAGCACGTGGTGGGTGTAAATGGCGGTGATGGCGGCGATATCTTCGTCACGTGCAGGGCGGATGGTGGGCATGGGTAAAGCGAAGTTGGGTCGCGGTATAATAGAAGGCTTTTCAGCGTGTCACTGGCTAGGTGGTCAGTTGCGTGTCTCAACGCTGGGATTAAACGCCATGTAAGCGCCAGGCGCACGCTTGGTACTTGTGGCAATCGGCTGGAACCCTTTCCAGCTACCCCGAAGGATAAATCATGGTCGTTATTCGACTCGCCCGTGGCGGTGCAAAAGCACGCCCGTTTTTCAATATCGTTGTGGCCGATAAACGCAACCGCCGTGACGGTCGTTTCATTGAGCGCGTGGGTTTTTACAACCCCAGCGCCACTGCCAATGAAGAAAGCATCCGCATCGTGCAAGACCGCCTGACCTACTGGCGTAGCGTGGGTGCCCAGGCTTCCCCTACGGTGGAACGTCTGATCGCCCAAGCTGCCAAGGCTGCCGCTCCTACTGCCTAAATGAAATAGTGGGCGACGGTACTTTTGGTACTTTTGCCTGCAGCGCACGCCATGATGCCCTCACTCGATACCGCAGAATTACCAGCGGATGCCATTGAAGTAGGGCGCATTGGCGATGCATGGGGAGTCAAAGGCTGGTTCAAGGTCGTCTCCCACAGCGCCGCACCCGAGGCGCTTTTTTCTTCCAAACGCTGGTACCTGCAGCCTACCGAGCGGGGTGCCAAGCCCTTCGACGGTACCCGGCTGCTGCGCGTGCTGGAAGCCAAAGAACATTCGGGTGGTGTCGTGGCCCAATCCACTGAGGTGGTGGGGCGCGATGCTGCCGAGGCATTGCGCGGTTCGCGCATTTTCGTGGCCCGTACCAGCTTTCCCAGCGTTTCCACTGATGAATACTACTGGGTCGATTTGATCGGCCTGGACGTGGTCAACCGCGAAGGCGTGGCACTGGGGCAGGTCAAAGAATTGCTGTCTACCGGCGCGCAAACCGTGCTGGTCATCGCTTACCAGGAAGCGGACGAAGCTGGTGTCGTGCAAGCTCTGGAGCGCATGGTGCCGTTTGTTGCTGTGTACGTGGACAAGGTCGATTTATCTGGCCGCCTCATCACCGTAGACTGGCAGCCCGACTACTGAAGCGTCAGGCGTTGTGCATGCGGTTCGACATCATCAGTCTTTTCCCCGAGTTGTTTGCGCCGTTTTTGACCAGCGGCGTGACGCGCCGTGCGTTCGAGTCGGGCCTGGTTGAGCTGCATCTGTGGAACCCGCGTGATTTCGCCGACGGCAACTACCGCCGGGTAGACGACCGGCCTTTTGGCGGCGGCCCGGGCATGGTCATGCTGGCCGAGCCGTTGGCGCGCTGCTTGGCCGCCATCCAGGCCGCCCGCGCCGATGCGGCACCCGTCGTTTTGTTTTCCCCCTTGGGGCCCGCGCTCACGCACGCCACCGTGGAAACCTGGTCGGCCAGCACAGGCGCGGTGCTGGTGTGCGGACGCTACGAAGGCATAGACCAGCGCTTTATCGACCGTTATGTGACCCACCAGATCAGCCTGGGTGATTTCGTGCTGTCGGGCGGCGAAATCGCGGCCCTGGCCTTGCTGGACGCGGTGGCGCGTTTGCAGCCCGGCGTGCTGAACGACGCGGGCAGCCACCAATTTGACAGCTTCAACCCCGCACTCGACGGCCTGCTGGATTGTCCGCACTACACCCGCCCCGAAACCTGGGAGGGCCACGCCGTGCCAGCAGCTCTGCTATCAGGCCACCACGTGCAGATTGAACGCTGGCGGCGCGACCAACGCCTGCAACTCACCGCACAGCGCCGCCCCGATCTGCTGCAAGCCGCCCGCAACGCGGGCCGCCTGGGCCGCGACGACGAGCGCTTCTTGAGGAGTCTGCCGCCGGTTTGAAAAGACTGTACTGCGTGAAATGCTACACTCGAAGGCTTTTCGATCCTATACCCGGCCGCTTTCCATTCTGGTAGGCATTAGCTAATTTTGGCGCGGGCATGATCACTAGAGGAAAACCATGAACTTAATCGAAATCCTGGAACAGGAAGAAATCGCCCGTCTGGCCAAAGTGATCCCGTCGTTCGCCCCAGGCGACACCGTGATCGTCAGCGTCAACGTGGTTGAAGGTGCCCGCAAGCGCGTGCAGGCCTATGAAGGTGTCGTGATTGCCAAGCGCAACCGTGGCCTCAACAGCGGCTTTACCGTGCGCAAGATCTCCAGCGGCGAAGGCGTGGAGCGTACGTTCCAAACCTACAGCCCGTTGATCGCTGGCATCGAAGTCAAGCGCCGTGGTGATGTGCGCCGCGCCAAGCTGTACTACCTGCGTGACCGCAGCGGCAAGTCGGCACGTATCAAGGAAAAGTTGCCTAACCGCATCAAGGTCGCAGCTGCCAAGGCCGCCGCTACTGCAGTGTAATCTGCACGGTTCCTTGAAAAAGCCGCCATATGCGTCAAGCTGTGGCGGTTTTTTTATGGGCTTTTGAATTTTTGAGATGTCGCAATTACCGTTGACTCCTTTGGCGAAGCTGCCCCACTTCGACCCGCGCCAGGTACCTGTATTGGGCCATGACGCGCACCTACCTGCAGTCGCTGCGGCGCAACTGCTGCCCGAGGCCCTTCGCCAACGCTTTCAGAACCCGCCGGTGTGGCAGCCCGAGGTGCGCTCCGAGCCGCGCTTTACCGACCGCGCCCCCCGCCACGCTGCCGTGCTGATTCCCATCGTGCAGCACAGTCTGGCGCACGGCGGGCCGACCATCCTGCTGACCGAGCGCACTGCACACATGTCGTCGCACGCCGGGCAGATTGCTTTTCCCGGTGGCAAGGTGGATGCCACCGACGTGGATGCCAGTGCCACCGCCCTGCGCGAGGCCTGGGAAGAGGTGGGCCTGGCACCTGGGTATGTGCAGGTGATAGGGGAGTTGCCCGCCTACGTGACTGGCACGGCCTTCATCGTCACACCTGTGGTGGCGCTGGTGCAGCCCGGTTTCACGCTGGTACACCAGCCCGAAGAAGTGGCCGATGCCTTCGAGGTGCCGCTGGCTTTCCTGATGGACCCGGCGCACCACCGCCGCCATGCGTTCGAGTGGGAAGGCGTGCAGCGTGAGTGGTTTTCGATGCCCTACACCGATGCCCAGGGTGAGCGTTTCATCTGGGGTGCCACTGCGGGCATGCTGCGAAATTTCTACCGATTCCTTGCCGCCTGAAAGCGCGCCACAGCCGACCGTTATCATCCTGCCATGAGCTTTTTTGCGATCATGTTTGCGCTCTTGCTAGAGCAGGTGCGCCCCGTAGCCCGAGACAACCCCATACACGGCCTGCTGCGCGCCTGGGTGCGGGCATCCAGCCGGAATTTTGACGCGGGCAAACCGCATCACGGTTGGGTCGTGTGGGCCTTGGCGGTGGTCTTGCCCAGCCTGGCTGCGTTGGGGCTGCACTGGTTGCTGGTGTGGGCCATTGGCTGGCCGGTGGCGGTGCTGTGGAACGTGGTTGTGCTGTACCTGACGCTGGGTTTTCGCCAGTTCAGCCACCATTTCACCGAGATCCGCGACGCGCTGGAGAGTGGCGATGAGCCGCTGGCGCGCGAGCTGCTTGCGCAGTGGCAGCAGGTGGATGCCACCGAGCTGCCGCGCAGTGAAATAGTCCGCCACGTGATCGAGTATTCGGTGCTGGCCGCGCACCGCCATGTGTTTGGCGTGCTGGCCTGGTATTCGGTGCTGGCCGCGCTGGGTCTGGGGCCTGCGGGTGCGGTGTTTTACCGGCTGAGCGAATTTGTCTCGCGCTACTGGAAACACAAGGCCCGCGACCGGCACCAGCCCGCCAGTGCCTCATTGCAAAAAGCCGCCGCCAACGCCTGGACGGCTATCGACTGGCTGCCCGCCCGCGCCACCGCCCTGGGTTTTGCGGTGGTAGGCAGTTTTGAAGATGCCATCGACAGCTGGCGCAACTACGCCCAGCGCTTTCCCAACGACAACGACGGCGTGGTGCTGGCCGCCACCTCGGGTGCGCTGAACGTGCGCCTGGGCGGCGAGGCATTGAAGACCATGGAGGCCATCGGCTACAGCCAGGCAACCCCTTTGGAGCTGGGTGTAGACACCGAATCAACCCCGGGCCGCGACCCCGAACTGGCGCATCTGCGCAGTGTGGTGGGCCTGGTCTGGCGTGCTGTCGTGCTGTGGATGGGCATGCTGGCCCTGTTGACCCTGGCCAATCTGTTGGGCTGATTTTTAAAGAAAATAGAGCTCTAGCGCAGATGGTATCTACGCTATTAGCTATGAAAGTAGTAGCATTTTGACTTCTTCCCCCTTTTGGAGCCCAGTGGTCGCTGGCCTCGTGCCCTACGTCCCCGGCGAACAGCCCAAGGTCGCGAACCTGACCAAGCTCAACACCAACGAAAACCCGTATCCGCCGTCTCCCAAGGTGGTGGCCGCCCTGCAGGCCGCGGCCCAGCAGGGAATGCAGCTCTACCCCGATCCGGAATCCGTGGCTTTGCGCACCGAAATTGCCCGGCAGTACGGCCTGCAGATGGACCAGGTGTTTGTGGGCAACAGTTCGGACGAGGTGCTGGCGCATGCCTTCTTTGCCCTGTTCCAGCAGGGCGCGCCGTTAGTACTTCCCGATGTGGCCTACCCCTTCTACCAGGTGTACTGCGGGCTGTACGGCATCCCCATGCACGTGGTTCCCTTGGCCGATGGCTTGCGTGTCGATGTGGAGGCGCTGACGGCACCTGAAATGGCCGGTGTGGTGATTGCCAACCCGAACGCGCCTACCGGCATCGGCCTGCCGCTGGCGCAGATCGAGCGCCTGCTGCAAATGCACCCGCAGCATGCGGTGCTGGTGGACGAAGCGTACGTGGACTTTGGCGGCGAATCCGCCGTGGGCTTGATAGACCGTTACCCGAATCTGTTGGTGACGCAAACCCTGTCCAAATCGCGCTCGCTGGCGGGTTTGCGCGTCGGTCTGGCCTGCGGCCAGCGGCCTTTGATCGAGGCGCTGGAGCGGGTGAAGAACAGCTTCAATTCCTACCCGCTGGGCCGCCTGGCGCAGGCGGGTGCGCTGGCGGCTTTTGAAGACCAGGCCTACTTTGCCCAGACCTGTGCTGCCGTGGTCCACAGCCGCGAAGGCCTGGTGCTGCAGCTGGAAGACATGGGTTTTGAAGTGCTGCCGTCACAGGCCAACTTTGTGTTTGCCCGCCATCCGCAGCACGACGCGGCCGGGCTGGCGGCGCAACTGCGGGCGCGGGCGGTGCTTGTGCGGCACTTCAAGCAGGCCCGCGTTAACCAGTACCTGCGCATCAGTGCGGGCACGCCTGCGCAGTGCGATACCTTGCTGGAGGCGTTGGCGGCCATCCTTGGCTAAAACTTCGGCGCGTCCAGTTCTGCAAACAGGTCTTTATAGATTTTGTAGCGCCTATCGCTGATGCTGCCTGGGCTGGAGTCGGTTTTGACTGCTGCAATTACCCCGCAGCCCGGCTCGTGCAGATGGGTGCAGTTGTAGAACTTGCACTGCTCCACAAACGGTTTGATGTCGGGCATCAGCCCCGACAAATGCCGGGCATCGATGTGGTGCAGGCCAAACTCCTGGAAGCCCGGCGAGTCGATCAACGCGGTATTTGCGGCCTTGTCCACCCAGTACCAGGTGGTGCTGGTGGTGGTGTGCTTGCCGGTGTTCAGCGCCTGCGAGATTTCGCGGGTGGCGGCCAGCGCGCCGGGCACCAAGTGGTTGGTCAGCGTGCTCTTGCCTGCGCCCGACGGGCCCAGCACCAGCGTGGTTTTGCCCGCCAGTTCGGCCTTCAATGCATCCAGGCTGTCGCTGGAGCCCTTGAGCGACAGCGGCAGCATGCGGTAGCCCATGTCGCGGTAGGCGGCCAGCCAGCCCCAGGCGCGCTCGAAGGGCACGGTCAAATCCTGCTTGTTCAGTACGATCAGCGGGCGGATGCGCTCTGCCTCGGCGGCGATCAGGGCGCGGGACAGTTGGGTTTCCGAGAACTCGGGCTCGGCGGCGATCAGGATCAGCACCTGGTCCAGGTTGGCGGCAAACGACTTGGTGCGGATCTCGTCCTGGCGGTAGAACAGGTTGCGGCGCGGTTGCAGTTTTTCGATGGTGCCGTCCTCGCCCTGGCCCTCGGCTCCGGGCAACCAATGCACCGTATCGCCCACCACGGCGGTGCTTTTTTTGCCGCGGGGGTGGCAGATCAGGCGGGTGCCGTCGGGGCGCTCCACCATGCAGTGGCGGCCATAGGTGGCGACCACCAGGCCAGGTAATAGTGACGGTTTGGGGGTGGGGCGGCCGCTCAAACCGGTGCTTTCGTCACCAGCAAGCCATTCACAAGCGCAGCGCAGTCGAAGTCGCTGACCGACAAGCCACCCACGTCATGGGTGTTGAAGCGCACCACGCAGCGGTTGTAGCTGACCTGCAAATCCGGGTGATGGTCTTGCGTGTGGGCCACAAACGCCACCGCATTCATAAAAGCGATGGTCTCGAAGTACTTGGCAAAGCGGAAGGTTTTGGTGATGGCCACCGAGGCCCCGTCGCCGTCTAATTGCCAGCCGTCCACGTGGGCCAGCTTTGCTACGATTTGTGTAGCTGTCAGTGCAGAGCGCTTCTGCGTGGACCAGTCTTTTTTCTTGAAATCGGATGTCATGCCGTTACTCCTTGTGCCGCACCGTGGGCCATGCGCGCTAGCCGCTCGGAGGCGGGTGGGTGCGAATAGTAGAACTTCACGAACACCGGGTCGGGCGTGAGGGTGGAGGCGTTGTCTTCGTACATCTTTAGCAGGGCGCTTGATAAGTCCTGGCCGCTGGTCTGCTGCACCGCGTAGGCATCGGCCTGAAATTCGTGCTTGCGTGACACCTGGGCCGATAGCGGTGCGATGAAGAAGGTCACCACCGGTGTGACCAGCATGAACAGCAGCAGCGCCAGCGCGTCGTTGGGTGCCCCCGACATATTCGGAATCACGCTCAGGCCGGTGTAGAACCACACCTGGGTCGACAGCCAGCCCAGCAGCGCAAAGCCCAGCAGGCTGAAGGCAAACATGGTCACGATGCGCTGGATGATGTGCTTGTGCTTGAAATGGCCGAGTTCATGGGCCAGCACCGCATCCACTTCAGCCGGGGCCAGTTTGCTCAGCAAGGTGTCGTAAAACACCACGCGCTTGGCGGCGCCGAAGCCGGTGAAGTAGGCGTTGGCGTGTGCGCTGCGCTTGCTGCCGTCCATTACAAACAAGCCCTTGGCCGCGAAGCCGCAGCGCTGCATCAGGGCGGTGACGCGGGCTTTCAAAGCAACGTCCTCCAGCGGCTTGAATTTGTTGAACAGCGGTGCAATGAAGCTGGGGTAGACCATCAACAGCAACAGGTTGATGCCCATCCAGGCGCTCCAGGCCCACAGCCACCACATCGGCCCGGCGGTGCCCATGAGCCACAGGATCAAGGCGGCAATCGGCAGGCCGATCGCGGCGCCCACCACGCTGGACTTGACCAGGTCGCCCAGCCACAGTGTGAAGGTGGTCTTGTTGAAACCAAAGCGCTCTTCGATCACAAAGGTTTGGTACACCGACAGGGGCATGTCGATGAGTCCGCTGATCAGCACAAAGCCGACCAGCACTGCCAACTGCTGCAGCATGCCGCCGCCCAGCCAGGCCAGCAGGCTTTGGTTCAGCAGATTTAGGCCGCCCAGCAGCGTCCAGCCCATCAACACCGCCGTGCCTAGCGATAGCTCCAGCAGACCGAAGCGGGCCTTAGTGATGGTGTAGTCGGCGGCTTTTTGATGGGCTTCCAGGGTGATGCTGCTGGCGAAGGCGGCGGGCACGGTGTGGCGGTGCTGGGCCACGTGGCGTATCTGGCGCGAGGCCAGCCACATCTTGACGATGATGCCGACCAACAGCACGGTGGCAAAGCCCAAACTCAGGGCTAAAGAGGGAGAAAACACGATGGGATCTTGCATACCCGCAAGTTTAGGCCATCGGTGACAATGTGGCCCATGGCTGAAATCAACACCCCATCCTCTGTATTGCTGGCCAAATCGGACCAAAACCTGGTCTGGCTGGACTGTGAAATGACCGGCCTGGACCCGGAAGTCGAACGCTTGATCGAAATCGCCGTGGTCGTCACCGGACCTAACCTGGAGCCCCGGATCGAAGGCCCGGTACTGGTTATCCACCAGGCGGATGCGCTGCTGGACAAAATGGATGCCTGGAACAAGGGCACGCACGGCCGCAGCGGCCTGATCGACAAGGTCAAGGCCGCCACGCTCACAGAAGCCGAGGCTGAGCTGCAAATCATCGCCTTCTTAGCCCAGTACATCCCCAAAGGCACCTCACCCATGTGTGGCAACAGCATTGGCCAGGACCGCCGCTTTCTGGCCAAATACATGCCCAAGCTGGAAGCGTTTTGCCACTACCGCAACCTGGACGTGAGCACGCTGAAAGAGCTGGCCAAGCGCTGGCGACCCGAGGTGGCGGCTGCGTTTAAAAAGCAGCAAGCCCACACCGCGCTGGCCGATGTGCATGAATCGATTGAAGAACTTGTGCACTACCGCACACACTTTTTGAAGATGACCGCCGATTAAATTAGGTGGAAACCCGAATCCGGGCTATAATCCGAGGCTGCACTAGAAATTATCTAGTGCACTTTGCACATCTCCCTTCACACATCTGGCGCACAAAGTTGCGCCAACTGGTACCAGGTTTCAATACCTTCTAAAGTACTGGCCCCGTTTGATGGTTGATGTTTTTTAACCATTAATGGGGCGCACTGCAGCCTTTGCGGTGTCTCCGTGTGAGTAATTAAATGAACGACTCTTTTGATGTCGCGGGTGATTTTTCGCCTGCCGCTAACTTTTCTTCCACCAACGACACCTTCGTGACCGAGACTTTGCTGTCCGTCGAAGGCGCTGACGTGGCTGTTGCCGCTGAAGTGGATGCGGCTCCCGCACTGCCCAACGGCTTTGTGACCCTGGGCCTGGCTCCTGAGCTG
The DNA here is from genome assembly GCF_056521385.1 of Rhodoferax sp. RT5P35. Lineage (NCBI taxonomy): Bacteria > Pseudomonadati > Pseudomonadota > Betaproteobacteria > Burkholderiales > Comamonadaceae > Rhodoferax > Rhodoferax sp. RT5P35. Next base: position 172,092 of record NZ_JBWMAX010000003.1, on the reverse strand, counting down.
GTGCAAGCCGTGGCCGACCTGGGCTACACCCAGCCTACCGCTGTGCAAATGCAAACCATCCCCATGGCCATGCAAGGTGAGTCCGCTCGCTTTGTCGACCTGATGGTGTCCAGCCAGACCGGTAGCGGCAAAACCGCCGCTTTCTTGCTGCCCGTGCTGCACACCTTGCTGCGCCAGCAAGCCGAAGCCGAAGCTGCTGAGCGCGCTGAATACGAAGCTGCTGTGGCTGAAGCCGCCGCCAATGGCGAACCCGCTCCCAAGCGCGCCAAGCGCAAAGACCCCACCAATGCACGCAACTTCAAGGCCGCCACCCCCGGCGCCCTGATTCTGTGCCCCACCCGCGAACTGGCCCAGCAAGTGGCCCACGACGCGATTGGCCTGGTGGCCCATTGCCGTGGCCTGCGCGTGGCCAACGTGGTCGGCGGCATGCCTTACCAGTTGCAAATCGCCAAGCTGCAAAACGCCAACCTGGTGGTTGCCACCCCCGGCCGTTTGCTCGACTTGCAGCGTTCGCAGCAAATCAAGCTGGACCAGGTGCAATTTCTGGTGGTGGACGAAGCCGACCGTATGCTCGACCTGGGCTTCTCGGACGACCTCGCCGATGTGAACCAGATGACCATTGGCCGCAAGCAAACCATGATGTTCAGCGCCACCTTCGCGCCGCGCATCCAGCAACTGGCCCAGCGCGTGATGCGCGAACCCCAGCGCGTGACCATCGACAGCCCGCAAGAAAAACACCAGAACATCAAGCAAATCTTGTTCTGGGCCGACAACGCCCAGCACAAGCGCAAGCTGCTCGACCACTGGCTGCGTGACACCTCGATTGCCCAGGCTATCGTATTTGCCAGCACCCAGATCGAGTGCGATGGCTTGGCTGCCGACCTGCAACAAGAAGGCTTCAGCGCCGTCGCGTTGCACGGTGCACTGAGCCAAGGTTTGCGTAACCGCCGTCTGATGGCCCTGCGCCAAGGCCAGGTGCAAATCCTGGTGGCAACCGATGTGGCTGCCCGTGGTATTGACGTGCCTAGCATCAGCCACGTGTTCAACTTTGGCTTGCCCATGAAGGCCGAAGACTACACCCACCGCATTGGCCGCACCGGCCGTGCCGGTCGCGACGGTATCGCCGTCACGTTCGCTGAAATGCGCGACCGTCGCAAGATTTTCGACATCGAAAGCTACAGCCACCAGCAGTTCAAGTCGGAAGTGATTCCCGGTATGGAGCCACAACAGCGCCAGCCCGATTCGCGTCCTCCCCGCGCCGGTTTCGGTGGTGGCAGCCGTGATGGCGCACCCCGTGGCCGCAGCTTCGGTCCTTCGCCGCGTGGTAACGATCGTGGCGGTGACCGCGGCGGCTTCGGTGGCGGTGGCAATGGTGGCGGCTTCGGCGGCGACCGTGGTGGAGATCGTGGTGGTCAACGCGATGGTGGTGGCTATGGTGGTGCCAGCGGTTTCAACGACCGCAACAGCCGTCCTCCAGCCCGTACCGGTGGCGGCTTCCAGGGTAACAGCGGTGGCTTTAGTGGCGACCGTGGTGCTCCACGCGGTGACTTCGCTCCCCGTGGCGACCGTGCTGACTTCGCCCCCCGTGGTGATTTCGCTCCCCGTGCCGACTTTGCCCCCCGTGGCGACCGTGCCGAGCGTGGTGACTTCAACGCACCCCGTCCCGCCTTCTCCAAGCCTGCGTTCAGCAAGCCCGGTGTTGGTGCTGGCAATGGCGGCAAGGTGTTTGTGCCCCGCGACACAAAGAAGCGTTTGGCTCCCAAGCCCGCACGTTAATTCTTAAGGTTTTGACCTTGTAGAAAAACCAGGCCCTGCGGTCTGGTTTTTTTTCGTCCAAAGCATACGGGCGCTTTATTTGCACCGTGGTGAGCCGCCACAATACCGGCATGAACGCTACCCCCGTGCCCCCGATTTCATCCCCCGCCGACTACACCCAACTGTTCACACTGGCCCCGGTGTCCCTGTGGCTGGAGGACTTCAGCGCACTGAAACGTCTGTTTGACCGCTGGCGTGCCGAGGGCATTACCGATCTGCGGGCCCATGTGGCGCTACATCCTGAATGCCTGGCCGAATGCGCTGCATCCTTGCAGGTGTTAGAGGTCAACCAGCGCACGCTGGAGCTGTTTGGGGCCAGCAGCCAGGCGCATTTGCTGGAAAATTTGCCGCAGGTGTTTCGCGGTGACATGCTGGACCACCTGGCGCAGCAGATGATTCCCATGTGGGACGGGCAACTGGGCTTTGCGGTGCAAACCGTGAATTACACGCTGGACGGGCGGCGGTTGGACGTGAAAGTGCAGGCCCGCGTTCTGCAAGGCCACGAAGACCTCTGGGACCGCGTGATGGTCTCGCTGCAAGACATCACCCAGGAGCTGCAAACCTCTCACCTGCTTGCATCCAGCGAACAGCATGCGCGCAACATGTTCGACTACTCCCCGGTTTCCCTGTGGGTTGAGGACTTCAGCGCCGTGAAGCGGCTGATCGAAGACGTTCGCCTGCGCGGGATCGAAGACTTTCGCACCTTCATCAATGTGCACCCCGAGTTTGTGTCACGCTGTATGCAGGAAATCCGCGTCATCGACGTGAACCAGCAAACCCTCACCATGTTTGGGGCGCAAGACAAAGCCGAGCTGCTGGCCCGCCTGGGAGAGGTGTTCCGGGGTGAAATGCGCGACTCGTTTGCCGAGCAGCTTTGCGAACTGTGGCAGGGCAAGACCACCTTGATGCGCGAGGTGGTCAATTACCGGCTCAGCGGCGACCTGCTCAACATCCACATGCAGTTTGCCGTGCTGCCCGGGCACCTGGCCGACTGGGATCTGGTGCTGGTGTCGCTGGTGGACATCACTGCGCGCAAAAAGGCCGAAGCCTACCTCGAATACCTGGGCAAGCACGACTCGCTGACGCAGCTGCGTAACCGCGCTTTCTACATGGATGAGCTGAATCGCCTGTCGCGCAAAGGCCCCTGGCCGCTTAGCGTGCTGGTGATGGATCTGAACGGCCTCAAGTACATCAACGACGAATACGGCCACGCGGCGGGCGATGCACTGCTGCGGCGGGCGGGCGAAGTTTTCAGCAAGGTGGCGGTTCCCCAGGCCTGCGCGGCCCGCACCGGTGGCGACGAATTCGCCATGCTGTTGCCCGGTACCGACGAGCGTGGCGCGAAGGCCACCATCGACCGCATCCACTCGATTCTGGAGCTCAACAACCAGTTCTACACTGGCCACAAGCTCAGCATCGCCATCGGCATGGCCACCTGCACTTCCAGCGATCAGCTGGAAGCTACGCTGATCCGGGCCGACCGCGCCATGTACGTCGAAAAAACCCGCTACTACCAAGAGCAGCACATCGAGCGGCGCACCCACAGCGGCTGAACACCGATGGGCACCACGCTGGTAGACGCGGTCCGCGCGTTCGCACCCCCGCTGCCTTTGACGGTGGCGTTCAGTGGCGGGGCCGACTCCACTGCCTTGCTGTTGGCCTGTGCCGAGCGCTGGCCGGGCCAGGTGCAGGCCGTGCACATCCACCACGGGCTGCAGGCCGCTGCCGATGATTTTGCGCGCCATTGCGAAGCTTTTTGCCGTCGGCTGCAGGTGCCGCTGCAGGTGGTGCAGATCTATGCCCAGCCGGCGCCCGGCGAAAGCCCGGAAGATGCGGCCCGCAAGGCCCGTTATAAGGCTTTTAAGGCGCTAGCCCAGGTGGAATCTGCGCAAGCAGCTATCAAAAACATAGTATTGGCCCAGCATGCCGACGACCAGGTCGAAACCCTGCTGCTGGCCCTGAGCCGGGGCGCAGGTCTGCCAGGACTGGCCTGCATGCCTGCAAGCTGGGTGCGCGATGGCATCCACTACCACCGCCCGCTGCTAGGCGTGCGGGCCGACCATATCCGCGACTGGCTGGCGCAGCGCGGCGTGGCCTACGTGACCGATCCAACCAACGCCGACCAGCGCTTCACCCGCAACCGCATCCGAGCCCAGTTGCTGCCGGTGCTGGAGGCTGCGTTTCCGCAGTTCCGCGACACCTTTGCCCGCAGCGCCGCCCACGCCGCGCAGGCGCAAACTGTGCTGGCCGAGGTGGCCGTGCTCGACTTGGCTGTGGTCGGCAATCCGCCTATGATTGCCGCGTTGCAAACCCTGTCGTACGCCCGCCAGGCCAATGTACTGCGGCACTGGCTCACCGGCTGCCACCGCACCACGCCCAGCACAGCGCAACTGCACGAGCTGCAGCACCAGATCGCCGCCTGCACCACACGCGGACACACCATCCACATTAAAGTGGGGGCGGGCTTTGCTGTGCGCCGGGGCCTATGGCTGGATTGGTACAATCCCAAAGCTTTGGGTGCCCTGTCTGCGGTGCCTTCAAGGCCCTTGTAATTCATGCTTCTTTTTTTGCCTTTGGCATCCACTTCTAGCGTCTTCTACATTCCATGGCATTGATCGTTCACAAATACGGCGGCACGTCGATGGGCTCCACTGAGCGCATCCGCCTTGTCGCCAAGCGCGTTGCCAAATGGGCGCGCGCGGGCCACCAAATGGTGGTCGTTCCCAGCGCCATGAGCGGCGAAACCAACCGCCTGCTGGGTCTGGCCAAAGAGCTGGCACCCGCCAAAGCCACCGAAGCCTACCAGCGCGAACTCGACATGTTGGCCTCCACCGGCGAACAGGTCTCGGTGGCCTTGCTGGCGATTGCGCTGCAAGGCGAGGGCATGGAGTCGGTCAGCTACGCCGGTTGGCAAGTGCCGATTCTGACCAACAGCGCTCACACCAAAGCCCGCATCGAGTCGATTGACGACCACAAAGTGCGTGTCGATCTGGCCGCGGGCAAGGTCGTCATCGTCACCGGCTTCCAGGGTGTGGACGAGGCGGGCAACATCACCACGCTGGGTCGGGGCGGCAGTGACACCTCCGCCGTGGCCGTGGCTGCAGCCATGAAGGCTGCCGAGTGCCTGATCTACACCGATGTGGACGGCATCTACACCACCGACCCGCGTGTGGTGCCCGAAGCGCGCCGCCTGAAAACCGTGGGCTTCGAAGAAATGCTGGAGATGGCCTCCATGGGCTCCAAGGTGCTGCAGATCCGCTCGGTCGAGTTTGCCGGCAAATACAAGGTACCGCTGCGCGTCTTGTCCAGCTTCACCCCCTGGGACATTGACATCGAGATTGAAGCCAAATCTGGCACCCTGATTACTTTTGAAGAAGACGAAAATATGGAACAAGCCATTGTCTCGGGCATCGCGTTTAACCGCGACGAAGCCAAAGTCTCCGTGCTGGGCGTGCCCGACACCCCCGGTATCGCCTACCAAATTCTGGGTGCCGTGGCGGATGCCAACATCGAAGTCGATGTGATCATCCAAAACGTCAGCAAAGACGGCAAGACCGACTTCAGCTTTACCGTGCACCGCAACGACTTCGCCAAGACGGTCGACTTGCTGAAAGAAAAAGTGCTGCCCAAGCTGGGTGCCACTGAAATCATTGGCGACGCCAAAATCTGCAAGGTCAGCATCGTCGGCATCGGCATGCGCAGCCATGTGGGCGTGGCCTGCAAGATGTTCCGCTGCTTGTCGGAAGAAGGCATCAACATCCAGATGATTTCCACCAGCGAAATCAAAACCTCGGTGGTGATCGACGAGAAGTACATGGAACTGGCCGTGCGTGCGCTGCACAAAGCTTTTGAACTCGACCAGCCCGTAGCCTAAAAACAGCTGAAAGTCGTGCGATAATATTGGTTTTGGAGACGTGACCGAGTGGCCGAAGGTGCTCCCCTGCTAAGGGAGTATGGGACTTAAAATTCCATCGAGGGTTCGAATCCCTCCGTCTCCTCCATAACTAATGACAAAGGCCGCTAAGGAGCAATCCCTAGCGGCCTTTTTCATTGGTAAATCACTGCCTGACACTACAGGGAGCGACAGTAAGCGGCATTGACTGGCAGACCAAACCGGGGGTACAAACGGGGGTGCAAGTGGCAAAACTGGGGGGAAAGGGGCATTTTGTACCCCCACTCTCCAATGAAAACGCCTTGTACCCCCACCCCTAATAGGAAGTTGTACCCCCATGCTGACCGATGCCCAATGCAGAAACGCAGTTTGCCCGCCTGACAAGAAACAGGCGCGGCTCAGTGATGCCGGGGGCATGTACTTGCAGATAAGTCCGGCAGGCTCCAAACGCTGGTTTCTGAAATACCGCACCGCAGGGGTAGAGAAGCAACTAGCCCTAGGCAGCTACCCCGATGTAAGCCTGACGGCAGCACGTAAAGCCCGCGATGCCGCCAAACTCCAAAAGTCCGAAGGGCGCGACCCGGTGCAGGTCCGCAAGATCGAAAAGCTGAAAGCCTTGATTCCAGAAGGCGACACCTTCAAGGCCACCGCGTTGGAGTGGTACGCCAACAAGCGCGACAGTTGGAGCATCCACTACGCCACCCGTGAAAAGCGCAATTTGGAAAAAGACCTGTTTCCCTACCTTGCCGCCCGGCGCATGGGTGACATTGAACCGATTGAGCTGCTGGCGACTATCCGGCGCATAGAAGAGCGGGGCGCTCTGAGCGTGGCCCACCGGGTACTAACCACCGCCGGGCAAATATGGCGTTATGCGGTGGCCACGGGCCGGGCTGGGCGGGATGTGAGCGCAGACCTAAAGGGGGCGCTAAAGCCATTCCACGGTAAACACTTTGCGGCCATTACCGAGCCGATAAAGCTGGGTGGGCTGATTCGGGCAATACGCGGCTACCAAGGCGGGCAGATTGTGCGGGTGGCGCTGCAACTGTCCCCCATGCTGCTACAGCGCCCAAGTGAGCTACGGGCGGCAGCGTGGGCAGAGTTTGACCTAGACGCGGCTCTGTGGACCATTCCAGCCGCCCGCATGAAACGCAGCGTGGAGGGCAAACGCAATGGTGACCCGCATCTAGTACCACTACCCGTGCAGGCAGTGGAGCTATTGCGAAAGCTGCATCCGCTGACCGGGCACGGCGCTTTACTGTTCCCCGGCGAACGCAGCCACGACCGCCCCATATCTGACAACACATTACGGGCAGCATTGCAGACGCTGGGGTATGGCGGCGACGTGCAGAGCGTTCACGGTTTCAGGGCCACGGCACGCACCCTGCTGGCCGAGAACCTGGACGTCGACCCACTGGTGATAGAGGCCCAACTGGCCCACGCCGTGAAGGATGCCAACGGGCGGGCCTACAACCGCACCCAGTACCTGAAGCACCGCGCCACCATGATGCAGCAATGGGCCGACTACCTGGACAAGCTGGCCACGGGCGCGGATGTGATCCAGCTTAAGGCCGCATGACGCGGCGCATTGTTCGGGTCGGGGTAGTCCTGCTTGTGTCGACCGCTTCAGGCTGTGCCAGCCACTACAGCCCGGAGTTGGTCATTGATCCTTATGGGTTCTTTTCGGGAATATGGCACGGCATCCTTTTCCCGCTTTCTTGCCTTACAAACCTTATTTCGTGGACGCTGGGGCTGATTGGAATTAGCGTTTTCGATTCGATACAAATCTTAGGACGGCCCAACACCGGATTCTGGTACTACGTCGGCTTTGCAATCGGGCTTACATCGTGGTCGACGGCAAGCGCATAAAGGCGATGATGGCAAAGATTTTTCTTTTGAGTTTGATGGTTTTCAACATCACGGCCTGCACGCCAGCAGAAGGTAATTTCACGCTTTATCGAAATAGCGTAATTGACTCCAACATGCGTATTCACGTAGCTAGTTTTGATGCCGCTGACGGCGCAAAGTACAACAATGAAAACTGCAATGTTGCCGGTGAACTTTTCAAGAATCAACCTGGCGTCACGGTCCGGTACTGGTGCGAGAAAGGCAATTACGCAAAGTAGCCGTTGGGGGCACTGTAGCCAGCACAGAGCCGTATAGAGACAGTTTTAAGCCACGCCTAGCCACGGACTAATTACCCGTGGTGAAAACCGGGACTCCCTGACCCGGCGGCGCTGGTTTTCTTTTCAGGTGCGAGACAGGGAAACGTGATGGACGAGGTGAAAGACCTTTCAGGCTGGCAGTACATTGAGGCCTGGACAATTGATGAGGCCGCCATGATATGGGCCGGAATAGACCCACTTGATTACTTGGGCCGTGATTGGCTGACGTTATTGAAGGGCTGGTATTCAGTGGCGCGGTATAAAAAAGTGCTCTTGCATCAAAGGGCTATTGCGGAGGCGGTGTGCAGTGGAAGCTTGTCGTTTATCGAGGCCCTAGAGGACGATAACCATTACAACAACCCCGAGGGCACTAAAGTGTTTTTCCCCGATTTGCCAGCGGCAACGCGAATCCTTACGCGACATACCCGTATAAAACAGGCAGCGTTTTTGCAGTGGGCAAAAAGCAAAGGGATACTTTCCGCCCGGCAGGAGCTGCAGCGGATGCCGAAAAACGAGCCTCAAAGGGCAACACTCACAATTACCGACGCCATCGAACTGTCCGTAATCCCCACGGCTTCAATACTGGCCATATCTGGCCCCGACTTTCGGGACGTAAATCATCCATGCCACGCTCCAGAGTTAAAGGCAGGTGTCGAAGTTTGGGAGAGCACTGTGGCAACTTGGGTCAATACCAAAGGGATAACTCCCAAGGCTGCCCTAAGGAGGGCTTTAAACGAGTGCGAAGCCTATAGTGAATTTGCAAAGGAACGTATTGAACGTATTAGTACGGCGGCAAACTGGAGTCCAAAAGGCGGAGTGCCAAAGACCCCCGGTTGAACCTACCTACCCTTGTGGGCGAACCTACCCACCCCCTGCAACCCGCATAGCTATTAGCTTTGCGGGTTTTTGTTTTTTTGACGGACCTTGAAAACGATGGGGAACCTACCCATCCATGATGCATTCCGGGTGGGTGGGTTTTCGCAACTTGCCCACCTATTCAAGGGCATTGTGAGCCGCGACATTCACTCCACTTACAGCAATCACTCTGCATGAACCGCCAAAGGGCGATAGAGGTAAACAATGTCAATTCTCAGAATGCCAGCCGTCAAGGCTGAAACCGGGCACAAGTCTCACGCCTCGATTTACACCGCCATCAAGACTGGGCTGTTCACCAAGCCCGTGCCCATTGGTGAGCGCTCTGTGGGCTGGCCTGACTACGAGGTCAAGGCCATTAATTCGGCGCGTATCGCAGGCCAGACCGAGACGCAGATTAGAGAGCTGGTGAACCGCTTGCACGCCAAGCGCATGGACCTGGTGGCCGCATGAATATTCTTTCTTGCCGGGCATTGCGGCGCTGTGCTACATTCGCTTTCGGTGCTCAAAACACCACAAAACAAGCGGGCAACCTCTCCGACAACGAGGTTTTTTCACGTCCAGAATTTAAGGTTTTGGGTGTGGGGATCGCCTATCCGCAAGGACGGTGGCACAACTTGTTTTGTGTTTTGAACCCCCACACCCATTCTGAGTGTCTCAAAAGCGCAAGGAATGGTTTTCAGTCTCGACAAGGAGCCGAAACCATGACCACGGTCAACACCACCACCACGCCCAAAACGGGCAACCCTTCCCCACTTACCCGTCAGCAAGCCATTGAAAACGCCTTGAGCATGGCGTTATTCCATATTCGCCATGGTGACGGCCTCAAAGGCATCCAAGCAGCCACGGTGAAGGCCACACGGGCCGCATCCATGCTCAAACAAGCCTGCGCCGAGTCTGTCACCACCTTGACTGTGGGGGCTTAAACCATGGTCGCTATTCACAAGCCTACGGGCAACAACGCCACAGCCACGCCCGAAACAGTCAGCGAGCAACTGGAATACCTCACGGCCAAACTGGCCCAGCTTTCCGCCTTGATGGCGCACGCCTATGGCGAGTCAGGCGAGGCGTTTCGCAACCTGAACGACGACCTACAGGACACCTATCTTTGGCATTGCGCCGACGTGGCGCTGGATTGTCACCAAGCCATTGGCAACGTCCATACCCAGTATCTGGCCGATTGCAAGGCCGCCCGCAAGAACGGCGGTGCAGCATGAGCACGCCTGCACTAGATTTTGACGCAGCACGCCGCGCCGTTTGTATGGATGCAACCTATGAGATTGAAGCGCTGGCGGCTGCGCTGCCCGGCCTTGTGCCAAAGGAAGTAGAGGGCGCGTATCTCGTTGTACGAGGCATCGCCGCACGCCTGGTGCACCTGTCCGGCGTGGTTATGGCTGGACTTGGTGACGATGCCGCAGAGACGACGGACCTGCAATACAGTGTTTCCGGCAGTATTGCATGAACGCCGCTATAACTTCAATAGCTGCCTGCGCAGGCAGTACGTGCGCTACAGCCCCAAAAGGCTTTAACCCCTGCACCCCCGAAATGCACGCGCTGCACCATGCCGCGCAAGCCCGCCTGCTGCTGGCGGCAGCGGAAATGCACCGCATGGACGGCCAGCTCAGCACCGACGGCCTAGACGACACATTCAACCTGCTGACCATGGCGCTGCACGAGGTGGAAACCCTGCGCAGTTGGTATCTGTTTGACCTGGCCCAAGCCAGCCACCCCACTACCGAAGGCCACCACCATGCATAAATTGCCTGTTACCCCATTCGGCACAGCCCCCACCGCCATGACAGAAAAAGCCTTTGCCACCCTGCAAGCCCAGTTCGCACTGTGCGGCCAGACCTTGAACCGCCTACCCGGCAGCAAGGCCATGTACGCCACCCGCTGGGGCATGGTGCGCCACTTGGCTACCGAGGAAGAAGCCCGCCTGTTTTTGGCCCGCATCGAAGGGAGACGCCATGAGTAACCCGTCCGAACACTTTAGGCTGGCGATGGCGGCGGCAGGGCTGGAACCCCCGGACACCATCCACGGCGACGGCGTGATCCACCGCTTCAACCCCACGGGCGCGGGCCACAGTAAAAACGGCTGGTACGTGCTGCACGAGGACGGCGTGGCGGCGGGTTCGTTCGGCTGCTGGCGGCAAGGTTTGCAGTCCACCTGGTGCGCCAAGTCGGACAACGCCATGACCGATGCAGAGCGGGACGCGCACCGACAGCGCATCAAAGCCATGAAGGCACAACGCGATGAAGCAGAGGCTGCACGCCATAAGGATGAAGCCGAGAAGGCCGCTGTTCGCTGGCAGGCGGCATCAACAATTTGTGCGCACCCATACCTAACCTTTAAGGGCATTGAGGCCTATGGCATCCGGCAGGACGGCGAGACACTGCTGGTTCCCTTGCGCGATACGGCAGGCAAGCTGCACAGCCTGCAGACGATTACCCCGGATGGCGAAAAGCGTTTCAAAGGCCGCATGAGGGGCTGTTATCACGCCATTGGCTGCAAGCCCGGTGACCTACTGGTGATTGCCGAGGGCTACGCCACGGGCGCAAGCATCCATGGGGCGACGGGCTGGCCGGTGGCGGTGGCTTTCAATGCGGGCAACGTGGGGCCGGTGGCGCTGGCGCTGCACAAGGCCTACCCGGCTTTGGCCTTGGTGATCGCGGCGGATGACGACTGGCGCACCGATGGCAATCCGGGCATGACGGCAGCGAAGCAAGCGGCGCTGGCCGTGGGCGGCTTTGTCGTGGCCCCCCAGTTCCCGGCAGACCGACCGGACAAGGCGACCGACTTTAACGACCTGGCCGCGCTGGCCGGACTAGACACCGTGCGCGCCTGCTTTTCTGAAATCGAGGTGCTGACATGCTGACATTGCTAAATCCAGAGGTATCAGAGGTATCAGGGGTGCAAGCCAGTATCCATGCGGGTTTGGCTGATACCCCGGCTGATTTTTCAGAGGTATCAGGGGTATCAGGCGAGGTATCAGGCGGGGTATCCATCACCATCGCAGGCTTGGTGCCTGGAGAAAAAGACCGCCCGAAGTTCGTGGTGTTCGACGACTGGCATGAAGAAGGTGCGGCTAAATACCGTCCTGGCGTTTGGAGTTTTGGCATCAAGCACGGCAAGGGCGAAGCGCCACCGACGCTAACCCAGCAATGGATATGCAGCCCCTTGCACGTTGACGCCGTGACCACTGACCCCCACGCGGGCAACTATGGACGCCTGCTGCGCATCAAGAGCACCCTGGGCAAGTGGACTACGTGGGCCATGCCGATGATGATGCTGCGCGGCGACTGTTCCGACTTGCGCGGCGAGCTGCTGGGCATGGGGGTGGAGATTGATCCGCACGGGCGCTACCGGCTGGGCGAGTACCTGCAAGACAAGGCACCCAAGCGCCGGATCGAATGTGCGCTGCAGACCGGCTGGGCGGGCACCGATTACAAGGCGTTTGTTTTGCCCGATGCCGTGATCGGCCCTAGAGCGGCGAGCGTGGCCTACCAGTCGGGCGAGCGCGGCAGCGATGAATACGCCACGGCGGGAACGCTGGCAGGCTGGCAGGCGGGTATTGCGGCCATGGCTGCGGGTAATCCGCTGCTGGTGCTGGGTATCTGTGCGGCGTTTGCCGGGCCGGTGCTGGCGCGCTGCGGGCAGGAAAGCGGCGGCATCCACTTCATTGGCGACAGCTCCACCGGCAAGACCACCATCATCGAAGCGGCCTGCAGCGTGTGGGGCAGTGCGGGATTCCGGCGCAGCTGGCGCACCACGGGCAACGGCCTGGAAGGCGCGGCGGCGCTGTTCAACGACTCCCTGTTGGCGCTGGACGAAATCAGCGAGTGTGATCCGCGCCAAGTGGGTGAGGTGGTGTACATGCTGGGCAATGGCCGGGGCAAGCAGCGGGCCAGCCGCACGGGTTCGGCACGGTCGATCACACGATGGCGAAGCAGCGTTCTCTCTACGGGCGAGCGCTCCATTGCCACCACGATGGCCGAGGGCGGGCACCGTATCAAGGCGGGCCAGTCGGTGCGGCTGCTGGACGTGCCCGCTCTGCGTGCCTATGGCGCATGGGACAACCTGCACCAGTCGGGCAGCGGGACGGCGTTTTCTGACGCTATCAAGCGCGCCGCGGTGACCGACTACGGTCACGCCGGACGCGCCTTTCTGGAAAAGCTGACGCGTGACCATGAGGGCAGTTTTAGCGAAGCCTTGGACGCCATTAAGGCATTACCCGAACTGCAAGCGCCTGGCGATGAAGGGCAAGCCAAACGGGCGGCGGCGCGCTTTGCCGTGCTGGCGCTGGCCGGTGAGCTGGCGACGGATTACGGCGTGACCGGCTGGGAGACCGGCGAAGCCATCAAGGCTTCAGCGGTGGGCTTTGCCGCCTGGCAGTCTTTGCGCGGCGCGGGCCGGGGCAATGCAGAGCGCGACCAGATCACGGAACGCATCGTCAGCTTCATTGAACGCCACGGGGACAGCCGTTTCTCGGATGCCGACAGCGACGACGACCAGCGGGCCGCGATGGTGCGGGATCGGGCGGGCTGGTGGCGCACGGGCGACGGTGGGCGCATGTACTTGTTCAACGCCGATGGCTTGCGCGAAGCACTCAAGGGCTTTGACTTTGCGCGGGCGCTGGATGCGCTGCAACACGCCGGGGCTATTGAAGCGCCGGGGGCGGATGGCAAGCGGGCAAAGTTCATGCGTATCCGTGGGGAGGGGATGAAGCTGTACACCGTGCGGCCTGATCGCATCGAAGGCGGTGCGTGATGGCACTGAAAAACCTGATGGAGCGCCTGCATTGCCGGGCGGCTGATACCCCTGATACCTCTGAAAAAAACATGGGGTATCAGCGCAAAGCCAACACCCATGCGGGTTGCACCCCTGATACCCCTGATACCCCGTGTTTTGGTGATACCCCGGAAAATTTACAGATTGGGCCGTTCGATGAAGCAGCAAACGACCCACCACCCGAACCACCGGCAGACCCGAACGCCTGGCGCGAACTGGCAGCTGCCTACCACGCCCACCATTTCCATTGCGCTGTTTGCATCGCGGCAGGGCGTGGGGCGGTGTACGGCATGCGCTGTGGGGTTGGCGTAGCGCTTTGGAATAGATACCAAAGCACTTGAAAAAAGTGAGATACGCACGGCCACCACCAGCCCCTCGACGGCACAAACAAGCGTGCGATGCGGCTTTGAGGGCCTTGAAGGACTACCGGGTTAAACAAACTATTTCGTTTTCTGTGGGAGAAAAATTTATGGGCACAGGCGGCACACGGTGCGGGGCAGGGCGGCCAAGTTATCGGCTCAAGGCAGAGCAAACGCTCAAGATTGATATTCGGCTATGGCGCAAGGGCGGCTACCTGCTGGATGGGCTGGCTTTCACTTGGCAATGGTCGCGTGGTGGTGAAGTCGCGGGCAGTATCGGTGCGAAAGTCAGTAGCGACTCGATTCGGCTGGTCTACTCGACGCAGGGCGCAGACGCATCACAGACTATTTGGACGACCTCTACGCCGTGCCGATATGGTGGCGCTCAAACGTGGTTCCAATGCCCCTGCTGCGGGGGCCGCGCTGCTGTGCTGTTCATGCGCTCGGGGCGGTTTGCTTGCCGTAAGTGTCAGAAAATCAGCTACACCTCGCAGTCAGGCTCAGAAACCAGCCGGGGTTATGCCACTTACCACCGGCTCCATGCACTGATCGAGGCCGGTAAACCGAAGTGGCAACGCTGGGCGACATTCCAGCGGCTTGAAGATCGCTTTGCCCGCGCGGATGAACGGGCAAACCAATCGCTGCTGAAAGTGATAGGGCGGCTTCAAGCTGGCCGATATTGAGCAATGACTGACGACCCACCAGCACCTCGAAGGCAGCGGCTAGCGGAGATGCGGCCTCGCGCGCGCATTTGCATGGCTTGGATGTGCCACACCACCTCGAAGGAAGCGGCAGGCGGTTGGTGTGGCTCTTCCACGGCTATACGGCTTACGCAAACTTACGCACTGTCGCCATGAAAATCACTTGTATTCAGATTCAGGAAGCCTTTGGCCGGGCGGTGTATGGCGAGTCCGTCCGGGCCATTGCGGGCGGCATGGGGGTAACTGAAGGCTGCCTGCGCTTTCATTTTCGCAAGGGGCCATCCCCTAGGCAGGTTCGGCAACTGGCGTTTGACCTATGCCGCATCAAACAGGTCCGGGCAAGCCTTACGCCTGCTGAGAACAAAGCGGTTGACCGGCTGGCGGCAAAAGCACGGGCGACCGCTTGACCGTCACGTTTGTTACCCGGTAATGCTTCCGTGGGTTCGTGAAACAGCGGTTAGCGGGCGAGTTGGTACGAAATGCCCCGGTACGAGGCTGGAGCGCTGATTCAGAAAAACAGGTGCGCAGGGTCAGTGCGCAAAGTCGGTACGCAGCGCAGGGCGGCCCGCGGGCTGGCCACCGTGGTGCAGATAGCCAACAAACCAATTGTTTTTTAAGTGCCCGAATCTGTGAATTGATTGGCCCCTGAGAATTGACTGGAAGGGGGGTATCAATGAGGTCGTGGGGGTACAGACGGGGGTACAAAGTGCCATTGCAAAAAGTGAAACCCAGTATTCATGCGGGTTTCAAGGCATCTTTCGAGCGCCTCCGTCGAAAGCCCTGCAACTGCAAAGTTGCAGGGCTTTTTTGTTGGATTTTTTCCGCAATACCCCAGCGCCAGACCCAAATTCACAAATCGGCGACAGTCCCACCATGAACGTTGTTGTCTGGTTAAAAAAGGATTTGCGAAGTCGTGACCACGCGCCGCTGGCGGCGGCTGCGGCCTTGCCGGGCGCGGCGTTGGCGGTGTTTGTCATCGAGCCTGAGTGGCTGGCCAGTCCCGAGTGCGATGCCCAGCATGTGGCTTTCACTCTGGCCTGCCTGGCCGAGCTGCGTTTGGCATTGGCAGCGCGCGGCTTGCCGCTGCTGGTGCGGGTGGGGCCGGTATTGCAGGTGTTTGCCGCGTTGCAGCGCAACCATGGCTTCCAGCACCTTGTAAGCCATGAAGAAACGGGCTCGGGCTGGACTTACGCCCGCGACCTGGCGGTGGCCGACTGGTGCCGTGCCCACGGCGTGCAGTGGCAGGAATTTGCCCACACCGGGGTCATCCGCCGTTTGCGTTCGCGCAACGGCTGGGCGGCACGCTGGCAGCAGCGCATGGCGGCACCTATGGTTGCGATGCCTGCGGGCTGGGCCGGTGCGCGGGTGGCGATGGCGGATCTTCCTTCGTTGGCCCAGTTGGGTTGCAAGCCCCATGGCCGCCAGGTGCAAGCGGCAGGCGAGGAGGCTGCGCACGCGACTTTGTACAGCTTCTTGCACCAGCGCGGTGGGGGCTACCGGCAGTCGCTGTCCAGCCCCTTGACGGCCGAAGAGGGCTGCAGCCGACTCAGCCCGCACCTGGCCTTTGGCACGCTTTCGGTGCGGCAGGTGTACCAGGCGACCGAGGCGCGGATTGCGCAGATCAAAGCTGAGGGCGACCCCGACGCGCGGCACTGGGTGGCGGCTTTGCGTGGATTTTCCGGACGGCTGCACTGGCACTGCCACTTCATGCAAAAGCTGGAAGATGCGCCGCGCATCGAGTTCCAGAACTTCGCCCGCGTGTGCGATGGCCTGCGCGAAAACGACTTTGACGCGGACCGTTTTGGTGCCTGGTGCGCGGGCCAGACCGGCTACCCCATGGTCGATGCCTGCATGCGCAGCCTGCGCGCCACCGGCTGGCTGAACTTTCGCATGCGCGCCATGTTGGTGTCGTTTGCGTCTTACCACTTGTGGCTGCACTGGCGGGCCACGGGCGTGTTTTTGGCACAGCAGTTTCTGGACTTTGAGCCCGGCATCCACTGGAGCCAGATGCAGATGCAAAGCGGCACCACCGGCATCAATACCTTGCGCATCTATTCGCCCACCAAACAGGCGCAAGACCACGACCCCGCAGGCGTATTCGTCCGCCGCTGGGTGCCCGAGCTGGCGCAGGTGCCCCTGGCACTGCTGGCCACACCCTGGCGCATGGGTGCGGCACAGCAGCGTACCGTGGGCTGTGTGCTGGGCCAGCACTACCCCACACCCATCGTGGACGATGCAGTGGCCGTCAAGGCGGCCAAAGAGCGGCTGTATGGCTTGCGCGGCACGGCAGCATCACGCGCTGAAGCCGATACGATCCAGGACCAGCACGGCTCGCGCAAAGCCGGATTGCCGCGCACGGGCATGGCCCGCACCAAGTCGCCACGCGTGCCGCAGGCTTCGCCGCAGCTGGATTTGTTTGCGGATTGAGTACTTTTTGCTATTTAATTTATAGCTTGCAGTGCAATATTTGTATGGACTAGAGGCCTAAATCAGGCCAAAATTTACGCAAGACCCCCTGTGTGCCCATAGAGCGACTCAGCGGGTGCGGCGTAAGTCTTATCGGCGTTACTTCACCAGTGGCCGCACGGTGGTAAACCCGCCATCCACCGCAA
Organism: Rhodoferax sp. RT5P35; assembly: GCF_056521385.1. NCBI lineage: Bacteria > Pseudomonadati > Pseudomonadota > Betaproteobacteria > Burkholderiales > Comamonadaceae > Rhodoferax > Rhodoferax sp. RT5P35. Next base: position 154,889 of record NZ_JBWMAX010000003.1, on the reverse strand, counting down.
TCACCTGCCCCGTAATACGCGCCGCGCCATCGCTTAGCAACCAGGCCATGGCATCGGCCACTTGCACCGCTGTCTGCACCCCACCCAGCGGGTACTGCTTGCCTGCGCCTTCGCGCATCGCGTCCATGCGCAGCATGCCTGCGGTCATGGGGGTGTCGGTCATGCCGGGAGCCACTACGTTGACGCGCAGGCCTAGCGGGGCGTATGTGGCTGCTGCGCTGCGGGCCAGGGCTTCGATGCCGCCTTTGGCGGCGGCGATGGCTTCGTGGTTGGCCACGCCGATGCGCGAGACCACGCTGGATGCCAGCACTGCCGCGCCTTGCAGCTTGGCCACGCGCAGGGCCTCTACCCAGGCTTGCAGCATGAAGAAGGCGCTGTCCAGGTTGATGCGCATCACTTCGCGGTACTGCGCCGCCGTGCTGCGGTGCAGGGGCGCAATCAAGGTGCTGCCGACGCAGTGGGCCAGCAGCGTGGGCGGGCCGCCGAGCTGGGCGATGCAGGCGGCGATGGCCTCTGCTGTGCCCTCAAACGTGGTGGTGTCGGCGGCGATATGGGCATCGGCTGCCAGGTCAGCCAGTGCGGCGGCATCGCGGCCTACGGCGGCTACGCGGTGGCCTGCCTGGCGTAACTGGGCGACGACTTCACGGCCTATGCCACCGCGTGCGCCGGTCACCAGGGCGATCTGAGGAGATGTCGTTGTCATGGGGTTCACTTTCTGGGGAGAGGTCAAATAGCGGACCGGCAGACAGGCCTGCCAGTCCGGGGAGGTCGTGCAACTCGGAGACACCGCGCGTCGTGCGGGTCCACCACTGCGAGAACGACGTGCAGGGGCGGGCGACTTCAGCAAACAGCATGGGCGCGGGCTGGACCTGGGCGACGGCGCTCAGGTCCATGTGCGGGTCGGCTACGGTGCGTACCGACCGCGCACCGCGCAGCGCCTGTTGCAGCGTGGCGGTGTCGGCGTGCCAGCGGGCGATGGTGAGCTCGGCCATGCGGGCTTCTACAAAGCGCCAGCGCTTATCGCTCCAGGGCCAGACGCTATGGAATTCTTCAAGATAGATGCCGATGCACAGCGTATTGGCGGGCAGTTCCGGCGGCAGGCGCAGCGCCCAGGGATGCACCAGCCACACGTCGCGGTCAGCGACCAGCGCGGCATCCGGCGCGGTGGCGTTGGGCGGGGTGGGGGACACGGCGGGCTCGTCCACGCCTTCGGCTGCGGGCCGCCCGGCCAAAGCTTTTGGGCTGCGGGCGATGGCATCCAGCGCGGCGTAGGACGTGTCGATCACGCTGTCGGGGCTGTGCCAGTCGGGCGGGGCGTATTTGGCGACGTTTTCGGCGTTGAACAGGTAGGGCTTGGTGCTGCCGGTGCCGGCCACCCATTGCCAGCTCAGGTGGTTGCTGGCCAGATCACCGTCGAGCAGGTGGGCGATCATCCAGTCGGCCCCGGCGCGCCAATGCACTTTGCGGATGTGCACCACGTAGCTGGCCAGCCACATGCGGGCGTGGTTGTGCAGGTAGCCGGTGGCGTAGAGCGTGCGCACGGCGGTGTCGATGGCGGGGATGCCGGTGCGTGCCTGGCGGATGTCGGCGGGTAACTCGGGTGCATAGGCGATCTTGGGCAGCAGCCCCTCGTGCAGCGACTGCAAGATGCCATTGCCCAGGTGCTGCCACACGTGGCGAAAATATTCGCGCCAGCCCAGTTCGAAGACAAACTTGTGCCCTACGTCCAACCGGTGCCGCGCCGTCACGCCCGCTAGCACCTCGGGCAGGGTGACGAGCCCATGCGTGATGTACGGCGACAGGCCGGTGACGGCACCTTCGATGGCGTTGCGGCTGCGCGCGTAGTCGGCGGGGCGCACGGCGGTAATGTGGGCCTGGGCAGCGGCCAGGGTGGGCTCGAAGCTCATGCGCTGGCCCCCACCGCACCGCTGCGAATGGCGGCGGCGCGCTCGGCCACGGCCTGCTTTTGTGCGTCGCTCAGGCGGGCCAGGTTGCGCACTTGCAGCGCCATGCGCGGGTTGGCGGTGAGCATCTTTTCGTGCCGGGCCAAAAAGTCCCAGTACAGCGTGGTGAAGGGGCAGGCGCGGTCGCCTTCGCGCTGGGCGGGGTCGTAGCGGCAGCCCGCGCAATGCTGCTTGCTGCCCATGCGCTCGATGTACTTGCCCGTGGCGATGTAGGGTTTGCTGGCCATCAGGCCACCGTCGGCGTACATGGCCATGCCCAGGGTGTTAGGCAGTTCCACCCATTCCACCGCGTCCACGTAGACCGATAAATACCAGGCGTGCACCTGCTGCGGCTGCACGCCCAGCAGCAGGGCGAACAGGCCGGTGACCATCAGGCGCTGGATGTGGTGGCTGTAGCCGTGGGCCAGGGTTTGTTCGATGGCATCGCGCAGACAGGCCATGTCGGTCTGGCCGGTCCAGTACCAGGCGGGCAGGGGCTCCTGGGCGTTGAGTGCGTTGCGGTCGGCGTAGCCGGGCATTTGCGTCCAGTAGATGCCGCGCACGTATTCGCGCCAGCCCAGAATCTGGCGGATGAAGCCTTCCACACAGGCCAGCGGCGCGGCACCCACCTGGTAGGCGGCCTCGGCGGCGGCCACCACCTCGCGGGGGTTGAGCAGCTTGAGGTTCAGCGCCGCCGCCAGGTGCGAGTGGTACAGCCAGGCCTCGCCCGGCCACAGGGCATCCTGGTAGCGGCCAAACAGCGGCAGGCGCTCGGCGATGAACGCATCCAATGATTGCAAAGCCTGCGCGCGGGTGACGGGCCAGGCAAAGCTGTCCAAGGTGCCGGGGTGGCTGGCAAAGCGGGTGTTGACCAGGTCTATCACCGCTTGCGTGGTGGCATCGGGCGCGAAGGTGGTGCGGGCGGGCACGCTGCCGGGGCCGGTTTTGCCAAAGGCTTCTCGGTTCTCGGCATCGAAGTTCCACTGGCCACCGGCGGGCTGGTCGCCCTCCATCAGCACGCCGTGGCGGCGGCGCATTTCGCGGTAGAAATACTCCATGCGCAGCGACTTGCGGTCTTTGGCGTGCTCGGCAAACTGGCGCACCGTCGCAAAAAAGTGGCGGTCTTCGCGCACGTCCAGCGGCACACCTGTCTGCTTGGCCACGGCCTGGATCGATTGGTACACACGAAAATCGCCTGCACCGCTTATCACGCATGCGCTAGGAGCTAGCTTTTTTATAGCAAACTCTAATTCGGCTGCCAGGCTGCCCCGGTTGTCGGCCTGGTCTAGCCGGGTGTAGTGCAAGGGGTGGCCTGCGTCCTGCAGGCCTTTGGCAAACTGGCGCATGGCCGCTAAAAACAGGGCGATGCGCTGCTTGCTGGACCAGATGTGGGTGGATTCTTCGGCCACTTCGGCCATCCACACCGCATCTTGCGTGGCATCAAAACCGTCAAAGGCGCTGGACGCCAGGTCGAGCTGGTCGCCCAGCACAATGACCAAGTTTCTAAGCATTTTTGTTCTTTCTGCAGGCATCCGAGCAGTACTTCACCTCGGCCCAGTTTTTGGCCCAGCTTTTACGCCACACCATATCGCGCCCACAAGCCGCGCAGGGCTTGGCGGGCAGCGACTGTTTGTTGCCCTTGAAGCTTTGGAGCTTCATCCCTTCTTGGCCCAGGCGCTGCACCAGCCTTTGGCAGCGACCACTTTGCCTGCGAAGAGCGGGCAGGCACCGGCAGCGTCTGCCGGTTTGCCTTGGTACAGCGCGCAGCTACCGCACATCTGGGCTGCGGCGTGGTTGGGGTACTTTTTGGCATCCACCTTGGTGGTGTCGGCGGCGTAGCCCAGAGCTGCTGCCTGGGGGTCTTTTTCATCGACCTTGGCCTGGGCGTGTACGCTGGTGCTGAGGGTGGAAAGGGCTGCACTGGTGGCCGCAAGGGACATCAGGAAAACGCGTCGTGGGTGGGTCATTTTGGGTATCTCCTGCCGATGGTCCTGAAGGGGACTACCGGCGGACTGCCTCCGTCAAAAGCAACGGTGGCCGGAGCATACGCAACACCTGCGTGCGCCGCTTTGATCAAAATCAATACGCAGCGGTTTAGTCTGATACTACTCAGTCACGTTCTCAGCCATCTTGTGAGCTTCGGTGTGCCCAGCCGGTGGTGTGCTTCTCAATGAAGCTGAACAGCTCGTACATCACCATGGCCATGGCCCCCACGACCATCAGCCCGGCAAAGGCCAGGCCCATCTGCATGCTGGACCCAGCCGAGATCAGCAGGTAGCCAATGCCCTCGTTGGCGGCGGTCATTTCCGACACGGTGGTGCCCACAAACGCCAGGGTGATGGCCACCTTGAGCGAACCAAAAAAGTAGGGCATGGAGCGCGGCAGACCCACCTTGGTGAGCACGTCCCAGCGTCTGGCCCCCAGCACGCGCAGCACGTCTTCCAGCTCGGGCTCCAGCGTGGCCAGGCCGGTGGCGATGTTGACCATGATGGGGAAGAAGCTGATCAGGAAGGCCGTGAGGATGGCCGGGCCGGTGCCAATGCCAAACCACACCACCAAAATCGGCACAAACGCGGCCTTGGGCAGGGCATTGAAAGCCGTCATCAGCGGGTAGATGGCGGCATAGGCCAGCCGCGAGCTGCCCACCACAAAGCCCAGCAGCACGCCCACCACCATCGCCAGCCCAAAGCCCGCCATCGTCACCCAGTAGGTGCGCCAGGCGTGGGCGGCGATAGGGCCTTTGAATTCGACCAACTGCGTCCAGATGCGCCAGGGGCTGGGGAAGATGAATTCGGACACGTTGAAGGCGCTGCAAATACCCTGCCATAGCAACACGATGGCCACCAGCAGCACCCAGGGCGACCAGCGTTCCAGGGTTTTGGGGTTCATGGCGTGGCCTTTCGGAAGTTGCCGATGTGGCCGCGCAGGGCGTGCACTATGTCGCTGAATTCTGGGGTGTAGGTCAGCTCCAGGTCCCGCGGGCGGGGCAGGGTAATGTGCTGTTTGTGCATGAAGCGGCCCGGGCTCTTGCCCATCACGTACACCGTATCGGCCAGAAACACGCTCTCGCGCAGGTCGTGCGTGACCAAGATCACGTTGAAGCGCTGCTCGGTCCACAGGTCGCGCAGGATGCACCACAGCTCTTCGCGGGTGAAGGCATCCAGCGCACCAAAGGGCTCGTCGAGCAGCAGCATCTTGGGCTCGTGGATCAGGGCGCGGCAAATGCTGGCGCGCTGCTGCATGCCGCCCGAAAGCTGCCAGGGGAATTTGTCTTCATAGCCGCCCAGCCCGACCTTCTGCAGCAACTGCCGGGCGCGCTCCACGTATTCCTTGCGCTTAGTCTTGAAATGGCTGCGGTAGGGCTCCACGATTTCCAGCGGCAGCAGCACGTTGTCTACCGTGGTGCGCCAGGGCAGCAGCGATGGCGCCTGGAAGGCCATGCCGGATATTTTGAGCGGCCCGGTCACCGGCTGGCCGTCGATGCGGATGCTGCCCCGTGACGGCATCTTCAGCCCGGTGGCCAGTTTCATGAAGGTGGACTTGCCGCAGCCCGACGGCCCGACGATGGCGATGAATTCGCCCTGCTGCACCTGCAGGTCGATCGCCTCTACCGCAAACTGGTTTTGCGCCAGCAATGTGTCGTTGTAGGCCAGCCAGACATCCGAAAAGTCTACAAAAGGTGGTGTGTTCACAAATTTATAAGAAATAGTCCGCTAGCGCATATTCGGTCTACGCTAGTAGCTATAAAAAACATAGTATTCACTTTTTGACTGGCAACACGTTCAATTCGGCCGCACTGGGCAAAAAGCTGCCGTTCCACACTGCGTCGGGGTTGACCCGCGTTTTGGTGGCAAATGCGTCCGATACCTGCGAGGCCATCAGTGAAAGGCGCGGTGGCGTGGTCTGGCCAAAGCCCTCGGCGCGGGCGTTGGGGGTGTTGATGGCGGTGTCGATAGCCATGTTCAGGCGGCGCAGCTCCAGGGCGGTGTTGATGATGCCGTCGCGGGCCTTGACGTCTTCGATGGCGGCGGCAGGCCGGGCGATGACTTCTTTCATGCCCTTGGCGAAAGCCTGCAAGAAGGCTTTGACAGCGGCCGGGTTCTCCTTGATGAGCTTGGGCGAGGCGATGATGGCGTTGCCGTACAGCTTCACGCCAAACTGCGGGTAGGGCAGCACCAGCACGTCGGCGGCCGGGGTGCCGCGCGCTTCCAGGTTCAACAGCGAGGTGAAGGTGAAGCCGGTGATGGCATCCACGTCGCCGCGCACCAGCATGGTTTCGCGCAGCGGCGGGTCCATGCTGGTCCACTGCACGCCGGTGATGCCGTTGGCCTTGGCAAAGATGGGAAAGGCGCGGCGGCCCGCGTCGAACACCGGGGCACCAAGCTTTTTGCCGCTGAGGTCGGCGGGGGTTTTGATGCCGGATTTCTTCAGCACCATCACCGAGGCCGGGGTGTCGGCGTAGACCACCATCACCGCCACCGGTTTGTTGGGCGCGTCGGGGTTGTTGGCGTGGAATTCCATCAGCGCGGCCAAATCTGCAAAGCCCATGTCGTAGGCTCCCGATGCCACCCGCGTGACCGCGCCGCCCGAGCCGTTGCCCGCATCGATGGCCACGTCCAGCTTGGCATCCTTGAAATAGCCGCGGGCCGCCGGGGTAAGAAACAGCGCTGCCGGGCCTTCAAAACGCCAATCGAGCTGGAACTTGATGGGGGTTGTCTGTGCGAAGGCGGGGGCAGCCAGCAGCAGGGCGGCGCTGGCGATAGTGGTGTGCAGAAAGCTGCGCTTTTTCATCGGGACTCCAAAGGGGTATTTAGACGTTACAGCAATTACGGTGCCACCAAAACAAAAAAGCGCACTGTAGAAGTGCGCTTTTGGGGGAGGCGGCGTTGCTTATTTGCGGAAAGTTACCGCGTTGGCCACGGCCAAAGCCGTCATGTTGACGACCCGGCGCACGGTGGCGGACGGGGTCAGGATGTGCGCCGAAGCGGCAGCGCCCAGCAGAATGGGGCCGACCGTCACGCCGTTGCCGCCAGTGACCTTGAGCACGTTGAACAAGATGTTGGCGGCATCTAGGTTGGGGCAGACCAGCAGGTTGGCTTCGCCGTGCAAACTGGTTTCCGCATCCAGCAGCGCGGCTTCGCGCATGGGCTGCGACAGGGCCGCATCGCCTTGCAGCTCGCCATCGGATTCGATGTCCGGAGCCATCGCCTTGAACAGTTCGTGGGCGGCGCGCATTTTGCGGGCCGAGGGGCGGTCGGACGAGCCGTAATTGGAATGCGATAAAAACGCCACCTTGGGCGGCAGGCCAAAGCGTGCCACTTCGTCGGCAGCCATCATGGCGATGCTGGCAAGCTGCTCGGCGGTGGGGTCTTCGTTGACAAATGCATCGGTGATGAACAGGGTGTGCTTTTCCAGCATCAGCGCGTTCAGGGCCGCAAAACCAGAGGCACCTTTCTTCAGGCCGATTATGTCGTTGATATGCTGTAAATGCCCTTCGTAGCGGCCCAGCAGGCCACACAGCATGGCATCGGCATCGCCCAGGCGCACCATCAGTGCGGCAATGGTGGTGTTGGAGCGGCGCACGGCGGCTTTGGCCACATCTTGCGACACGCCGCGGCGGCCCATCAGGCGGTGGTAGGTTTCCCAGTACTGGCGGAAGCGGGCGTCGTCCTCGGGATTCACCACTTCTACATCGGTACCCACGCGAATGCGCAGACCGGCTTTGAGAATGCGCGCCTCGATGACGGCGGGGCGGCCAATCAAGATGGGGTGGGCCAGGTTTTCGTCTACCGCGAGCTGGGCGGCGCGCAGCACGCGCTCGTCTTCCCCTTCGGCATAGGCCACGCGCTTGGCGTTGGCGGGAACGGCCTTGGCGGCGCTGAACACCGGGCGCATGAACATGCCGGTTTGGTAAACAAAGCGCATCAGGCTTTGGCGGTAGGCCTCGTAGTCCTTGATCGGGCGGGTGGCTACGCCGGATTCTTCGGCGGCCTTGGCCACAGCGGGGGCGATGCGCAGAATCAGGCGCGAGTCAAACGGCGTGGGGATCAGGTATTCGCTGCCAAACACCAGTTCTTTGCCCGAGTAGGCTGCCGCTACTTCTTCGCTGATGTCGGCCTTGGCCAGGTCGGCGATCTGGCGCACGCAGGCCAGCTTCATGGCTTCGGTGATCTTGGTCGCACCGCAGTCGAGTGCACCGCGGAAGATGTACGGGAAGCACAGCACGTTGTTGACCTGGTTCGGGTAGTCCGAGCGGCCGGTGGCAATGATGCAATCGGGGCGCACGGCCTTGGCCAGCTCAGGGCGGATTTCAGGCTCGGGGTTGGCCAGCGCCAGGATGATGGGTTGGGCGGCCATGGTCTTGACCATCTCGGCGGTCAGTACACCCGCGGCGGAGCAACCCAAAAACACGTCGGCGTTGTTCACAGCGTCGGCCAATGTGCGGGCCGAGGTGTCTTGGGCATAGCGCTCTTTGGACGCGTCAAAACCGCCGGGGCGGCCCTGGTAGATGATGCCCTTGGAGTCGCAGGCGAAGATGTTCTTGCGCTGCACGCCCAGGCCGACCATCACGTCAAGGCAGGCGATGGCTGCGGCTCCGGCACCGGATACGGCGACCTTCACATCTTCGATCTTCTTGCCCACCAGCTCCAGGCCGTTGAGCAGCGCGGCCGACGAGATGATGGCCGTGCCGTGCTGGTCGTCGTGGAACACCGGGATGTTCATCCGCTCGCGCAGCTTTTGCTCGATGTAGAAGCACTCGGGGGCTTTGATGTCTTCCAGGTTCACACCGCCCAGCGTGGGTTCCATGGCGGCAATGATGTCCACCAGCTTGTCGGGGTCGTTTTCGGCCAACTCGATGTCGAACACGTCGATACCGGCGAATTTCTTGAACAAACAGCCCTTGCCTTCCATCACCGGCTTGGAGGCCAGCGGGCCGATATTGCCCAGGCCCAGCACCGCCGTGCCGTTGGTGATCACGCCGACCAGGTTGCCGCGCGAGGTGTATTCCGCTGCCAGGGACGGGTCGCGCTGGATGTCCAGGCAGGGGTAGGCTACGCCAGGCGAGTAGGCCAGCGACAGGTCGCGCTGGTTGGACAGCGGCTTGGTCGCGTTGACTGAGATTTTTCCTTTGGTGGGAGTGCAGTGGTATTCGCGGGCTGCGTCGCGCAGCGCCATTTCTGCCGGGGAAATGTCTTTGGCCATTTTGCTCAGTGTCCTGGTTGAAATTTTTGGATGCGTAAGCCTACCGCAAGCCATGGCGGGTAGTCCCCGTGGAGACTACCTATGTCGATGCAAAAGGCGGATGACGTTATGCCAGCAGGTCGGCCAGGGTGCGCGCAATCACCTTGGTGGCGCGGCGCAGGTCTTCCAGGCTCAGGCGCTCGTCGGCGCGCTTGGCGTGGGATTCCAGCACGGTGCGGGGGCCCGCGCCGTAGATCACGCCGGGGATGCCTGCAGCGGCGTATAGCCGCACGTCGGTGTAGAGGGGCGTGCCCATGGCTGGAATAGTCTCGCCAAACACGGCCAGGCCGTGCTTCTGGATGGCATCGACCAGCGGCTGGTTGCCGGTCAAGGGCTGCATGGAGTGGGCCAGCAGCAGGCGTTTGATGTCTACTGTGATGCCGGGCTGGCTGGCGGCGGCATCGGCGATCACCTGGCGGATATTGGCTTCCACTTCGACCGGGTTTTCTTCAGGGACCATGCGGCGATCGAGCTTGAACGTGACCTTGCCGGGAACCACGTTGGTATTGGTGCCGCCGGTAATCGTGCCCACGTTCAGGTAGGGGTGGGTGATTCCTTCCACGCCCGAGGTGACTCCTTTATACAGCGTGTTTTGCGCGTACAGGGCGTTCAGAATCTGTACCGCACCGTGCAGCGCGTCTACGCCGCTCTCGGGTATGGCGGCGTGGGCTGTTCTGCCGTGCACGGTGACTTCCATCTGCAGGCAGCCGTTGTGCGCGGTGACCACCTGGTAGGAGAAGCCTGCGGCGATCATCAGGTCGGGCTGCACGATCTTGTTTTTGAGCAGCCAGCCGGGGCCGAGTTCGCCGCCGAATTCTTCGTCGTAGGTGAAGTGCAGCTCCACAGCGCCTTTGAGCGGCAGGCCCAGGGATTCGAGCGCCCGCACGGCAAAGGTGAAGCTGGCGAAGTCGCCCTTGCTCACCGCCGTGGCACGGCCAAAGATGTTGCCGTCGGCGATGTCACCGCCGTAGGGCGCGTGCGTCCAGCCATCGCCGGGCGGGACCACGTCGCCGTGGGCGTTCAAGGCGATGGTTTTGCCTGGGCCATATTGGCGGCGCACCACCAGGTTGGTGATGGATTCCATGCCGGCGGCGCTGACCTCGGCGGCGGGCACGGGGTGCTTTTCTACGGCCAGGCCCATGGCTTCCAGAAGAGTCGCGGTGCGGTCGGCGTGGGGGGCGTTGTTGCCTGGCGGGGTGTCGGTGGGGACGCGAATGAGCTCTTGCAAAAAGGCGACTTCTTCGTCGAAATGCTGGTCGATCCAGGCATCAAGCGGGGCGTAATCTGTCATGGGGTGCTTAGTCGGGAGAGAGGTTGTTCAAAAGATGGGAGAAAGCATCTACGGCCAGTTGCATGTCGTCGGCCGTGCTGCTCTCTAGCGGGTTGTGACTGATACCGGCATTTTGGCCGCGCACAAACAGCATGGCCTGGGGCATCACCTCGTGCAGCTTCATGGCATCGTGGCCTGCGCCGCTGGGCATGCGGTGCAGGGGCACACCCAGGGCATCGACCGCGGCTTCCCAGCGCTGCTGCCACGCGGGTGCGCTGGGCGCGGCGGCGGCACGCATGGTCTCTTCCAGGGTGTAGCGCAGGCCGCGGCGGTCGCAGATGGACTGCAGTTGGGCGATGACATCGTTGGCCAGGGCATCGCGCTGGGTATTGTTCGGGGCGCGCAGGTCCAGGCTGAAGTTGCACTGGCCGGGCACCACGTTGATGGAGCCATTGGGCACCTGCAGCATGCCGACGGTGCCGACCGAGTCACCGTCTTGCCCGGCGCGTTGCTCCACGTACAGCGTCAGCTCGGCCACAGCGGTGGCGGCATCGCGGCGCCGATTCATGGGCGTGGTGCCCGCGTGGCAGGCCACACCCAGCACCTCGCCGGTGTAGCGCACACTGCCGTTGATGGAGGTGACGAGCCCTAAGGGAATGTCCAGTTCGTTGAGCACCGGGCCTTGCTCAATGTGGACTTCGACAAAGCCCAGGTAGTCTTCGGGCGTGCGCTGCAGCGCAGGGATGTCGTTAACTTGCAAACCGGCGTGGGCCATGGCAGTGCGCATGCTGGTGCCGTCCACATCGGTCTGGTCCAGCCAGTCGGGGTTGAAGTGGCCGATCAACGCGCCCGAGCCCAAAAAGGTAGCCTTGTAGCGTTGGCCTTCTTCTTCGGCAAAACCCACGACTTCAAAGTGGAACGGCAGGCGTTTGCCTTGTTGGGCCAGGGCTTGCACGCAGGCCATGGGCACAAAAATACCCAAGCGGCCATCGTATTTGCCGCCGTTGCGCACGGTGTCGTAGTGGCTGCCGGTGAGCAGGGTTTTGGCATCGGGCGCATCATTCGACGTGGTGGCCAGGTAGCGGCCCACCACGTTGCCCACGGCATCGATCTGTACGGTATCAAAACCGCAGTCGCGCATACCCTGGGCGATCTGGGCGGCACAGGCGCGGTGCGCGTCGGTCAGGTAGGTCACGGTGAGCTGGCCGCGCTCAGCGTAGCCAGGGTCGGTGTGCACGCTCAATGCTTCTTGCCAGTCCCACACCAAGTTGCCTTGCGTGGGGTGGCTGTCGAATGCGTCGTTCAGGCGGATTTCGACAATACGGTGGATGTTGCGCAGGGCCTCGGCGTGCTCAAAGTCCGCCGGGTTGCGCAGGCGGCGCACAAAGGTGTCGATGATTTCCTGCTTGCGCAGTCCCGTGCCGCGCGGCCCGCGCACCGCCAGGATGAATGGGAAGCCGAACCTCTGGCCGTAGTCGGCGTTGAGTTGCTGCAACCGGGCCAGCTCTTGCGGCGTGCAGCGCGTCAGGCCGGCCTGGTTTTGCTCGTGGCTGGACTCAGTGGTGAGAGGCTCGGCGGCCTTGCCCGCCAGCTCGGGGTGGGCGCGGATCAGGTCCAGCTGGGCTTGCGTACCCGCCTCAGCCAGCACCTGCACCATGGCGTACTTGAATGCAGCCAGCGAGGCAAATGGTCGCGCGGCCAGGGCTTTTTCTGCGATCCAGGGAGAGTGTTCGTACAGGCCGGGCAGCTGCTGCAGTACCTCGTGCTGGGGGGCGGTGTTGAGGAAGGCGAGCGTCAGGGGCATGGGTTAACCAGGAGTCAGGGCTTGTAAGGGTGGACTTTTTGCCAGTGTTCGGCGATGTCGATGCGGCGACAGATCCACACGCGCTCATGGCTTTGCACGTAGTCCAGAAACTTCTGCAGCGCGCCAAAGCGGCCGGGCTTGCCCAGCACCCGGCAGTGCATGCCGATGCTCATCATTTTGGGGGCCTCTTCACCTTCGGCGTACAGCACGTCAAAGCTGTCTTTCAAGTACTGCAGAAAATGGTCGCCGGTGTTGAAGCCCTGTACCTGCACGCAGCGCATGTCGTTGGTGTCCAGTGAGTAGGGGATGACCAGCCGCGGCTCTACCGTGCCATCGGTTTTGGTAGTGGGCATCCAGAACGGCAGGTCGTCGCCGTAGTAGTCGCTGTCGTAGGCAAAGCCGCCCTGGTCGGCGAGCAGGCGGCGGGTGTTGGGGCTGTCGCGGCCGGTGTACCAACCTTGGGGCCAGAGACCGCCGGTCATCTTGCGGATGATTTCGGCACCTACGGCCATGTGCTCGCGCTCGGTGGCTTCGGGCAGGTTTTGGTAGTGGATCCAGCGCCAGCCGTGGCAGGCGATCTCATGGCCCAAATCAATGAAGGCTTGTGTGAGTTCGGGATGCCGCTCCAGGGCCATGGACACGCCGAAGATGGTCAGTGGCAGGCCGCGCTTTTCGAACTCGCGCAGGATGCGCCAGGAGCCCGCCCGCGAGCCGTATTCGTACATCGACTCGATGGTCATGTGCCGGTCGGGGAAGGGCTGGGCGGTGATCAGCTCGGACAAAAAAGTCTCGGATGCCGCGTCGCCGTGCAACACATTGTTTTCACCGCCTTCTTCGTAGTTAAGTACGAACTGCACCGCAATTTTTGCTTTGTCAGGCCATTGGGCGTGGGGTACGTGGCGGCCATAGCCGACCAGGTCGCGGGGGTAGGCTTCTGGGGTGGGGGCGGATGTCTCGGTCATGACAGCTTCAAAGCACAACTCAGGCCAATGCCATGGCGATGTCGTTGCTGGGGATCTTGCGGTCAAAGGTGAGGTTGGCTTCGACGTTGTGCAGGTGTTCGTCCATCAGGCGCACGGCCAGTGCTTCGTCTTTGGCGGCTAGCGCTTTGATGAGCGCGTCGTGGTCGTCACTGGCGTGGTCGGTGGGGTTGTCTGTCTGGTACATCAGGGTGATGAGTGAGCAGCGCGACAATAGTTCCACCATCATCTGCACCAGCACATCGTTGTCCAGCAACTCGGCCATGCGGATGTGGAAGTTGCCTTGCACCTCGGTGCGGTTGGTCAGGTCTTTGTCTTTGAGCGCGGCTTTTTCAACCGTGGCTTGTTCTTTCAAGGCCTTGATTTTGCTTGGGGTGATGTCGCGTACCAGAGCGCGCACCATTTCAGCTTCCAGCATGCGGCGCACGGCAAAAACCTGGCGGGCTTCGGCCACCGACGGCGCGGCCACAAAGGCTCCGCGCGCAGGCTCCAGGCGGATCAGGCGGTTTTGTGAGAGCTGGAACAGGGCTTGCCGGACCAGCGTGCGCGATACACCAAAATGGTCAGCCAGCTTTTGTTCCGCCAGCTTGGTACCGGGGTGCAGCCTATGCTCAACAATCGCCTTGGTCAACGCTTCAACGATCGTATTGGTATTGGTCGTGGTGGATTCCATACCACGATAATAGCGCAGTATTTGTACTGTATACAAATTTGTTTGGTTACAAAGTATTTGATTAAGTGAGGACACGTATGGGATTGAGCACACACGTTTTGGATACGATGCATGGCAGTCCGGCAGCCGGTATGGCGGTAGAGCTTTACACAACGCAGGGGGAGGGCACCACCCTGGTCAAGCGTTTTGTGACCAATGCCGATGGCCGCAGTGACGGCCTTTTGCTGGATACCGCCAGCCTGCACGTCGGCACTTACCGGCTCACGTTTGACGTGGCGGGGTATTTCAAAGCCCGTGGCGTGGTGCTGCCTGAGCCGAATTTTTTGAACCGGGTGAATCTGGACTTTGGTATTGCCAATACCCAGCAGCACTACCACGTACCGCTCTTGGTCAGCCCCTGGAGCTATTCCACTTACCGGGGTAGCTAAATTTATAACAAATAGGCCGCTAGCGTATATTTTGTATGCACTAGTAGCTATATTTTTTATAGCATTTTCGGAATTTGCCTAAAGTTGGCCTTCGGTCAGCGTATCGAGCTGGAACTGCCCGCTTTTGTCCCACAGCCAGGTGTCGGTGTAGGTGACGCGGCCCAGGCGCGAGGGGGGTGGAAAGGGAGCTGCGGCGCGTACGGTGCGTTCGATTTCTGTGACCACCTCGGGCGCATGTTTGGGGGCGCGCATCCAGTGCAGGCCGGTGACCGCACCCTGGCGGTCGAGGTGCACCTCCAATACCCCGATGGCGTACAGGTTGGGCTGCAGTTTGCCCTGGTAGATACGCTCGGCATTGCGGTCGTAGAGGTGGCGGGCGGCATCACGGCGGTAGTCGCGCGGTGTGGTGGCGGTGGAGATTTTTGGGGGCACTGCGGGCGTGGGGGCCGGTGCTCCCGGCTTGGAACTGGCTGCGGGCACGGTAGGGGTTGCCGACGGCCCAGCAGGGGGTGGAGGCGCAGTACCGCATCCGGCCAGCAAAGTGGCGATGGCGGTGGAGAGCCCCGCCAGCGCCCAGCGCAAGGGGTGGCGTGCAGAACGGGTTGGTTGCATCATTTCAATCGATTTGTTTGGCTTGCCAGGGTGCGTGCCATGCATACTTCGCAGGTGACTTCTACAGACGTTTTACTCCAGCTTTTACTCCAGCACCTACAGCATGCACCCGCCGTGCTGGTCACGGTGCAGTCTACCCAAGGCTCGGTGCCGCGCGGGCCGGGCACCTGGATGGCCGTGCTGGCCGACCAGTTGGTGGGCACCATCGGCGGCGGCAACCTTGAATTCCAGGCCATGGCCGAGGCGCGTGCCCGCCTGAAAGGTACCTTAGGTGCGGAGGTTATCCGCTATCCGCTAGGCCCCAGTTTGGGGCAGTGCTGTGGGGGCGTGGTGCATTTGCGGTTTGAGGTGCTCACGGCCGCCGATATAGGCCGCCTGCGCGCCGACCTGGCTTCCAAACACCCGCCCGTCGCCTTGTTTGGTGGTGGCCATGTAGGCCATGCGCTGGTGCAGGTGCTGGCGCGTCTGCCATTTGCCCTGACCTGGATCGACAGCCGCGATGGCATCTTCCCCGCCGGTCTGCCCGCTTCCGTGCGTTGCGAACATTCCGACCCGGTGCAGCACGCGGTGCAGGACATCGTCCCCGGCAGCCAGGTGCTCATCATGAGCTTTAGCCACGCCGAAGACCTGGACATTGTCTCCGCCTGCCTGCAGCGCCAGCGCAGCCGGGGTGATCTGCCATTTTTGGGGCTGATTGGCAGCCAGACCAAGTGGGCCAGCTTTCGCCAGCGGCTGGCAGCAAGGGGCTTCAGCGCTGCCGAACTGGCCCACGTCACCTGCCCGATTGGCGTGCCCGGCATTCCCGGCAAAGAGCCCGAGGTGATTGCCATTGCGGTAGCGGCACAGTTGTTGCAAAGGTTTACTCCATAGAATGAGCCGGTCGCAGCGGTGCAAAGCCACTTCCCGGGTTTTTGTGCGTGACTTTTTAGTGCCTACAGCGCCCGCAGTGGTGGGCATCGCAATACTGTTAGGACTGGACGCAGCGCCCCCTGAAGCCCTCTGGGCGATAGGGGGGCTTGCGTCCAGTCCTGGCCGTCAAAGGTGAGTGACACATGGAAAGCTATTACCTCGACTGGGCCAACCTGCTGCTGCGCTGGGTCCACGTCATTACCGCCATCGCCTGGGTTGGTTCGTCGTTTTACTTTGTCTTTTTGGACAGCAGCCTGACTCCGCCGGTCGATGAGGATCTCAAAAAGCAGGGCGTGAGTGGCGAGCTGTGGGCCGTACACGGCGGGGGCTTCTACCACCCGGTCAAGTTTGCCGGTGCGCCGCCGCAGTTACCCAAGCACCTGCACTGGTTTTACTGGGAAAGCTACTCCACCTGGCTGACCGGGTTTTCGCTGTTCACCGTCACCTACCTGTGGAACGCCAGCACCTACCTGGTCGACAAGTCGCTGATGAACTGGTCCAGCGGCGCAGCGGTGAGCGTGGCGTTGGCGTTTCTGGTCGTGTTCTGGATGGCCTACGACTGCATCTGCCAGATTTTTGGTAAGCGCAAGGGCGGCGATGCCATCGTGGGTGCGCTGGTGGCGGTGCTGGTGTGCGCGGCGGCGTGGCTGGCCTGCCACTGGTTTGCCGGGCGCGCGGCCTTTTTGCTGGTGGGCGCGATGATCGCCACCACCATGAGCGCCAACGTGTTCTTCTGGATCATCCCGGGCCAGCGCACCGTGGTGGCGGCCATCAAGGCAGGCCAGCCGATCGACCCCATCCACGGCCAGCGCGGCAAGCAGCGCAGCGTGCACAACACCTATTTCACGTTGCCGGTGCTGTTTGCCATGCTGAGCAACCACTACAGCTTTACCTATACGCACCCGCAGAACTGGCTGGTGCTGGTGCTGATGATGCTGGCGGGCGCGGCAATTCGGCAGTTTTTTGTATTGCGCCACGGCTACCTGCTGGGCCGCAACCGGCATCCCATCGGCTACGCGCTGGTGGGCCTGGCGGTGATCGCGGGCGTGATTGTCTGGATGAAACCTCTGCCTGCTCCTACTTCTGTAGCATATAGTGCAGGCGGTGTAAGCTCTAGACCTACTATTTCTTATGAAAAAGTGCAGGCAGTCATTGCCCAGCGCTGCTATACATGCCACGGCCCGCAAGTGCAAATGAAGAATGTGCGACTGGACTCGCCCGCCAACCTGAAGCTGCACGCGCAGATGGTCTACCAGCAGGCCGTGGTCACCAAAATCATGCCGATGAACAACGCTACCGGTATCACCGATGCCGAGCGCGCGCTGATCGGGCAGTGGTTTGAGGGCGGTGCACCGGTGGAATGATTGCCGTACAAACCGCTGTGTTCAGGTATTGGCGTGCATTAGGATGGGTGGGATAGGAGAACCCGTGGCCCGCATCGAACCCACCCATTTCGTCTTCCAGCCTGTGCAACTGGTGCGGCCCTGCGAGACCGTGGCCTACCGCATTACCGAGGCAATCCGCGCCGGGGACGTGCGCATTGGCGAAAGATTGCCATCTGAACAAAGGCTTTCCGAGCAGCTCGGCGTGAGCCGTCCCACGCTCAGAGAGGCCATCAAACTACTGGTGCAGGCCGGCATCGTCCAGGTGGTGACCGGCTCTGCGGGCGGCCTCTTCGTGATCAGTGAAACGGTGCCGCCGGGCCTGAGCGGCTTACCGCTGCCCGAGCCGCAGATCGAAGACATCGACAGCGCCATGGAGGCCCGCAGGCTGTTTGAGCCGCACGTGGCGCGCATGGCGGCGCTCTACGCCACCGAGGCCGACTTCGAGCGCATGCGCGGTGCCGTCGAGCTGAGCCAGAAAACCAGTGACATGCCGCGCAAAGCCCTTGCAGCGGACGCGGTGGTGCAGCGCATGACAGTGGCCAGCACGCGCTTCAACATCGCCGTGGCGCGGGCCACGCAGAACAGTATCATCGTGCAGATGATGGAGGTGATGATGCGGCGCATGGAACTGGTGCGCATGCTGGCGGTGCGCGCGCTGCCCGATATTTCCATGTCCACCCGCACCCTGGAGAACTCGCTTGCGGCCATCGAAAGCGGCGACCCGGTGCAGATTGACCGGGCTACGGCCGAGCGCATCGAGGTGCTCGAGACAGCCTGGCAACGGGTCAGCGGCAAGGCACCGCGCCGCCGCAAACTCGACCTTGAAAAAGACGTGCAAAACGGCGTAAAAAATGGCGTAAAAAATGGCGTGCAAGGCGGCGCTTCGTGTGCGCTCGACAAGCCCGTGCAGCAGGAAAAAACCGCCCGTATTTGATGCATGGGAGCGCCGACTTGGTGCGACTACCCAGGGCGAGTCTGCCCTGTTTTGGCCCATTCGAAGTTTCCTTGACAGCGCAAATGCGCAGCTCAATAATTGCGTTTAACAAGGGTATAAAAATATACCGAATTGCAATTTTTTGCCAAAGCGAGCCCCAGAATGTGCGCCATGGAAGCCGACGAATTTGAGTTGTATGACCTGCGGGTCGAGGTCGTGGTGGCCGACGACCGCAAGATCCAATGCAACGCGAAACCCGGCGACTGGTTTGAGGTGCGCGGCGAGGTGCTGCACTTCCCGCCGGGCCAGGGCTTTTCGATGTATTCGCTGGCGGCGCTGCTGCCGCTGCTGCCAGCCAAGCAGCGCGCCACACACCCCAGCGACTGGATGGGCACCGACGCCGAAGTCGCCTGCCCCGATCCGCACTGCCCCACGCGCTTTCGCATCACCCGGCTCGGCAAGCGGGTGTTCCGGCATGCCGACACCACCGCTGTGCCGTTGACTTCCGCAACATGACCGACATCTCCCCCATGCCCCCCGTCGAAACCCTTGAGCTCGCACCCGGCTACCGGATCCCGCGCATCGTGCGCGGCGGCTGGCAGCTTGCCGGCGACCACGGCGAGGTCGACCGCGAACGCGCGCTGGCCGACATGGCGGCCTTCGTTGATACCGGCCTCAACACAGTCGACGGTGCCGACATCTACACCGGTGTCGAAGCCATGTACGGCGAATTCAACGCGCGGCGCGCAGCGCTTGGTCTACCCCGTTTGCAGGTGCACACCAAGTTCGTGCCCGACTATGGGGACCTGGCGAACGTGGACGCCGCCTATGTGCGCCGCATCGTCGAGCGCTCGCTCAAGCGGCTGAACGCCGAGCGCCTCGACCTGGTGCAGTTCCACTGGTGGGACTACAAAGTGCCGGGTTGTGTGGAAGCGGCGCAGGCGCTCGCCGCGTTGCAAAAGGAAGGCCTGATCGCCCACCTCGGCGGCACCAACTTCGACACGCCGAGCACCGCAGCGCTGATCGATGCCGGTGTGACGCTGGTCAGCATGCAGGTGCAGTATTCGCTGCTCGACCGCCGCCCTGCGGCCCTGCTGGCGCCGCTGGGCGCGCAGCGCGGCCTGCAGCTGCTGTGCTACGGCACGCTGGCCGGTGGCTTCCTCACCGAGCGCTGGCTGGGCCAGGCTGAGCCAGTGGAGGCGCAGTCGAACCGGTCATTGGTGAAGTACAAGCTCATCATCGAAGAGTTCGGCGGCTGGGCCGCGTTCCAGAGCCTGCTGCGCGCGCTGAAGTCCATCGCCGACCGGCACGGCGTGCAGCTGTCCACCGTGGCGATCCGCTGGGTGCTCGACCAACCGGCTGTGGCCGCGGCCATCGTCGGTGCGCGCTACGGCAACCGCATCGCAGGCACGCTCGAAGTCTTCCGCCTGCGCCTGGACGCGGCCGACCACGCGCTCCTCGATCCCATCCTAGCGGCCTGCCCCGGCCCGGCCGGCGACACCTACAGCCTGGAGCGCGACAAGACCGGCCCGCACGGCCGGATCATGAAGTACGACCTGAATAAAACCTGATTCGCAAGACCTGATTCCCTTCTTCTTTTTTCGCCACCTGCCCACCACTGGAGTCCTTCACCATGCGCTTTCCCCAGTCCACTATCGCCCTGGCGCTTGTCGCCGCTCTCACCGCTGCCACCGCCACTACCGCGTCAGCGCAGTCGCCCTCGTGCACCCACACCGTGGGCATGGTCGTCTCGTTGACCGGTGCCGCCGGGCGCTACGGCCAGGCGGCGAGCAAGTCGGTCGAACTCGCCTTCGCTGAACTCAACAAGGCGGCGGGCGCGCAAGGCATTGCCGGTTGCAAGCTTGGCTTCGATGTGCGCGACGCGCAGAGCCAGGGCTCGGTGGGCGTGGACCAGGCGCGCCAGCTGGTCGACCTGAAAAAAGTGCCAGCCATCATCGGCGGCATCATCAGCTCGGTGAGCATCCCGATCGTGACTTCGGTCACCGGGCCGGCCGGTGTGGTGCAGATATCGCCTGCGTCGTCGTCGCCATCGCTCACCAAGCTAGCCGCCGAGGGCAAGACTGGCGGCTGGTTTTTCCGCACCATCACCAGCGATGCGCTACAGGGCACGGCCGCCGCCAAATACGCGCTCGACCAGGGTATGAAGTCGCTGACCATCATCCACGTCAACAACGATTTCGGCGTGAACATGGTGTCCGAATTCCGCCGCGCCTATGAAGCGCTGGGCGGCAAGATCATCGACGTGACGCCCTACAACCCTGAGCAGTCTTCGTACAACGCTGAAGTCACCAAGGCGCTGAAGACCGACCCGCCAGCGCTGTACTTCATTGGCTACCCCGGCGACGGCACCACCATCGTGCGCACCTGGATCCAACAGGGCGGACCGCAGAAGTTTCTGCTCAACGACGGCATGAACGCGGCCGACTTCATCAAGGGCGTAGGCCCGCAGTTCCTGGCCAATGCCTACGGTACCTCGTCGGGCTCGACCTCCACGCCGTCCACCACCTTCTTTGCCAGCGCCTACCCTGCGATGAGTGGCGGCTTCGATGCGGGCGCGCCCGCCGCCGATCGCGCCTTCGACGCTGGTGCCATCCTCGGCCTGGCCATCGCGCAGGCCGGCAAGTTCGAGGCGGCGGCCATCCGCGATGCGGTACGCAAGGTCACCGCGCCCGGCGGTGAAGTGGTTTATGCCGGCCCTGCAGGTTTTGCCCGGGCCATGCAGCTCATCCGCGAGAAGAAGCCGGTGCGCTACGTCGGCGTGATCGGCCCGGTGGAGTTTGACAAAAACGGCGACATCGCCGGTCCGTTCCGCACCTGGAAGATCGCCAATGGCGAAGTCACCACCGTGGGCCAGATGTCCGCAGAGGACGTGCAGGCCGTGCAAGCCAAGCTGCCGAAATGAGCGTGCCGTCTTTGTCCACCATAAAGCCCGAGCGCAGTCTGCTCGCGCCCGGTCTCGAAATATCCCGCATCGTCACCGGCCTGTGGCAGGTGGCCGACATGGAGCGCGGCGGCACGCTGCTCGATCCACAGCGTGGTGCGCAGGCCATGGCCGACTACGTGCGCGCCGGCTTCGATACCTTCGACATGGCCGACCACTACGGTTCGGCCGAGGTCATCACCGGCACTTTGCTGGCATCAAGCGACCGGCCCGCCGTGCGCGCCTTCACCAAGTGGTGCCCGCCCCCGGGCCCGATGACGGCGGACGTGGTGCGCGAAGGCGTGCTGCGCGCCATCGACCGGCTGCAGGTGCCGTGCATCGACCTGCTGCAGTTCCACTGGTGGACCTTCGACGACCCGCGCTACATCGACGCGATGGTTGAACTCGCCCGGCTGCGCCAGGAAGGCCTGATCTCCCACCTCGGCCTGGCCAATTTCGACAGCGCACACCTGCGGGTGCTGCTGTGCGAGGGTATTCCGATTGCCAGCAACCAGGTCTGCATGTCCCTGCTCGACCGGCGCGGCACCGAGGCGATGGCCAGCCTGTGCCTGGCGCGCGGGGTGAAACTGCTGACCTACGGCGTGCTTGGCGGTGGCTTCCTCAGCGAGAAGTGGCTCGGTGCCGCAGAGCCGCTAGAGGTCAACGACTGGAGCAAGATGAAGTACCGCCGCTTCATTGACGCCGTGGGCGGCTGGGCCGCGCTGCAGGCGGTGCTGCGGGCCGCGCAGGCCATCGGCCAGAAGCACGGCGTGTCGATCTCCAACGTGGCCACGCGCTGGGTGCTGGAGCAGCCTGCGGTGGCAGCGGTAATCCTGGGTGCGCGCCTGGGCGAGCGCGAGCACCGGGCCGACAATCTGAAGCTGTTCGACTTCGCGCTCGACGAAGATGACCACGTGATGCTGAGCGCGGCCTTCGCCGCCACGCGGCGCCTGCCCGGCGACTGCGGCGACGAATACCGCCGCCCGCCCTTCCTCACCGCCTCGGGCGACCTGAGCCACCACCTCGAAGCGCTCACGCCGCTGTGGCCGCGCCAGCGCGTGCCTGGCCATGTGAACCGCTGGACCATCGACAGCGGCAGCGTCTGGGAGCCGCTGGCCGGCTATGCCCGCGCCGTGCGCGTGGGCGACCGCATCCTCGTTTCGGGCACCACCGCCACCCATGGCAGCGGCCAGCTCGTGGGCCGTGGCGACGCCGCGGTGCAGGCCACCTACATCCTCGACAAGATCGAGGCCAGCATCAAGGCCCTGGGCGGGCGGCTGCAGGACGTGGTGCGCACCCGCATCTACCTCACCGATGCCAGCGACTGGGAGGCCGTGAGCCAGGTCCACGGCCAGTACTTCGGTGGCATACGCCCGGCCAACACTATGCTGGCCGTGGCTGCGCTGATCGGCGACGGTTACCGCGTCGAGATCGAAGCCGAAGCCATCACCGATTCGGTCTAGCATGGAACACCCCCAGTCTTCGCGCACTGCGTGTCGCTTCGCCAACCCCCTTGCAGGGGGCACATCCTGCGGCCCGGAGGAGCCGGTTCCGCGGATGTTCCCGAATGGCCTGCTCCACTGCCACCGGTATGTTGGTTCTTTGCATGCCTCGCAGAAGGCGCACAGTGCAATGGGAAACTGACATGGCGAACGCTAACGATCTCCTGGTTGTCGACCAGCTCTGCAAGAACTTCGGCGGTCACCAGGCGGTGAACAAGCTGTCGTTTCACCTCAAGGCTGGCAGCATCGGCGGGCTGATCGGCCCGAACGGTGCTGGCAAGACCACGCTGTTCAACTGCCTTGCCGGCTACATGTTGCCGGCTTCCGGCCAGGTGACACTCGACGGTGTGGCCATCGGTGGTCGGCCCGCCTGCGACGTGTTCCAGGCGGGGCTGGCGCGCACCTTCCAGATACCGCGCCCGTTTCCCGAGATGACGGTTCTCGACAACGTGATGGTGGCACCCACCGGCCAGCTCGGCGAACGCTTTTGGGCCAACTGGCTGCAACCCGCCAAGGTGGCGGCGCAGGAGCGCGAAACCCGCGCTGCGGCCCGCCACTGGCTCGACTTCGTGGGCTTGGCCCGGCTGGAAGACCAGCCGGCGCACATCCTCTCGGGCGGCCAGCGCAAGCTGCTGGAGCTGGCGCGGGTGATGGTGTCCAAGCCGAAACTCATCCTGCTGGACGAGCCGGGTGCCGGCGTGAACCCGGCCCTGCTCGACCAGATCGTCGACAAGGTGGCCGCGCTGAACAAGCAGGGTGCCACCTTCTTCATCATCGAGCACAACATGGACCTGGTGGCCACGCTGTGCGATCCGGTGATGGTGATGGCGCAGGGTGAACTGCTCACCTCCGGCCATGCTGCCACCGTGCTCAACGACCCGCGCGTGGTCGAAGCCTACCTGGGGACCGCGGCATGAGCGCCGCGCCGGGCCGCCCCAAGCAAGCTCGCACCGCAGTGCGAAGCACGAAGGTATCTCAATGAGCCCAGACAGCACCACCCCCGCATTGCAGATCGAAGCCCTGCAGGCCGGCTACGAACCCGGTCTGCTGATCGTGCGCGGCGCCTCGCTCACGGTGCAAACGAACGAGATCTTCGCGATCCTCGGGCCGAACGGCGCGGGCAAATCGTCGCTGGTGAAGGCGGTGGCCGGGCTGGTGCCGATCAGCGGCGGGCGCAACCTGCTGGCCGGCCGCGACATCACCAAGACGCCGGCGCATCAGATGGTGTTTAACGGCCTGGCCTTCGTGCCGCAGACCGAGAACGTGTTCACCAACCTGAGCGTGGCCGAGAACCTGGAGCTGGCCGCTGCGGTGATGAAGGCCGACCGGCGCGAACGGCTGGACCCGGCCTACGCCATGTTTCCCGACCTGCACCGCCAACGCAAGCTGCCTGCCGGGCAACTCTCGGGTGGGCAGCGGCAGATGTTGGCGGTGGCGCGCGCGCTGATCGCCCGGCCCAGCCTGCTGATCCTGGACGAGCCCTCCGCCGGCCTGAGCCCCAAGCTGGTGGACCAGGTGTTCACCAAGCTGCGCGAGGTGCGCGACAGCGGTGTCACCGTGCTGTTGGTGGAGCAGAACGTGAAGGCTGCGCTGGCCCTGGCCGACCGCGCTGCGGTGCTGGTCGAAGGCCAGGAGCGCATCGTCGCCACCTCGGCCGAGCTGTTGGGCGACGCACGCATCGCCGAACTCTATCTGGGTCGGCATACCGGCCGACAAGGCGGTTCACAAACCAGCCACCCCGCGCCGAAGGAAACCACCTAATGCTGCAGATCATCGCGGACGGGCTGATCATCGGCTCCGTCATTTCCCTGGGCGCCATCGGCCTGAGCATGACGCTGTCCATCGTGCGCTTCTCCAACTTCAGCCACGGCGAGCTGCTCGGGTGGGGTGCCTACCTGGCGCTGATGGCTTCCACCGGCCTCACCACGCTGAGCGCAGGCCTGGCCGCGCCGATCGGGCCGTTCTCGTTCGGCTGGGGCCTCTTGATTTCGCTTCTCGTCTCGGCCGGGCTCACCGCGCTTTTGGCGCTCGGGCTCGACACGCTGCTGTTCAAGCGGCTGCGCAAGCAGGGTGCAATCACGCTGGTGATCGCCAGCTTCGGCGCGGCGCTGGCGCTGCGCAACCTGCTGCTGTTCTGGCAGGGCGGCGTGCCGCAGTACTACACGCAAAACCTGCAGATCGCGATTCCGCTCGTGCCGCGCAGCGTCTGGGGTGGCCTGCGCGTCACACCCGACCAAATCTTCGTGCTCACGCTCACATTGCTGACCGTGACCGGGCTGCACCTGTTTCTGAGCCGCAGCACGCTGGGCCGCTCGATGCGCGCCACCGCCATCAACTCCGGCCTGGCGAGGGTTACCGGCATCGACCCCGAACGCGTGCTGCGCGCCACCTGGCTCATCGGCGGCGTGCTGGCGGCGGTGGCCGGGGTGTTTGCCGGCATCACGGTGCAGCTGCGCCCCACCATGGGCGTGGAGCTGCTGCTGCCGTTGTTCGCGGCGGTGATCCTCGGCGGCATCGGCTCGATCTGGGGCGCGGTGCTGGGCGGGCTGATCGTCGGCCTGGCCGAGAGCGCCTCGGTCGGCCTGGTCGGCGCCGAATACCGCGCGGCGGCAGCTTTCGCGGTGCTGATCGCCATCCTGATGGTGCGGCCCAACGGGCTGTTCGGGGAGAAACGGTAATGGGAGATTTTTCCGGCTGGCTGTCCTACGGCAGCTTCTTCCTGGTGTTTGCCAGCGCCTATGCCATCATCGTGCTCGGGCTCAACCTGCAGTGGGGCTACACCGGTTTGTTCAACGTCGGGGTGGCCGGCTTCGTGGCCGTCGGCGCCTACACCTCGGCGCTGCTGACCACGCCCGAGACGGGCGGCCGCATCGGTGGCCTGGGCTGGCCGGTGGCGCTGGGCATGCTGGCCGCCATGGGGGTAAGCGGCCTGGTCGGCCTGGTGGTGGGCGCACTGGCATTGCGGCTGCGGCAAGACTATCTGGCTATCACCACCTTCGGAATCGCCGTCACCATCCAGCTCGTGGCCAACAACGCCAAAGGCCTGACCGGCGGGCCGTTCGGCGTGCAGTTTATCCCCAAGCCGATGCAGGCCTGGCTCGGCACCGGCCTGCCGTGGACGCTGGCCTACCTCGGCATGACGCTGCTGCTGCTGGCCGTGGTCTACATCGCGCTGGAGAAGCTGGTGCAAAGCCCCTGGGGCCGGGTGCTGCGCGCCATCCGCGAAGACGAGGACGCGGCCTCATCCCTGGGCAAGCGCGCCTTCGCCGTGCGGCTGCAGAGCTTCGTGATCGGCAGCATGCTGATGGGCCTGGGCGGCGCGGTCTATGCACACTTCGTCGGCTTCATCGCCCCTGAAGATTTCCTGCCGATCCTCACCTTCCAACTCTGGGCCATGCTGATTGTCGGTGGCTCGGGCAACAACCGTGGCGCCATCGTTGGCGCGTTTCTGGTGTGGGGCTTCTGGACGGCGGCTGGGGGCCTGTTGCGCGGTCTGGTGTCGCAGGCCGACCAGGCCCGCGCCGCGCCGTTGCAGGTGGTGCTGATCGGCGTGCTCATCGCGCTGATGCTGGTGATGCGGCCCCGGGGGCTGATGGGCGAGGCGATAACGGTTTCCAAGCCTCCGAAGATTTGAATCCGCCTGTGCGCGTGGAGGGGGGCGACCGTATGCATTGCCTGCTGAAAGCCAAGCTTTAGCGCCGCCCCGAGGCCGTCACTCGGGTACCGGCGTGAAATGCAGGTGCATGAGTTGCCAATCGTCCGGCGTTTTGCGCCACAGCTCGCTGAAAAACACGCTGCTGTGAGGTGCGTCGTCAATTAACGTCTGGCTTTGGCCTGAAACCACAGCAAATTCACCGTGGTATTGCAAGGACAGGCTGGCATCCTGCTTGTAGGCGGTTTCGGGGAACCACAGTTCGGCCTGCACTGCGCGCGAGATACCGTGCAGCTGCTCCCATTTGGATTGCACGCCGCTGGCATGCACGACGCAAAACGAGTCGGCTTGGACCGTGGCCATAAAGTCGGTGTCACCAGCGAAAAATGCGGCATACCAGTTTTCGCGGGTGTTCAGTAAATTGAGGTTGTCCATAGCTTTTTTGGAGTGGGTTGCGGTTGGCGCGGAGCAGGCCGGGCCAGCAGAATGCGAAACGGCACCAGGGCCGCAATTGGCTGATTATCCCGTGCTCTGCAAGCGCTTTGGAGATGGCCTGCTGAAAGCCTGTGAAAGGTCTTTGCACCATCTCCGTCCAGCCGATGTGCCCGCCCTGCTAACATTCTTGGATGTTAATGAAAACACCTGATGCTATGAATGCTGTTGCGCTGGCCGATGCCCGCGACGGTGAGGGCACGCCCGTCTCTGTCAAGATCCGTGAACGGCTGCAGTCCGCACGTAAACGTTTTAACGCCAATGACAATATTTCCGAGTTCATCCAGCCCGGTGAACTGGAGCTGCTGCTCGACGAAGTGACCGACAAAATGCAGGGCGTGCTTAGCAGCATGGTGATCGACACCGACCGCGACCACAACACCAACAACACCGCCCGCCGCGTGGCCAAGATGTACCTCAAGGAGGTGTTTCAGGGCCGCTATGTGGCCCCCCCCAACATCACCGAATTCCCCAACGCCGAGCATCTGAACGAGCTGATGATCGTCGGCCCCATCACGGTACGCAGCGCCTGCTCTCACCACCTGTGCCCGGTGATTGGCAAGATATGGATCGGCGTTTTGCCCAACGAGCATACCAACGTGATTGGTCTTTCGAAATACGCGCGCCTGGCCGAATGGATCATGGGCCGCCCGCAGATCCAGGAAGAGGCTGTGGTGCAACTGGCCGACCTGATCCAGGAAAAAACCCAGCCAGACGGTCTGGCCATCGTCATGGAGGCCAGCCACTACTGCATGGGCTGGCGTGGCGTGAAAGACATGGACAGCAAGATGATCAACTCGGTAATGCGCGGTGCTTTCTTGAAAGACCCGAACCTGCGCCGCGAATTTTTGGCCCTCATTCCTAGAAAAGGCTAACGCCATGCTTGTACGTTTGCTCTACGCCAGCCGTGCCCTGGACACCAGTCCTGGCGCCATCGAGGCGATCCTGGCCCAGTCGCGCCAATACAACCCGGCCTGCGGCATCACTGGCATTCTGTGCTACGGCGGCGGTATCTTTTTGCAGGCCATCGAAGGCGGGCGCATGCCGGTCAATGAGCTGTATGGCCACATCCAGCGCGATGCGCGGCACAAAGACGTGGCCTTGCTGCATTTTGAAGAAATTTCCGAGCGCCGTTTTGGTGGATGGACCATGGGCCAAGTCAACATCCTCAAACTCAACCAGTCGATTTTGCTGAAGTACGCCGAAAAGCCCGAGCTAGACCCGTACGCGGTGTCGGGCAAGGTGTCGCTGGCCTTGCTGGAAGAGTTGATGGCCACCGCCTCTATCGTCGGGCGCGTCTAACCGTCCCCACCGATCCACTTAACCCGCAAGCCTTGACCGACTTGCGGGTTTTTGCCTTTTCGCATGTCCCCTTTTGCCCTGTGTCTGGTGTTGCTGGCGGGCCTGATTCACGCCAGCTGGAATATTGCCGCCAAAAAAGCCAGCGGCGATGCACGCTTTGCCGTGTTTTCGGGTTTGGTGTCCATGCTGGTGTGGGCACCAGTCGGCATCTGGCTGGGGTTGGAAGAGGTACCCGGCTGGACTGCAAGCCAGTGGGCCATGCTAGCCCTCAGCGCCTGCGTGCACGCCCTGTATTTTGTGGTGCTGCTGCGCGGCTACCGCAAGGCCGACCTGACCGTGGTCTACCCGCTGGCGCGCGGACTGGGGCCGCTGATTTCGTCGATGGCGGCGGTGTTTCTACTGGGTGAACGCCTCACCGTCTGGGGGGCTCTGGGCCTGATTGGCGTGGTG
This sequence comes from Rhodoferax sp. RT5P35, assembly GCF_056521385.1. Lineage (NCBI taxonomy): Bacteria > Pseudomonadati > Pseudomonadota > Betaproteobacteria > Burkholderiales > Comamonadaceae > Rhodoferax > Rhodoferax sp. RT5P35. Next base: position 126,370 of record NZ_JBWMAX010000003.1, on the reverse strand, counting down.
CTGGGTGTATTCTTGATCGCAGGGGGTCCCAGCCTGTGGAGGGCTCCACGGGACCCTGTCAATGCAGCCCGGTTGCGCGCAGGCCTGCGTTACGGCGCACTCACGGGGCTGTGTATTGCCTGCTACACCGTGGCCGATGGCTATTCGGTGAAAGTGCTGCTGATTTCCCCCTTCATGTTTGACTACGCCAGCAACGTGCTGCGCATAGGCCTGATGGGCCCTACCGTTTTGCGCGACCTGCCCGCGGCCCGGGTGCTGTGGCAACAGCAATGGCGCTACGCGTTAGTGGTGGGCATCCTGAGCCCCGTCTCTTACGTGCTGGTGCTGTATGCCGTGCAAACCGCACCTTTGTCCCACGTGGCTCCGGCGCGCGAAGTGTCGATGCTGTTTGCGGCACTGCTGGGCGGGCATTTGCTGGGCGAGGGACAGCGGGGCACCCGGCTGCTGGGCGCGGGCTGCATTGCGCTGGGCGTGGTCGCACTGGCCCTGGGTTAGAAATGGCTGATACCGAACTCCTGGGCTGCGATTTCTCCAGCAGCCCCAACAACCGCAAAAATATCGTGCTGGCGTGGGGCCGGGTTGTCAAAGGGCGCGTAGCTTTGCAGCGCCTGGAGCGTCTGTCCTCACTGGCGGCATTTGCCGATGTATTGGCCGAACCACGGCCCTGGGTGGGTGGCTTCGATCTGCCGTTTGGCTTGCCACGTGAACTGGTGGAAAGCCTGGGTTGGCCGCTGGATTGGGCTGCCTGCATCCACCACTTTGCCAGTCTGGAGCGGGCGCAGATCCGCAGCCAGTTTGCCGCGTTTTGCGATGCCCGGCCGGTGGGTGGTAAATTTGCCCACCGCGCCTGCGACGCGTTTGCGGGCTCCAGTCCGTCCATGAAATGGGTCAATCCGCCCGTGGCCTACATGCTGCATGCGGGCGTGCCTTTGCTGCTGGATGCCGGGGTGGACTTCCCGGGCTTGCACCCAGGTGATCCACAGCGCGTTGCCCTGGAAGCCTACCCCGGTCTGTTGGCGCGCGAGGTACTGGACGGCTGGACTCCCAAGGCCCAAGGGACTGGTCGGCGCAGTTACAAGAGCGACGACAAGGCCAAGCAAACCCCACAGCGGCTGGCCGCACGGTCCGATCTGGTCCACGCGCTGGAAGCGGGCCAGGGTGCGCACGGGCCGTTACGGCTAGGCATGCCTTTGCAATTGACGGCACCGCAGCGGGCCATGCTGATAGCCGATGCCACTGGCGATGCACTGGATGCGGTACTGTGCATGCTGCAAGCGGCATGGGCCGGGCAGCAGCATGCAGCAGGCCTGCCGCGTTATGGGCTGCCCCGCCATTTCGACCCATTAGAGGGTTGGATCATCACTGTGTAATGCCGCCAACGTGCCGCCAACGTGGTGCCTAAAAGTGCGCTGTATAGTTGTTAACGAATACTTACGGTTTATTTCAGTGTTTTAAATATTGCGTACAATTTATGTATTCTTTTTTTTGTAGATGTGGATGCTTTTTGCTAGGCTTGCTGCTGTGCAATGCCGTATGGGCCGCAGATGAGCGCCCGGACTGCAGCAGGCCGCTGACATTGGGCTTGCATGTGCATGGTCTGTTGTACTCCGCTAACCTGGATCAGGGCATTGACAAAGACTTTGCCGATGCCCTGATCCAACGCAGCGGTTGCAGCATCCAGACTAGCGTGTTGCCGCGCGCACGCATTTGGCAGTTGATCGAGTCGGGTGCGCTGGACTTCAGCCTGTCCGGCATCGCCACCGAGGAGCGCAACACCTATGCCGCCTTTGCCTGGTATTTTTCCAACAAGTACTACCTGCTGGTGAATAAAAGCACCAAAGTGCAAAAACTGTCCGACTTTGAGGCCCAGTCTGCGATGAGGCTGGGGGCCATTCGCAGTTTCCGTTACAGCACCAATGCCAACCGCATGCTCGACAAGCTGGCCCAGGCAGGCCGGGTCAGCTACGCCTCAGGTCTGGATCCACTGTACGAAGTGTTGATTTTGGGGCGCATCCAGGGCATGGTGATCGAGCCTTTCGATATTGGCGATGTCGAGGCCAAACGGATCAAGGATACGACCCAGATCATCGAGTTCAACGACCCTCCGGTACCGCACGGGCTCATCATTTCCAAAAAGTCTATCTCTCCGGCTGAGATCACCAAGTGGGTGGCACTGGTGCAGTCCATGCGCAACGACGGTACCGTGCTGCGGATCTTTGAAAAGTATTTCCCGCCCGCGCTGGCCCGCGAAATGGTGGTGTTTTGAAGCTGGAGCGCCCCGACAACTGGCTCCACCACCTTGGCGGTGCGCTGCTGGTGCTGGTTCTGTCGCTGGGAACGACCTGGTGGTTGTGGCAGTTTGAAACCCGCAACGCAGAGATCGACCAGCGTGCACGCATGGATGCCCGCGTGCAGGTCTTTGCCAGCCGAGTGGAACAACGCATGCGCGCCCAGGAGCAGGTGCTGCGGGGCGTACAGGGGCTGTTTTCTGCGGGTGTACCGGTGGGGCGTGAGGCTTTTGCCCGCTATGTCGATGCCCTCCAGCTTGGTGCTGAAATGGCGGGGATGATGGGTTTGGGGTGGTCTCCATTGCTGAATGCCGTACAGATAAAAGAGCTGGAGGCTACGATGCGTTCACAAGGTTATTTGACTTATGAAACTACGCCCCCAGGCCACCGCTCACAGTACGCCCCCTTGGTGCAGCTAGAGTCTTCTGTAGAGTCCGACAAACGCATGCTGGGCCAAGACCTGATGGCCAACGCGGACTACCGCGCTGCGTTGGAGCGTGCCCGCGATTCCGGGGCCAGCGCCATTACCGCCAAACTTGCGCGACCCTTGGAGGGTGCAGCCGATGCCCACGTCGGTTTTGTGATGTTTTTGCCGGTCTACCATGTGGGTGCACCCACTGCGACGGTGGAAGAACGGCGGGCCAACCTGCTGGGATGGGTGGTGGCACCGTGCCGCATGGATGCGTGGATGGCGGGCCTGCCCGGTCTGGACACCCGAGCAGGCGGGGTGCGGATTTTTGATGGTATTGAACTCAGTGACCGGTCGCAGCTGTTCGACTCCACGCCTACTCTCGTGCCTAAGGTGCTAGCATCGACGGACACCCTGGAGTACCTGCAGGTGGCGGGACGCACCTGGACCCTGGCCATGGCAGAGCAAACCGATGTATCCGATTCACCGGCCCACAACAAAGCGCAGATGATTGCCCGCAACGGGGTGTTTTTAAGCTGCGTACTGGCCTTGCTGGCCTGGGTGCTGCTGAGTGACCGGACGCGCACCGTCATCATGGCCACCCAGATGACCACCGAACTACGCGAAACCAAAGAGCACTTTGAGCTTATCTTTGACAGCAGCCCCGACGGTATGGTGATCACCCAGCAAGCCGACGGCCTGGTGGTGGACATCAATAGAGGCTTTACGGCCATGACCGGCTACGAGCGAGGCGATGTGGTCAGCATCTCGATAGGGGCTCTGCCGATCTGGAAGTCTGCTGAAGACCGACGCCGCTACCGCAAGGAACTGGCTGAGCACCAATTTTGCGAAAACCTGGAGGTGGCGCTGGTTACCAAGACTGGTCAAACCATCGTCGGGATTTTGTCGGCGCAGCCCGCTACCTTCAAGGGAGTGGCCTGTTTTGTGGGCGTGGTGCGCGACATCACGGGCCGCAAAGCCATTGAAGACCGCATGGCCCACATGGCACAGCACGACAGCTTGACCGGCCTGCCCAACCGCGCGCTGTTTGACGACCGGCTCAAACAGGCCATTGTCCATGCCACTCGCAACCGAGGTCGACTGGCTTTGCTGTATGTGGATCTGGACCATTTCAAACCGGTGAACGACACCCTGGGCCACGCGGTGGGTGACGTACTGCTCAAAGCGGTGGCACAGCGCATGCACGACAGCGTTCGCGCCTCCGACACCGTGGCCCGCATTGGGGGGGATGAGTTTGTCGTGTTGCTGCCCACCGTGCACGATGCTGCCGATGCACTCGCTGTAGCCGAAAAAATCCGCCATGCGTTAAACCAAAGTTTTGAGGTGGTTGTGGGCAAGATGGTGCACATTTCTTCCAGCACCGGGGTGGCCCTTTACCCCAACCACGGCCGGGATGAAATTGAACTGTCTAAGAATGCCGACATGGCGATGTACCGGTCCAAACAGCAGGGCCGTAACCAGGTACTGCTGTTTGCTCCAGTGGAGCCCGTAGACCCCACCGCAGCAGCGATTTAGTTACGTGACTCGGCGGGCGAAATCACAGTTTCGTCAAGCTTGCGGGCCAGTTCCGAGACCGCCAAGGCAGCGGGGCAGCCAGGAGTGTTGACCATCAACAATTGGCGGCGCATCACCGCTTCGCGCACCGAATTATCGGCCGGAATGTCGCCCACATGGATCAAGCGGATCGAGCGGCCAGTGCCGTTGGTCACAAAGCGGTCCAGCACTTGCTGCAGCTGGGTGGTGATGGCGCGGCCATCGCCAGGGCGGGAAGTTTGGTTGATCACCATGCGCACATGCTGGCGTTTTTGCTGGGTGGCCAGCACCTTGATGGCGGCGTAGGCATCGGTCAGCGAGGTGGGTTCGGGCGTGGCTACCACCAGTACCTCGGAGGCCATCGAGACCGCAAACAGCACCACATCCGAAATGCCTGCGCCAGTGTCCAGCAGTAACACGTCAAAGCGCGGAGTCAGGGTGCGCACTACCTGCAAAAATTCGTCTCGCACCTCGGGTGTGAGGCGCGAATATTCGACCATGCCCGAGCCCGCTAACAGCACCGAGAATCCGCCAGGCGCCTTGATAATCGCTTCGTCCAGAGTGGATTTGCCGGTAAACACGTCGTGCAGGGTGACCTTGGGGTGCAGGTTCAAAACCACATCCAGGTTGGCAAGGCCGAGGTCGGCATCCAGTACCAATACGCGGTGACCCCGTTTGGCTAGTGCGGCGGCCAAATTGGCAGAGACAAAGGTTTTGCCTACGCCGCCTTTACCACTGGTGATGGCCAAAACCTTGGCACCACCACTGATGGTGGAGTAGAGGGGGAGGGAATTCAGAATGTTGCTCATCACGGCTTACCTTTGTCCGGTGCTGCCATTCGCGGCACCAGACGACATATCAATCCAAGCCGGTTCTGCGGCAGACAAATGACCAAACAACAAGTTTTTCTCTTCGGCGCTGACATGGCTCTCGGGTTGCGGCTCCAGACACAGGCGGTTACGCCCGGAGGTCTTGGCCAAATACAGTTGTTGGTCAGCACGGTCGGTCCACAGATCGGTGGTGGAGCGAATCCACTGCAACGCAAATGCGCCGCCGATGCTGATGGTGACCTGCAGTTCAACCCCGGGTGCCACCAGGATGCGGGTATTTTCAATACTGACGCGGATACGCTCGGCCACCGTGTTGCCAAAAGACGGCTGGCAAGACGGTAGGACCACCACAAACTCTTCGCCGCCGTAGCGCGCCAGCGTGTCCATGGGGCGCACGCAGGCTTGCAGTGCCTTCGCCACCACCCGCAGTACCTCGTCGCCCGCTGAATGGCCGTGGGTATCGTTGACGCTTTTGAAATGGTCAATGTCGATCATCAGCAACAACGCTTCCTCGCCGGAGCGGGCTACACGGTCTACCTCGGCCTCTAGAACGGTGTTGAAGTGGCGGCGGTTCGACAGGCCCGTGAGCGGGTCTTTGAGCGATAAATCGCACAAGCCATCTACCAGGGATTGCATATAGGCGACGGGATCCTGCGTGTCCACCGAAGGCAGGTTTTGCTGCAGCAAAGCGCAAGCCGACTCCAGGCGCAAATCGCGCAGATCAATGGTGGGGTGATTTGTCGATGAGGACACGTTTCTTTGGCCAAAAGTTACAGAAAGTTTAACAGTATCTGGTGGTGGACCCGGCCGGAACGTGGCTTGCTCTGTGGTACCAATCGGCATATTTAACTGCCTTTTGCACCGGGTCAGATCGCAAAGTCTTCCAGCCCGTGCTGCAGGGCCAGCAGCGCGTCATGGTCGGTGCGGTGCAGGCGGACTCCATCGTGCGGCAACTCTCCGGCGCGGCGCAGCACGTTTTCTACTGGCAGCTTCATTCCACTGAGGTGCAAGACGACGTGGTTCAGCGCCAGGGCTTTGCGCAGCTTGCCAAAGGTTTCTACCCCGGTGGCGTCAATGCGGTTGATGGGCTGGGCAAACAGACAGACCTGGCGCACTCCAGGGTGTAGCGCCAAATGCTCCATGACGGCGCGCTCCAGGCTGCTGGCCGAGGCAAAGTCCAGCTCGGCATCCATGCGCAACGCGTAAAGGTGCGGTGCCAGCGGCGGCAGGTTCCACAGATGGCGGTCGCGCAGGCTGCCGTCAGGGTGCAGGCCGATCTCGATGATGCGCGGGTGCAACCGGTGGTACAGAAAGTGTGACAAGGCCATCATCAAACCGGCCAGCACGCCCCAGTACAGCTTGGGTGCGGTGGCCAGGGTCAGCACAAAGGTGGTGGCGCAGGTCAGTGCCTCCACCGGGGCGGCGCGCCAGATGCGGCGCAACTCGGCCGGTTGCACCAGGCTGGCCACCGCAGCCACCACCACCGCCGCCAATACCGCCTGCGGCACGTGGTACAGCGCAGGCGTCAACCACAGCAGCACCAGCAGGACCAACAGCACAGAGAAAATCGTCGCCCAGCCGGTCTTGGCACCGGCGTACAGGTTGATGGCCGAGCGCGAGAACGACGAGCTGGTCGGAAACGCCCCGCACAGGCCCGATGCCACCTTGGCCATGCCCTGGCCGATCAGGTCCTGGTTTTCGTTCCAGCGGGTGCCGCCGCGCTGGTTGTCCACCTTGGCGCTTGACGCGGTCTCCAGAAAGCTGATTAGCGTCAATACCAGCACCGGCAGGGCCAGGTCGCCCAGTTGCCCCAGAGAAATCAGGCCGGGCAGGTGCAGCGCAGGCAGACCGGCGGGCAGGGCACCCACCACCGCGCCGCCACCTGTGGCAAAGCCCAGCCAGGAACTCAACAGCGCACTGGCCACGACCAATACCATCAGCGCCGGAAACTTGGGCCGCCAGCGCTTGCCCAGCACCAGCACGGCAAGCGCACCCAGCCCGAATGCAGTGGCCTGCCAGTCGATCTGTGGCTGGTGCAGCAAGCTGCCCAGCGGCCCTTTGAGCCCCACTAGGGCAGGCAGTTGCGACAACACAATCAGCACCGCTGCCGCCTGGGTAAAGCCGGTCAGTACCGGCGCGCTGACCAGGTTCAACAGCCAGCCAAAGCGCCCCAGCCCCAACACGATCTGCAGCAGCCCCGACAGCAGCGCTAGCCACACTGCCAGCGTGACCCATTGCGCGCTACCGGGCTCGGCCATCCCCAGCATGGCCGTGCCCACCAGCAAGGCGCTCAGCGCGGTCGGTCCCACTGACAGGCGGGTGGACGCGCTCCACAGCACCGCCACCAGCGCGGGCAGCAGCGAGGCGTAGATGCCGGTGACCAGCGGCATGCCTGCCAGCGCGGCGTAGGCCACGCCTTGGGGAATCACCATCATGCCCACCGTCAGCCCGGCCCAGAGTTCGCCCACCATGGTGCTGCGGTCGGGACGCGGCCAGTTGAGAAAAGGAAACCATCGCTGGAGGTTAACCAAATTTATAAGGTTTTTAGGCATCTAGCGCATATTCCTATTGCACAGGTAGCTATGAAAATAGGAGTATATGTCCAGGCCGTCTACGGGAGGCCGCAGACGCTGCAGGCTGGGTCGCGTGGGATGCGGATTTCGTTCCAAGCCATGCTGCGCGCATCCAGCATCTGCAAGCGCCCGGCCAGCGAGGTGCCTGCACCGCTGAGCAGCTTGATGGCCTCCGCCGCTTGCATGGCCCCGATGATGCCGACCAGCGGCGCCAGCACGCCCATCACGGCACAGCGGGTTTCCTCGAAATCCTCGCTGGGCGGGAACACACAGGCGTAGCAGGGCGATGCCGTATCGCGCGCGTCGAACACGCTGATCTGTCCGTCCATGCGGATGGCTGCGCCCGACACCAGCGGCTTGCGGTGGCGCACGCAGGCCATGTTGACGGCGTGGCGGGTGACGAAGTTATCGCAGCAGTCCAGCACCACGTCGGCCTGGGCTACCAGCGTGTCCAGCAGCGCGGCATCGGCCCGGGCGTGGACGGCGGTGATCTGCACCTCGGGGTTGATGGCCTGCATAGCGGTGCGCGCTGAATCCACCTTGGGCTGGCCGACGCGCTCCAGGCTGTGGGCGATTTGCCGCTGCAGGTTGGTCAAATCCACCGTATCGTGGTCTACCAGGGTGATGTGGCCAATGCCCGCCGTGGCCAGGTACAGCGCCACCGGCGAGCCTAATCCACCTGCACCGATTACTAACGCGTGGGCATTTAAAAGCCGCTCTTGCCCTTCAATACCCATGTCGTCCAGCAGGATGTGGCGCGAATAGCGCAGCAGTTGGTCGTCGTTCATCTTGGCATTGTGGCAATGAAAAGCCCCGCAGTGGCGGGGCTTTCGCAGGACGGCAGGAGCTGACTACTGTTCTTTTTTCTCTTCTTTGCGCTCGACCATGGTCTTGCTGACGATGACCGGCTTACCCTTGAACTGGTTGATCGCCTGGATCAGCTGAAAGTCTTTTTCGCTACCAAACTCCGGTGGCGGCTTACGCTCGGCAACCGGTTTCAGGGCTTCGGCTTCCAGCAATTTGCGGGCTTCGTCGCGGGCCTTTTCACGGGCTTCGTCTTTTTTCTCTTCGCCCTGGCCGCTATTCAGGTGCTTTTCCAGGTCGGCTTCGCGCATGCGCAGGGCACCGAAGGGGTTGCCGTCTTCGGTGTCATCGACCATCACGTCGGGCACGATGCCCTTGGCCTGGATGGATTTGCCGCTGGGCGTGTAGTAGCGCGCGGTGGTCAGCTTCAGACCGGTATCGGGGCCGAGCGGACGCACGGTTTGGACCGAGCCCTTGCCAAAGGTCTGGCTGCCCATGATGGTGCCGCGTTTGTAGTCTTGCAGGGCACCGGCGACGATCTCGCTGGCCGAGGCCGAGCCTTCATTGACCAGCACGATCAGCGGCACGGTTTTCAGGGCGGCGGGCAGCTTGGCCAGGGCATCGGCGCCGCGGCGCTGGTAGAACTCGGGCGATGCCTTGTAGGTGAACTTGCTGTCGGCCAACTGGCCATTGGTGGACACCACGGTCACGTTCTCGGGCAAGAAGGCGGCAGACACAGCCACGGCGGCATCCAGCAGGCCGCCCGGGTCGTTGCGCAGGTCCAGCACCAAGCCTTTGAGCTTGGGTTCTTGCTTGTAGATGTCGGTGATTTTGGTGGCAAAGTCTTCCACCGTGCGGTCCTGGAACTGGCTCAGGCGGACCCAGGCGTAGCCGGGCTCGATAACTTTGGCGCGGACCGACTGGGTGCGGATCTCTTCGCGGGTGATGGTGACCGGGAAACTGCGGTTTTCGTCCTTGCGGAAAATCGTCAGGCTGACCTTGGTGTTAGGTTCACCACGCATCTTTTTCACCGCATCGTTGAGCGGCAGGCCTTTGACAGCCGTGTCGTCGATCTTGGTGATCAGATCGTTGGGCTTGAGGCCTGCGCGGAAGGCCGGAGAACCTTCGATGGGCGATACCACCTTGACCAGTCCGTCTTCCTGGGTGATCTCGATACCCACGCCCACAAAGCGGCCGGTGGTACCTTCGCGGAATTCCTTGAACGACTTTTTATCGAAGTACTGGGAATGTGGATCCAGGCTGGCCACCATGCCTGCAATCGCGTCACTGATGAGCTTTTTCTCGTCTACCGGCTCCACGTAGTCGGTTTTGACCATACCAAACACCGCCGCAAGTTGTTGCAATTCTTCCAGCGGCAGCGGTGCCATGGCCCCACGGGCCACGGTTTGTAGCGAAACCGTGGTGAGGGCTCCGGCAATGGCACCGGCGGCAATCCAACCGGTAATTTTGAGTTTTTGGCCCATAAGCTTCTTTCAGTTCGCTGTCAATATACACGTTGGTATCCACTTGCATGGATACGTTCCGTGTAAACCTTTTAATCGGCTTAATTACTTACACCCCCAGGCTACAGCGCAAGCGCTTTTCGCCAACCCGCTTGCAGGGGGCAACACCAGCAGCCTGGCAAAGCCAGTTCTGCGGTGTTCTTGATAGGCCCCGTTATGGCTGGATGGTGTTGTGCGCAGTTATGCCTATTTTTTCTGGCCTTGGGCGGCAACGGCGGCGGCTGCAGCGGCGGCGGCTTCGGCATCGCCCAGGTAGTAGTGGCGGATGGGTTTCAGGTTTTCGTCCAGCTCGTACACCAGCGGAATGCCGTTGGGGATGTTCAGGCCGACGATGTCGTCGTCGGAGATGTTGTCCAGGTATTTGATCAGCGCGCGGATCGAGTTGCCGTGGGCGGCCAGCACGACGCGTTTACCGGCCTTGATGGCGGGCGCCATAGCTTCGTTCCAGAACGGCAGCACGCGGTCCACGGTGTCTTTCAGGCATTCGGTCAGCGGCACCTGGTCGGCGGTTTGCTTGGCGTAGCGCGGGTCGCTGCGTTCGCAACGCGGGTCGGTGGCTTCCAATGCCGGTGGCGGCGTGTCGTAGCTGCGACGCCAGACCAGCACCTGGTCGTCGCCGTATTGCTTGGCAGTTTCGGCTTTGTTCAGGCCTTGCAGCGCGCCGTAGTGGCGCTCGTTCAGGCGCCAGCTGTGCACCACCGGCAGGTAGGTACGGTCCATCTGGTCCAGGCAGTGCCACAGGGTGTGGGTGGCACGCTTGAGCACGCTGGTGTAGGCCACGTCGAATTCATAGTTGTCGGCCTTGAGCAGGCGGCCCGCGTTTTGCGCCTGGGCAATGCCGGTGTCGGTCAGCGGCACATCGGTCCAGCCGGTGAAGCGGTTTTCAAGATTCCAGGTGGATTCGCCGTGGCGGATCAGAACGATTTTGTACATACAGCGACTTGTCTCGGTAAGTGAAAGGGGCCAAAAACGGTGCTTCCCGCAAGGGGCAGCATGCCATTCTAAAATCGCCGGTTCGGGGTAGTCCCGCTAAACCACAAATAAAAGGTGCAAAGTGAAGTTTTTCATAGACAACTGGATGCTGATTGCGATAGCGCTGGCGGCGGGTGCGGGCTTGCTGTGGCCTGTGATTTCCAACAGCGCGGGCGCAGGTGCCCTGACGGCCAACGGTGCGGTGATGCGCATCAACCGCGAAAAAGCCGTGGTGGTGGACGTGCGCGAGGCGGATGAGTTTGCCGCAGGCCACATTGCCGCTGCCAAAAACCTGCCGGTTGGCCAGTTGGAAGATAAGCTGGCCGCTGCGGTCAAAAACAAAACGCTGCCTTTGATTTTGGTATGCGCCACTGGCGCGCGTGCCAATAAAGCTTTGGCTACCGCCAAAAAGCTGGGCTACGAGCAGGCTGAAGTGCTCAGCGGTGGCTTGAAGGCCTGGAGCGACGCCAATCTGCCGCTTGAGAAATCCTGAACCACCACCAGATACCGACCATGCAAGCCGTCAAGATGTATACCACCGCCGTATGCCCCTACTGCATCCGCGCCAAGCAAATTCTGAAAAGCAAGGGCGTCGACCAGATCGACGAGATTCGCGTAGACCAGCTCCCCGAGGCCCGTGCGGCCATGATGGAACTCACCGGTCGCCGCACCGTGCCGCAAATCTTCATTGGCGACACCCATGTGGGGGGCTGTGACGATCTGGTGGCGCTGGACGGGCGGGGCGGTTTGCTGCCCTTGCTGAACGCTGCTTGAACCCACGACTTGAACGACTTTTGAATCGGCAATAATCCGTTTGCTTTTTTCGCCCGCCGGTGTTTTTCGACGGGCTTTGTTTTGATGTCTACCGAAAGAATTCCATGTCCGAGCAACAAGATCCCGTTTTCCAAATCCAGCGTGTGTACCTGAAAGAGGCTTCGCTGGAGCAGCCTAATTCCCCTGGCATTCTGTTGGACCCAACCCAGCCCACCGTGGAAATCCAGCTGGGCGTAGATGCCAACCCGGTCGCAGATGGCATTTTTGAAGTGGCTGTGACGGCCACCGTGCAGACCAAGATTGGCGAAAAGACCGTGTTTTTGGTGGAAGCCAAGCAAGCCGGTATTTTTGAAATCCGCAACATGTCGCAAGAGCAGATGGGCCCGATCATCGGCATCGCCTGCCCGCAAATCGTCTACCCTTACCTGCGCAGCAATGTGGCCGACATCGTTCAACGTGCCGGTTTCCCGCAGGTGCACCTGGCCGAAATCAACTTCCAGGCCATGTACGAGCAGCAACAAGCCAACGCCGCTGCGGCCGCCGCTGAAGCGCCTACTGCAACTCTGCAGTAAAAACATGAAAATCGCGGTTCTGGGCGCGGGGGCCTGGGGCACCGCGCTGGCCATCAGCGCCAGCCTTCACCCGCAAGCAAGCCACAGCGTCACGCTGTGGGCGCGCGATGCCGGGCAGGCCGCTGCCATGCAGGCCCAGCGCTGCAACCAGCGCTACCTGCCCGGCATTCCTTTTCCCGAAGCCTTAACCGTTTGCTCAATGGCACCCGAGGCCTTGGCCGCGCTGGTGGCAGGGCACGATCTGGTCATCATCGGCACCCCCATGTCGGGCTTGCGGCGCATGCTGCAAGACATTGCGGGCTGTGCTGCCCCGGTGGCGTGGCTGTGCAAGGGATTTGAATCTCCTGGTTCCAAGCCTTTTGGCCTGCTTGCGCACGAGGTATATGCACAAGTAGCTACTGAATCCATAGCAAATGAGGCCGCACGATACGGCGTGCTCAGCGGCCCCAGCTTTGCCCAGGAAGTCGCCCGTGGCCAGCCCACGGCCTTGGTGGCTGCCAGCAGCCGTGCCGAGGTGCGTGATGCCCTGGTCGAGGCCTTCCACAGCCCGGCGCTGCGGGTGTACGCCAGCGACGACGTGGTCGGCGTGGAAGTGGGCGGCGCGGTCAAGAACGTGCTGGCCATTGCCACCGGCCTGTGCGACGGCCTGGGCCTTGGCCTGAATGCGCGGGCGGCACTGGTCACCCGGGGCCTGGCGGAGATGACGCGCCTCGGGCTGGCCCTGGGGGCCAAGGCCGAGACCTTCATGGGCCTGTCGGGCCTGGGTGATCTGGTACTGACCTGCACCGGCGATTTGAGCCGCAACCGGCAGGTGGGTTTGTTGCTGGCCCAGGGCCAGACTTTGGAGCAGGCGGTGGCCTCGCTAGGCCATGTGGCCGAGGGCGTGTACAGCGCCCGCACCGTGGCACAGCGTGCGCACAGCCTGGGTGTGGACATGCCCATTACCCACAGCGTGGTGGCTTTGCTGGACGGGCGCATCCGCCCGGCTGACGCGGTAGCGTCTCTGATGGGGCGGGCCCCGGTGCCCGAGCTAGCGTAAGGTTTTGTGTCTGTTGTGTAAGGGAACTTCTTACACGGCCCGGTAAAAAACGGACCTGCGGTATGGGTGCCTCCCGACTTAATTTTTGATTGGTGGGTATTCACAATCCATTTCAACGGATCGGGAAAAAGCACATTGCGATAAGCGCGATGCAGCCTGAACCGGGCAGACCAAAGGACACACCATGAACACCGAACAGATCATTGCCGAAATCCGCGAGGCCAATCTGACGTACCTCATGCTGGCGCAAAGCCTGATCCGCCAGGACAAGGCCGAAGCCCTGTTCCGCCTGGGTATCAACGAAGAAGCCGCCGATATTCTGGGTGCCCTGTCGGCCGCACAAATTCTGAAATTGGCCTCGGGCAACATGCTGCTGTGCCACTTCCGCGTGGAAGACAGCCTGGTCTGGAGCCTGCTGACCAACCACGACATCAAAAAGGTGGGTAACCCCGCCACCAACACCTTGCATGCCAATATCCTGATGGCAGGCCGCGTGGCCGAAGTCTTGTAAGGAGCCGAGCATGACCACCGCTACCGCAGAAGTTACCAAAGCCCCGGCCAAGGCACCAGTGAAGGCCCCGAAGAGCGTCTTGCAAGACTCGCAGCAGATCGAGCGCGCCGCAGCCCTCATCCGTATGGGTGCCCGCATGCAGGTGCTGGAATCGGAAACCGATTTGTCCTACGAGCGCCTGCTGCGTCTGTACAAAGAGGTATCAGGCAAGTCCCCCAGCAAGGGCCAACTGCCGTTTTCGACCGACTGGTTCTTGTCGTGGCAAGAGAACATCCACTCGTCGCTGTTCCTGAACATCTACGAATACCTGTCCAAGAGCATGGACATGGACTCCATTGACATCCTGACCAAGGCCTACCGCCTGTATAGCGAGCAGATCGTGGCTGCCGAGGTGGACCCGCTGCTGTCGTTTACCCGCGCCTGGCGGCTGGTCAAGTTTGTCGATGCCAACATGCTGAACATGACGCAGTGCAGCAGTTGTGGCGGCAAATTTGTCACCGAGCTGTACGAAAACCCCCGCCAATATGTCTGCGGCCTGTGCAGCCCACCGGCCCGCGCCGGCAAATGCAAGGGCGAGCGGACCTTGATGCTGCACTGAGCCGAGTGTCAGACCGGTAGCTGGCGCAGGCTGGTTACCGTCTTCAAACAGGCTTGGGCCACTTCAGCGCCCTTGTGCACAAAGTGCTGGCTGAAGAACTGCTGGTGCTCGTCGTTTCCATGGAAGTGGTGCGGAGTCAGCACGGCAGAGAACACCGGCACACCGGTATCCAGCTGCACCGCCATCAGCCCCTGGACCACCGCATTGGCAACGAACTCGTGGCGGTAAATGCCGCCGTCCACCACCAGCGCGCAGGCCACGATGGCATCAAACTGGCCAGTCTGGGCCAGCTTCTTGGCGTGCAGCGGAATCTCGAAGGCACCGGGCAGCGAAAACAAGCTGATCGCGTCGCTGGGCACGCCGTGGCGGGCCATCTCGGCCAGAAAGCCGTCGCGGGCCTGGTTGACAATGTCGGCATGCCAGGTGGCCTGGATGAAGGCGATGCGGATGGGCGACGAAGGGGCGGTAAGGGTCGTGGTCATAAAGGGTGTTGGCAAAAAATGTTCCAACCCAGGACGCACGCGCGCAGACACTGGCCGCCCATGGCGGATGTGTACATCGCGCGTTCTCTTACATCCGGACTGTGACCGTCGGCTTCGGAATCGCACCGAAATCTGCTGACCCTGAGTATGGCGAACCATGCAAAGGCGCTCGCGGGCTTGTGCATCGCTGCCATGACCGCCGGTGGGGAGTTCCACCCCGCCCTGAGAACGCTGTTCTGCGCGGTCAAGCGCAGAGGCCCCAAGTGTAAGTGCACGCAAAAATCCTGTTTTATGAAGAAAATAGGCCTTTAGCCCATGTTCTATCTACGCTATTAGCTATAAAAATTATAGTAAAAAAATTAGTACTGTGACTGCACCGGTGCGCAACTCACCCGGTTGCGGCCCGCATTTTTAGACAGGTACAGCCCGGCATCGGCACGGGCCAGCAGGCTGTCCAGCGTGTCGTCGAGCACCAGGGTGCTGATGCCGAAGCTGGCGGTAGTGGTCAGTGTGGCGTTGCGGGGCGTGACCAGGGCCAGTGCGGCAATGGCGCTGCGCAGGCGTTCGGCCAGAGCAAAGGCGTTTTCGCTGTCGGTATCGGGCATCAGGATGCCGAATTCTTCGCCCCCCAGGCGCCCCACGAGGTCTTGCTGTCGCACCAGTGACCGGCAGGTGCGGGTCAGTACGCGCAGTACGCTGTCGCCCATGGCGTGGCCGTGGCGGTCGTTGATCTGCTTGAAGTGGTCTACGTCCAGCATCACCATCGACAGTGGGCGGCCATGGCGGCGCGCGCGGGCCAGCTCGGCCTCGGCATGGTCCATGAAGTGGCTGCGGCTGGCCATGCCTGTCAGGCTGTCGGTGGTGGCGATCTGGCGCAGCGCGTTTTCCATGGCCTTGCGTTCGGTGATGTCGATGATGGTGGACAGGGCGCAGGGTTGGCCGTCGTAGATGATGGGCACCATCGAGATCAGCGCCCAGATCTCCCGCCCCTGGGCAACTACCAAGCACATCTCGCAGTCGCGCAGCACGCCTTCGCGGCGGTACTGCTCCAGCATCTCGTCGCGGTCGGCGGGGCTGCGGTACATGCTGCGCGGCTCGCGGCCCAGCAGGGCAGCGGCGGGCATGCCGGCCAGCTCGGCGGCCCGCTCGTTGGCGTAGACGAAAACGTTGTCGGCCGTGCGTGTGACCGTCATCGGTAGCGGGGCGTTTTGCAGAATTGCCAGGGTGCGGCCCTCGCTCTCGCGCAGCTCGCGGGTGCGGTCGGCTACGCGCTGCTCCAGCGTGTCGGCCAGGCTGCGCAGCTCGCTCACCAGGCGGGCGTTGTCGATGGCATTGACCACGTTGCCCGACAACAGCTCCAAAAACACAATCCGCTCGGGCGAGAACGCCCCGCTGACGGCCTCGTTCTCCAGGTACAGCGCGCCCAGCACCCGGCCCTGGCGCACCAGCGGCATGCACAGCACCGAGCGGGTGCTGCGTTCGCGAAAGTAGGGTAGCCGCCGCCAGGCCGGGTCGTGGGCCGCGTCGTGCACCAGCACCGGGCTGGCGGTGCTGAGCACGGTGCGCAGCATCTCGCGCGGCAGGCGGGCAGCGGCTTCTTCCAGCGGCAGGCCTTCCATGACCTGGATGACGGCGGCCGGGCCGTCAATGCCGCTGTCGGCCTGCACCACCCACTGGCCTTGGTCGCGCAGCACGATGCTGGCGCGGCTGGCCCCGGCGCTCTCGCGCAGCACATGCACCAGGCGGACCAGCAGGGTGTCGAGGGTGGTCTCGCCGGTCACGGCCTGTACGCTTTTCATCAGGGTGGACAGGTCCAGCGCGCTGCCGGGCACGGCCACCACCGTATCCGCGTCGGCGTGCAGAACTGCCAGGGGCACGCGAGGGACGACGGGCGGGGTGGTGTGCTCCTCTAGGGCCATCGCGTCCACCAGCGCCCGGCTGCCCCAGCGTAGAAACAGGGCCCGGGCCTCGGCCCGCTCGGCGTTGGCCGCAGCGGCGTGCGGCGGCCCGGCCAGCACCAGTGCCTGGCTGCGGTAGCGGTGCACCAGGCCCTGCACCAGCAGGTTGTCGATGGCCTGCGCAGCCTGCTGCGCGGCATCGAACTCGGCCAGCATGGGCGCGGCACCCGCCGTATGCGGCAGCACACCGGCCAGCAGCATGCGGGCGCGCAGCAGGTGGTGCAAGGGCCGCACATCGGCACAGGTTTGCGCCCACAGCGCCAGCCGGTCAAGGGCGGTGGTGCAGCGCGTATGCAGGTCGGCATCGGCTGGGCTGCCTGCGGTCTGGTGGCAGTCCAGAGCGGCCATGGCGGTAAAAAACAGGCAAAACGGCACCATCACCATGCCGCGCCCGGCCGCGAACAGCAACTGCGCCGCATCGCCCGCGGCCACGGCGGCGTCGGGCTGGCCCGCCAGTGTGTGCAGCATGCAGCGCCAGGCCTGCAGGAACAGGGTGCCGGTCTGGTCGGCACGGGCGGCGTAGGTCTGCTCTAGTTGCTGGGCAGAAAACGCCTCGGTTTCCAGGGGTACGTCGGCAAAACGCGGCTGGCGCAGCCCGTGGATAGCGGCGCGCAGCGCACCCTGGTAGTCCTGCGCTACCGGCTGGCGGATGCGGCGCAGCGTGGCGGCGTGCAGGGCCAGCATGGCATCCAGCTCGGCCAGCGGGGTGCCGCTTAAAAAGGCGTGGTAGTCGTGCACGTACAGAGCCAGCCCGGCGTGGCGCAGGCTGCCATTTTCCAGGCCCTGCTGGTGCACCTCGCGCAGCGCGGGCAGGCCGCTGGCGAGGCCCTCGGTCCAGTGCCGCAAAAAGGCGTTGAACGAAAAGCCCGCATGCGCTTGCACGTGCCCCCAGCCGTGGCGCTCGATCAGCGCCATCGACATGCGGCCCAGCCGGGTGCCAAAGCGGTAGTCGCGCAGGAATTCGGCCACCATCAGCCCCATCACCGAATAGGCCGACAGCGCTGCCGGGGCGTGGCCGTGCACCACCATCAGCCGCACCTGCATCACCGTCAGCAGCGGCAGCAGTGCCGGGCGGGCAATGTAGGCGGCGGCGGTCATTTTGGCGATCACGCTGAGCTGCTGCAGGCACAGCGGGTCGGTCATGGCGGGCCGGGCGGCCAGGGTGTCCATGCCCAGGGTGTCGATTTCGGCGCGGACGGCGGCCACCAGCTGCACCGCCGCAGCGGGCGTGGCGGCCACCGGCGGCGCGGTACCCAGTAGGCGCAGTACGGACAGGCCCAGTTCCAGGGTTTCGTCCAGCCGCCCGGAAGCGTAGAAGGACTCGATGCGCACGTCCAGCAGGCGGGCGTGGGCGCTGGAGTCGGCCACACGGGGCAGCGCCGTGTCGATCAGCGCATCCATGGCCGCTGCGTCGCCCTTCAGCGCGGCCATGCGGGCAGCGTGCACCTGCAGGTCCAGCGCGGTGGCCGGGTCGTCTTGCCAATGCGTGGCTCCCCGCAGAGCGATGGCCTGGGCCGCATAGTCGGCGGCCAGGTCGAAGGAGGCGGCGGCGCAGGCCCACTGGCTGGCCTGGGCATTGAAGTCGGCCAGTTGGCGGCGTTCGGCGGCACCGTCCATCAGGGCCTGGCCCTGGTTCAGGTGGTTGACCACGGCAAAGTCGGGCGGCTGGCCGGGTGCGCCGTCGCGCAGCAGGCGGCCGATGCGCAGGTGCAGGGCCGGGCGCTCGGCCGGTGCGGCCAGCAGGTAGGCGGCTTCTTGCACCCGATCGTGCACAAAGGCCAGCTCCACCCGCAGGCCCTGGCTTTCATGCGCCTCCAGCATGGCCATCCATTGGTAGTGCGTGTCTTGGGGCGCCAGCAGCCCGGCGGCCAGTGCTGGGGCCAGGGCCCGCAGCACGCTGTGGTCAGGCCGCTGGCAGGCCGTGCTCAGCGTATCGAGGGTGAAGCGGCTGCCCAGGCAGGCGGCGGTGGTCAGCAGGCTGCCGGTATCGGGTGGCAGGCGGCGCAGTTGCTCCAGCATCAGGGCGACCACGTTGTCGGCAATGTGCTCGCTGCGGATGCGCGGCTCCGACCAGCACCAACGGGGCTGGCTGCGGTCTAGCCAGATGAGTTGGCGGCGGTGCAGGTCTTCCAGAAACTGGCCCAGAAAGAAGGGGTTGCCGCCGGTTTTTTCCAGGCACAGCTGGGCCAGTGTCTGCACCTGGGGCAGGGGTTGCTGCAGGGTGTCGGCCAGCAACCGGGCTACATCGTCGGCCTGCAGCGCGCCGACGTGCAGCGCCAGGCTACGCCCGCCGTTGCTGGCCAGCGCGGCCAGGTCCTGGTGCAGCGGGTGTTCGGGGGGAACTTCTTCGGCGCGGTAGGCGGCGATCAGCAAAATATGCTGCAAGCCATCGTCCAGCGCCAGTTCGCGCAGCAGGCGGCGCGAGACCCGGTCGGCCCACTGCAGGTCGTCGATAAACACCACCAACGGTGCATCGGCGCGGGCCAGTGCGGCAAAGCACTGCTGCATGCTGCGCAGAAAGCGGTTTTCGGCTTCGGTCGGGCTGAGTTCTACCACCGGTGGCAGGCTGTTGCCCAGCAGCATGCCCAGCTCGGGCAGGGCGGTGTGGGCCATGGCGGCATTCGGGCCGAGCAGACTGAGCAGCGCTTCGCGCCATACCGCCTGTTCGCCGGGCGGCAGCGCCAGCACCTGGCGGGCGCGCTGCTCCAATGCCTGTACAAAAGCCGCGCAGGGTGTGTGCTGGCCAAACTGGTTGAACTTGCCGCTGACCATGTGGCCACGGTGGCCCAACAGGCTGCGCTGCACCTCGCCTACCAGGGCGGTTTTGCCGATGCCCGACACCCCGGCGATGGTCACCGTCTGCGCCGTGCCGGTGGCGGCCGCCTCGAACACTTCCAGCATGCGGCGCACGCCATCGGCCCGGCCATACAGGCGGCCCGACACCTGGAAGCGCTCGGACAAATCCCCCTGCGCCAGCACCAGCGCGGCCAGCGCCTGCGGATCGTGCAGGTACTGCAAGATGTGCTGCAGGTCGCGGCGCAGCACCCGGTGGTTCTGGTAGCGGGCCTCGGGGTCTTTGGCCAGCAGCCGCGCCACCAGGCCCGATAGCACCTGCGGCACCTCCGGGCGCAGGCTGTGCGCGGGCTGCGGGGTGCGTGCCAAGTGGGCGTGTACGGCCTGCACCGGGTCGTGGGCGGGGCCAAACGGTGGGCTGCCGGTGAACAATTCAAACAGCGTGGCCCCCAGGGCGTAGAAGTCGGCCCGGTAGTCCAGGTCGCGGTGCATGCGGCCGGTTTGCTCAGGGGCCATGTAGGCCAGTGTGCCCTCCAGGTTGCGCAAACTGGTGGCGGGGGGCCGTTCGACCAACATGTCGGCGGCAATGCCGAAGTCGATCAGTTTGACGGTGCCGCAGGGCAGATCGGCAATGATGTTGCTGGGGGCAATGTCCTTGTGCAGGATGTTGTTCCCGTGGATGGCCTCCAGCGCATCCACTACCGCGATGGCAACGCGCAGGGCATCTGCCAGCGGAAACGGCCCGTCTTGCAGTTGGCTGCGCAGCGATACCGCGCCGTCGTCCGGCATGGCCAGAAACAGCACACCACCAAAACTGTCCAGTGTGTCGGCGCTGACCACGTGGGCGTGGCGCACCCGGCGCGACAGCTCGTATTCCCGCCGAAACCGGGCCACGTCGCCCGGCCCCAGCTGGGCCCGGCGCAAGAATTTGACCACCACCGGCAACCCGTCTTGCAGGCAGCGCACCACCACCGAACGCCGTCCCTCGTACAGCAGTTCCTGCACGGTGTAGGCACCAAAACGGCTGCCCGGCACCGCAAAAGCGGGTGGCGGCCCCACATCCTCTGGCCCGCCTGCTGTGGTGGCACCGGTGAGCGAATGGGAGGGCAAGCGCAGCGCAGTCATGGGCTTGCATGATAGTGGTTTGTATTTGTAGGGTAGGTCTGCCGGGGTATTTATTTTTTAAAAGAAAAAAGCCGCCAGCGCATGTTCCACCTGCGCTAGTAGCTATTAAAAGAATAGTGACCTACGCGTTGACCACCAGGCAACTCTCCAACCACCCCGCTTGGTACGCCAGCAGTCCGTCCGGGCGGTAGGCCGGTGCGGCCAGCAGGTGCTGGGAGGCTGTGGGCTGGCTCCAGCGGCCCAGCATCCAGGCACCGCGGGCTGTGCCCTCCATCGCGTCGATGCTGGCGTAGCAGGTGTGGCCCGGCAGCAGGGCTTGCAGCAGGCCCAAGAAAAGGCGGTTGTGGGCCAGTGGGCCTTCCACGACGATGGTGGATGCGGTAGAGCCCGGGCGCAGCTGCTGCACCAGCCAGGCGGTGACCTGGGCGCAGTACAGCGCGGCCAGGGCCGAGCGTTCGGCGGGGGCCAAGTCTTGCAACGCCATTGCCTGGCCTGCACGCCGCACTTCACCGCTGCGGTGCATGAACGGGCCACCTTGCGGGGCGAAGCTGGGTTCGGCGGTGGTGCTGCTGTGCAGCAGGGCTTGGGCATCCTCCAGCGTACCCAGGTCGGCAGGGGCGCCATCCAGCAGTGCGGCGAATTCACGGCCGCCCATGAAGCGGGCGGTGGGCGTGGCCTGGCCGCGCACATTGACGTTGCACAGCATGTCGCGTTGCGCATCCAGCGTGCTTGTGGGCGCATCGGGGGCCATTAGTACCGTCCAGGTGCCGGACGATACGACCGTCAGCTCGGCAGTGCTGGACAGGTAGCGGGCCAGGCAGGCGTTGCTGTCGTGCACGCCCACCAACACTTCGCAGTTGCGCGGCAGGCCCAGGGCATCGGCCAGTGCCGGGCGCACGCGGCCCAGCACCTGCCATGCCGGGGCCAGGGGGGCGAACTTTTCGGCCCAGCCCTGGGCTTTGGCCAGGGGCGAGAAATCTTGGCTGTCCGGTGCCCAGAGCTGGGTGTGGCAGCCCAGGGACGACACCTCGCTGGCGGCCACTCCGCTGAGCCACCAGGCCCAGTACTGCGGGTAGGGCAAAAGGGTTTGGGTGCGTGCCCAGGCTTCCGGGTGGGTGTGTTGTAGCCAGTAGAGCTGGCGGGCGGCGTTCAGGCCCACCGGCAGATCGGGCGAGTAGGTGGTCTCAAAACCATCGCGCTGGCGCTGGTAGGCGTGGTGCAGGGCGCTGGTTTGGTCGGCAAAGGTATCGCATTCATAATCCAGCGGCGGCCAAGCCAGGCCGTCGGCGGTGATGCCCACAAAGGCCGCGCCGTGGGTGCTGGTGACCACGCGGGCACAGCGGGGTGTGAGGGCGGATGCCGCCAGCGTGCTGCAGATCCAGTCGGTCAGCCCGGCGATGTCCAGCGCGCTGTAGCCCAGCGGGGCTTGAATGGGCGCGTTCTTGCGGCCATGCTGCTCCAGAACAAGGCCAAAGTCGTCTACCAGCAGCAGTTTGGCGTGGCTCTTGCCGATGTCGATGACCAGTGTGAGATCGCGCATCCGCGTCAGTCCAGATGGAACAGGCAGGGCAGCGGCTCGGCCACCGGGCTGCCGTCGGGGTGGGTGCGCATGAGGTCGCCCATGTGTGCCCACCAGCGCTGCATCACCGGGTGCTGCGGCAGGTCGTGCATTGTGTGGCCGGGTGGGCGGCGCAGCACCGCGAATAAAACATGGTGCTCTTCGTCCAGATAGATGCTGTAGTCGTTGACTCCGGCCGTCTTCAGCAGCTCCACCAGCTCGGGCCAGATTTCGTCGTGGCGCTTTTTGTATTCCGCCACGCAGCCTGGGTTCAGGAACATGCGAAAGGCGAATTTCTCATATGCGGATGCAGCCATGCTCAGCAAACCTGCACGCAGCGGATGTTCAGCAAAGCCGCCAGCTTGTGCAGCCGGTCGGCGATGTGGCCGACGCCGACGGCGCAGTGGTGCGCCGGGCCGTGGCTGTTCCATTGCTCGATGAA
This sequence comes from Rhodoferax sp. RT5P35, assembly GCF_056521385.1. Classification (NCBI taxonomy): domain Bacteria; kingdom Pseudomonadati; phylum Pseudomonadota; class Betaproteobacteria; order Burkholderiales; family Comamonadaceae; genus Rhodoferax; species Rhodoferax sp. RT5P35. The sequence continues at coordinate 103,565 of NZ_JBWMAX010000003.1, read as the reverse complement.
GCCGCGCGCACCGATGCTGAAGCGGTAGCGGCTGTTGGTGTTGCCGATTTCCAGGATCGGGCCGTCCACCGATTCGGCCTGGGCGCACAGCAGCATCAACGTGCCGCCCGCCTGCTCGACCACCGACAGCAGGGTCACCGGGCCTTGGCGCACCGACATTTCCACGCTCAGGCCCGAGCCCACTTTGCCATGGAATACCTGCAGCGGCCGCACCTTGGTTTTGCCCTGGGCAATGCGGCTGTGGCCGGGGCCGTCGTGGCCCATCAGCACCACGTCGTCGGCGAAGTCGGCGGCATAGTATTCGGTGAACGAACCGCCGGCGCCAAAGCTGTCCATGATCTTCATCGCCTGGGCGTTCTTGATCTCGTATTCGCCCGCAATCGGCGTGCCGCTGGCGGTGAGCAGCGAGGAGCCGAGGATGATGGAGCTGATGATGTCCTCATGCACATGGCCGGGCACGGATTCGTAGTAGTAGGCCATTGAGCCCAGCTGGTGCTTGTCCACCAGGCGGTCCAGCGCCACCGAGGTGCGGGCGGCCAGCGCTAGGTGGTGCGTGTCGCAGTCGGCCTGCACGTCAAATTCTTGGGCAAAGCGGTTCAGCCGCTGGTCGATGTCGGCGGGGGTGACGGCCTGGCTCAGCGCGGCCAGCTCGTCCATTTCCAGCACCTCAATGTGGCCGCCGAAAGTGGTGCATTGCAGGGTCATGTCGGTATAGATGTCGAGCATGCCGTTGTAGTAGCGGCCCATCACGCCCAGGCGGTTGTGCGCCATGCGGTAGGCGACGCGGGCCGCGTCCACCCAGCCGTCGACTTCGCGCCACACATGCGGGTCGCCGTGCAGTACGCCGGTGATCTGGTGGAAGGGGATATTGGCGCGCTTGAAGACGTTGGCGATCTCGGGTACCGGGCAGGCGGCACAGTAGGCCAGCCATTCACCCGTCATGCAGGTGCGGTCGCCCATGGCGTTCAGGGCTTTGTAGTCGATGGCGGCTTCGGGCTGCAGGTTCAGCACAATCACCGGCACTTTGGCGCGGGCCACCACCGGCAGCACCGTGCTGGACAGCGCATAGGTGGTGGCGTAGAGGAACACCAGGTCCACATCGGCGCAGCGCAGCGCGTGGCCGGCGTCGAAAGCCTTGTCTGCGGTGTCCACCATGCCGAGGTTCACTACCTCTACATCGGGCCGCGCCAGCTTGTCGGCGACCACAGTGATATAGCCTTCCAGGCGCTGCTGCAAGCCCGCAAACTGGGGCCAATAGGTGTCCAGGCCGATGCCGAACAAACCGATTTTGAGATGACTGGGGCGCATGGTGGTCTTCTTGTGTAAAAAAGGGCGCAATGGCCTACGCCACGCGCCCAAAAACTTCAATTTCAGTAGTTAAATTTGTCGATGTTGTCTTTGTCGAAGGTGGTGGGTGCGCCGAGGATGACCTCGCCTTTTTCACCGATGGTGTACTTGCCCAGCTTGCCCGCGGTGAAGGTTTCACCCTGTTTGCCGGTGATGTTGCCCGATGCCAACTGGCCTGCAGCGTAAGCCGCCAGATAGCCCAGGTCGGCCGGGTTCCACAGCTGGAAGGCCACCACGGTGCCGTTCTTGATGAACTCGCGCATCTGGTTCGGCGTGCCCAGGCCGGTGATCATGACCTTGCCCTTCATTGGCGAGGTGGACAGGTAGCGCGCTGCCGAAGAAATACCCACGGTGGTCGGCGAGATGATGCCCTTCAGGTCGGGGTAGGCCTGCAGCAGGCCCTGGGTTTCGACGAAAGACTTCTGGTCGTCGTCGTTGCCGTAGGCCACTTTTACCAGCTTCATGTCTTTGTATTCGGGCTTCTTCAGCTCGTCTTCCATCCACTTGATCCAGGTGTTCTGGTTGGTGGCATTGGGCGTGGCCGACAGGATGGCGAATTCGCCCTTGCCGCCGATCAGTTTGGACATCAGCTGCACCTGGGCGCGGCCAATGCCTTCGCTGTTGGCCTGGTTGATGAACATCGCGCGGCCTTCTTCACCCACGTCGGAATCCACGGCAACGATCTTGGTGCCTGCGGCAGCGGCTTTTTTCAGGTAGGGCAGCAGTGCGTTCGGGTCGTTGGCCGAGACGATGATGGCGTTCTGCTTTTGCGTGATCAGGGTGTTGATGTACGACACCTGCGAGGACGCACCCGCGTCCGACGGGCCGACCATCTTGCTGGTACCGCCGAGCGCCTTGACAGCCTCGTCGACACCGCCGCCGGTGATCACGTTGTAGGGGTTGTTGATCTGCTTGGGCAGGAAGGCTATGGTCAGGCCCTTCTTGATGTCTTGCGCGTGCACGGCAGCGGCGCTGATGGCCATCAAGGTAGCGATGCCCAGGGTGGACACGATGCGGTTGAAGTTGATTTTCATAGTTGTTGTCTCCGGATGGTTGAAAAATGGACCTGTCAGGTTGGACCTGCTTCTTGGTTTTTTAGGGAACTCTTTGCAGCGATGGCTGCATCGCCATCGCCGTTGCCATGACCGCGCGGCGCAGCTTGCGCACCCGCCAGCGCTCGGCCAGATTCGGCACCAGCACGGACGACAGCAGTAGCAGGCCGGTGACGATGGTCAAGATTTCGTTGGACACGTCAAACAGGGTCAGCGCGTTGTTGAATACGCCCATGACCAGCACGGCCAGCAGCACACCCACCAGGGTGCCGCGCCCGCCGAAGATGCTGACCCCACCAAACAGCACCGCCGCCACCACATTCAGCTCGAAGCCGGTGCCGTTGTCGGCCCGGGCGCTGGAAAACCGCAGTGTGTAGACAATGCCGGCCAGCGCGCTCATCAGGCCCGACACCACAAACAGCCAGACCTTGATGCGCGCCGCATCCACGCCCGAGAAGCGCACCGCCGTCTCATTCGCGCCCATGGCATAAATCAACCGCCCGATGCCGCTGAACTGCAGCAGCAGGATGAACACTAACGCCAGCGGGATCAGCAGGAACACATAGGTCAGCGGCAAAAATGTGCTGCCCAGCATGTCGAAGCCAAAGGCCGTGTAATGGGCCGGAAAACTGGCCACCGCCTCGTCGCCCAGCAGGATGTAGGTGATGCCGCGAAACAGCGCCATCGTGCCAATCGTCACAGCCAGCGAGGGCAGGCGCAGCTTGGTTACCAGCAGGCCGTTGAAGGCACCAGCCGCAGCGCCCATCGCCAGCACCAGCGTGATGGCCATCGGCATCGGCACACCGGCCTTGAACAGCACGCCCAGCAGGCCGCTGGCCATGCCCAGAATGGCGGCGATGGACAGGTCGATCTCGGCCGCCACCACCACCAGGGTCAGGCCCAGCGCCATCAGACCGATCTCGACCACGCTGGCCAGCAGGTTGCCAACGTTGTCGGTACCCAGGAAGTCCTGCGAGAAAGCCCGGCCGACGCACAGGCTGACCACCAGCAAGGCCACCAGCATCGCGTCCCAGGACCAGAAGGATTTGGACTTAGCCATGGTGTTCACGCTTCTTCAAAGACTGGGCGGCAATCGCCCTGGACAGCAAGGTGTCGGCCGCAATCGCCACCAAGATCAGGCAGCCCTGGATCGCCAGTTGCCAGAATGACGAGACGCGCAGAATCACCAGCGCACTGGCCATCACGCCCAGCAGCAGTGCGCCCAAGGTGGCCCCCAGCACGCTGCCCGCGCCACCGGCAATCGACACGCTGCCGACCACCGCCGCAGCCACCACCTGCAACTCGATGCCGCTGGCACTAGACGCGTTGACCGTGCCAAACCGCGCCAGCCACAGCACACCGGCCAGGCCGGCAATCGCACCGCACACCAAAAAGCCAGTGAACTCGCGCCGCACCACATCCACCCCGGCCAGGCGTGCGCCCTCGGGGTTCGAGCCGATGGCGTAGAACTCGCGGCCCCCGCGAAAGTTCTTCAGGTAATAGGACACTGCCACCAGCAGCACCCCGGCAATCACCGCCATATACGGCACGCCCATGAAGTCACCCGAGCCGAGGATGGTCATTTCGGGTGGCAGGGCGGTGGCGTTGATCTGTCGGCCGTGCACCCAGGCGTAGTCGATGCCGCGAAAGATGTACAGCGTGCTCAGCGTGGCCACCAGTGAGGGGACGCGGCCCCAGGTGACCAAAATTCCGTTCACCGCCCCTGCCAGCAGGCCGATCAGCAATCCGACCGCCACCGCCACAAGGATCGGCGTCTGCGGAAAGCGGGTGAACACATCGCCGACCAGAAACGCGCTGAGCCCGACCACCGAACTGATCGATAGGTCGATGTGGCGCATCAGCATCACCACCGTCAGCCCCACGGTCAGCAGCGCGATGATGGACACATTGAGCACCATGTCGCGCACGCTCTGGGCGCTGAGAAAGCGCGGATTCGCCAAGGCGGTGCACAGCACGGTGATGGCCAGTACCACGACCAGGCTGGTCTCGCGGTGGCCGGCAAACCACTGGCTCCAGTGTTTGCGCTCAGGCGCAGGGGATGGGCTGGTCATAAGCGGTAATACGGTGGTGTTCATGCCGCGACTCCTGTGCGCAGCGTGGGTTGCGTGCGCTGCTGGCCCAGCGCGGCGGCCATGATGTTTTCTTCGTTCATTTCACCGCGCAGCAGCTCGGCCGTCACGCGGCCTTCGTGGATCACCAGCACGCGGTCGGCCATGCCCAGCACCTCGGGCAGTTCGCTGGAGACCATCAGCACGGCCAGGCCATCTTCGACCAGTTGGGCCATGGTGCGGTAGACCTCGGCCTTGGCACCCACGTCGATGCCGCGGGTGGGCTCGTCGATGAACAGCACGCTGGGATTGGTCGCCAGCCATTTGCCGAGCACCACCTTTTGCTGGTTGCCGCCGGACAGCGTGGACACCGGGTTGTGCAGATCTCCCGCCTTGAGCTTGAGCTTTTGGCCCCAGTCGTCGGCCACCTGGGTTTCGGCCTGGCGTGGCATGAAGCCGAAACGGGTCAGCCGGTCGATGATGGTCAGCGTGGCGTTGCGGGCAATCGATGCCTCCATCACCAGGCCCTGGGCGCGCCGGTCTTCGGGCACCATGGCCAGGCCGGAGGCCACAGCCAGGGCCGGATTGCCCAGCGCCAGCGGCTTGCCATTGATGCGCACCTCGCCCGAGTCCACAGGGTCGATGCCGAAGATCGCGCGGATGACTTCGGAGCGGCCCGCGCCCACCAGTCCGGCCAGGGCCACGATCTCGCCGCGGCGTACTTGCAGATTGATCTTGTGGAACACGCCGGTGCGGCACAGGTCTTTGACCTCCAGCGCCACCGCCCCCAACACCGCATTCGGTCGTGGATAGTAGTCGCCCAGATCGCGGCCAACCATGTGGCGCACGATGGTCTCGGGCGTCATCTCGCTGGTGGGGCCAGAGAACACATGGGCACCGTCGCGCATGATGGTCACCTGCTGGGTCAGCGCAAACACTTCCTCCAGCCGGTGGGTGATGAACAGCACGGCCACGCCCTCGTCGCGCAGGCGGCGCACGATGGCGAACATCTGCTCCACTTCCAACTTGGACAGCGCGGCGGTCGGCTCGTCCATCACCAGCACCTTGGCGTTTTGCGACAGGGCTTTGGCGATCTCCACAATCTGCTGGTCGGCAATCGACAGGCCGCGCACCAGGCGCGCGGCGTCAAGTGCCACGCCCAGGCGCTGCAGCAGCGCGCTGACGGCATCCTGCATCTGCTTGTGCTGCAGGCGACCCCAGCGGTCCACCGGCTGGCGGCCCATGTAGATGTTTTCGGTGATGCTTAGGTCGCCGAACAGTGTGGGTTCCTGGTAGATCACGGCGATACCGGCTTTGCGTGCGTCGGACGGACGTAGGAACTGCACGGCCTGGTCGTTGACGCGGAACTCACCTCCGTCGGGTGCATGCACCCCGGCCAGGATTTTCACCAGCGTGGATTTGCCCGCGCCGTTTTCGCCCAGCAAGGCATGGACCTCGCCCGCGCGCAGGCTAAGCATGCCGTTGCGCAGGGCGGCCACGGGGCCGAAGGATTTACGTGACCCGACCAGCTCAACACAGGGGGGCGCGTGGGAAGGCGACTGCTGCACAGCTGCCGCCTTAAACGATGCCGCTGCTGGGGCCGCTGGCGGGGCGAATCGCCGCCATATCGGCACGGTAGCCTGAGGCGCGGTAGGTGGCGACCGGATCGACCGCGCCGCCCGCTTCCAGGCGAATCTTTTGCAGCAGCGGGGTCACGTCGGTGTGGAAAGCTGCCTTCAGGGTCTGCGCGGCCATCAGCACGTCATTGCTGTCTTGGTAGCCGGTGAGGGCCACGCGGTCCACCAGCAGGGCCTGGGCGTAGCAGCGCTGCACGGTGATGGCGCTGGTCATCAGGCTCTCGATGGGGTCGGTCACGTTGTGCGACTGGTCCAGCATGTAGGCCGGGTCGAACCCGGGGGCTTTGCTCTGCGCTGCGTCCACCAGTTCGTTAAACACCAGGAACAGCTGAAAGGGGTTGATGCTGCCGCTATCCAAGTCGTCGTCGCCGTATTTGCTGTCGTTGAAGTGGAAACCGGCCAGCTTTTGCGCATGCACCAGGCGCGCCACGATCATCTCGATATTGGTGTTGGGCGCGTGGTGGCCCAGGTCCACCAGGCAGCGGGCTTTTTCGCCCAGGGTCTGCGCGGCCAGCAGGCTGGAGCCCCAGTCCTGGATCACGGTGGCATAGAAGGCGGGTTCGAACATCTTGTGTTCCAAAAACATCTGCCAGCCGTCGGGCAGCGCGGCGTAGATCTGGCGGTTGCTGTCCAGGTAGCGGTCGAACTGGCGGCGGAAGTGGCTTTGGCCGGGGAAGTTGGCACCGTCGCCAATCCACACCGTCAGCGCCTTGCTGCCGATCTGTTTGCCGATCGCTATGCACTCTATGTTGTGCGCCACGGCCTGGGCGCGCACGCCGGCATCGGCATGGGTCAGGCTGCCGAACTTGTAAGACAGCGGCTGGTTCTTCTGGTCGGAGAATGTGTTGGAGTTCACCGCGTCAAATCCCAGGCCGAAGGACTCGGCGTGCTGGCGCAGTTCTTTGTAGTCGCTGACCTTGTCCCAGGGGAAGTGCGGCGACACGGTGGGCGTGCAGCGCACTAGCTGGTGGATCACGCCGCAGTCTTGCAGCTTGTCGAACACATTGCGCGGCTCGCCCTTGCCGGGGAAGCGGGCAAAGCGGGTGCCGCCGGTGCCCACGCCCCAGCTGGGCACGGCTACGGCGAACTTGGCCACCTCGGCCTTCAGCGTGTCGATATTCACGCCGCGGCGGGCCAGCTGCTCGCCCAGATGTTTGTAGTCAGAATCGACTCTGGCGCTGGCACTATGTGCGTGGTCAGCTATCAATTCAGGAGCAATCTTAGTCGTGGTCATGGTTGTCTCTTTTATTTGTTGAACCGTCGAATTAACGCGCCATCATCGCGCATTCATCGGGGAAAGGCTGCAAGATTTCCTGCATCTACGTTGATGATGTTGCCGGTCGATTTGGCGGCCAGGTCGCTGGCCAGGAAGTAGGTGGCTTCGGCAATGTCCTCGGGGAACACGCTGCGTTTCAGCATGGAGCGGTCGCGGTAGAAGGCTTCCAGTTCTTCCTCGCTGATCTTGTTGGCGGCGGCGCGCTCCTGGCTCCAGGCACCCGTCCAGATCTTGCTGCCGCGGATCACCGCGTCGGGGTTGACCACGTTGGAGCGGATGCCCAATGGTGCGCCTTCCAAGGCAAAGCTGCGCGATAGCTGGATCTCGGCTGCCTTGGCGGCGCAGTAGGCGCTGGCCTGGGCGCTGGCCACCATGCCGTTCTTGCTGGCGATGTAAACCATGGCACCGCCGATGGCCTGGGCCTTCATCAGGCGGAAGGCTTCGCGGCCCACCAGGAAGTAGCCGGTGGCCAGGATGTTTTGGTTGCGCATCCATAGCGCCAGGCTGGTGTCTTCGATGGGTGCGGCAGACGCGATGCCGGCGTTGGACACCAGAATGTCCACCCCGCCAAACTCCAGCGTGGCTTGCACGTAAGCGGCAATCACCGAGTCTTCAGAGGTGACATCGCAGACCATGCTGCGCACCACGTCCTTGCCGTAGCGCTTGGCCAGCTCGGCGCGGGTGCTCTCCAGCGCTTCCACGTCGATGTCCAGCAGTGCTACGCAGGCACCCTCGTTCAAGAAGCGTTCGACGATGGCCCGGCCAATGCCGCCTGCACCGCCGGTCACCAGGGCCACCTTGCCCACCAGGGGTTTGGCCTTGGGCATGCGTTGCAGCTTGGCTTCTTCGAGCAGCCAGTATTCGATGTCGAACGCCTCTTGCTCGGGCAGGCCCACATAGGTGTCGATGGCGTTGGCATCGCGCATCACGTTGATGGCGTTGACATAGAACTCACCGGCAATGCGCGCCGTGGCCTTGTCCTTAGCAATCGACACCATGCCGATGCCGGGCAGCAGGATGATCACCGGATTGGCATCGCGCAGGGCCGGGCTGTCGGGACGTTTGCAGCGGTGGTAGTAGGCGGCGTAGTCGGCGCGGTAGGCAACCAGTTTTTCTTCCAGCGCGGCGGCCAGGGCGGCACCTTCGAGCTGGTACACCGATGCTTGCAGGATCAGCGGGCGGATCTTGGTGCGCAGAAAGTGGTCGGGGCAGGAGGTGCCCATGGCCGCCAGCGGGGCCAGTTGCACGCTGTTCACAAATTCCATCACTGCGGGCTGGCGGTCTACGTGCAGCAGCTTGTGGCCGCTCTTCGATGCCAGGCCGCGCAGAACGGGAAGCACACGTGCCAGCGTCGCATCTTGGTCGGCGGTGGCCAGCGGCTCTTGCGCTACGCCACCAAAGGCCACGGCCTTGCGGGCCAGGCTTTCGCGGCCCAGCCAGTTTTGCGCATGGGCGATCACACCCACGGTGTTTTCATAGCAGCTCTTGGCAGTGTCGCCCCAGGTGAACAGGCCGTGGCCCGCCAGCACCAAACCGCGCTGGGTAGGGTGGGCGGCCTGGTAGCGCTGCAGCATCAGGCCCAGTTCGAAGCCGGGCTTGCGCCAGGGCAGCCAGCCCACGGTGCCTTCAAAAATCTTGGCGGTAAGCGCCTCGCTGTTGGCCATGGCGGCAATCGCAATCACCGCGTCGGGGTGCATGTGGTCCACATGGGCGAACGGCAGGTAGGCGTGCAGGGGCGTGTCGATGCTGGCGGCGCGCGGGTTCAGGTTGAAGGTGCAGTGCGGCAGGTAGGCCACCATCTCGTCTTCAAATTCGGGGCCGCGGTAGAGCTTTTGCAGCGCGTTCAGTTTGTCCATGTACAGCGTGCTGAAGCCGTCCAGCTTCATCGATCCCACGTCGCCGCCCGAGCCCTTGACCCACAGCACGGTGGCATCCTGGCCGGTCAGCAGGTCTTTTTGCACCAGCTTGGCCGAGGTGTTGCCGCCGCCGTAGTTGGTGATGCGCAGGTCGGAACCCAGCAGGTTCGAGCGGTACAGCAGCAGGCCGGACGCATCCAGCGTGGCCGCGTGGGCATCGTTCCAGGTAGGGAAGGGGGCGGTGGTGGTGTGGGGCATGGGGGTAGGCAAGTGGAGCGGCGGGTTGACTTGGTCGCAAGTCTAGAGAGGGGCGTACATATCCACAACCCATGCTTATTGATGGTTTGGCAAAGTTTTATTTATACTTGGGAGTTACCACGGCAAGGGTGTGCGCCTAGCGCCTCCGGGGCCAGAAATGCTGCGTTGCAGCTTAGGGAAACTCCCTGCAAACCCATTGCCACCCAGTCGATTTCACCCTCCGCCCAAAGCCCGCATTTCCGGTGTAACCCTGTACCACCCTGCCATGAAAAACACCACCCTGCGCCAGCTCCGTATCTTTGAAGCCGTGGCCACCACCCTGAGCTACTCGCGCGCCGCGGAACAACTGCACCTGACGCAACCGGCGGTGTCCATGCAGATCAGCCAGTTGCAGGAAGACGCTGGCCAGCCGCTGTTCAGCAAAACCGGCAAACGCCTGCTTCTGACCCCACCCGGCGAAGCCCTGCTGCGCCACACCCGCCGCATCCTCGACCAGGTGCGCATCGCAGACGAGGCCATGGCCGCCAGCCGCAGCGGCGAGGGCGGGCTGCTGCACCTGGGCGTGGTGCCCACGGCGCACTACTTTGCGCCCGCGCTGCTCATGGCCTTCAAGGCGCGCCACCCCGGCATCCGCTTCAAGCTCACGGTGGAGCGGCGCGACAAAATTTTGGCCATGCTGCAAGACCACCAGCTCGACGTGGCCATCGGCGGCTACCCGCCCAGCGAGGCCGATGTGGAGGCCGAAACCTTCGCCCGCAACCCCCACTGCATCGTCGCCCCGCCCAACCACCCGCTTGCCGCCAAGCGCAAGCTCAGCTGGGCGGACTTGCGCACCGAGGATTTCATCTTCCGCGAGCCCGGCTCCGCCACCCGCCAGTTTCTGGAGCACCTGCTGCAATCCCAGTCGCTGCAGGTGAACGTGTCGATGGAGTTATCGGGCAACGAGACCATCAAACAGGCCGTGATGGTCGGAATGGGCATCAGCTTCTTATCCGCCCACGTGTTCCAGGTTGAGCTGGCCGCAGGGATGCTGGCGGTGCTGGATTTGCAGGATATGCCGAAGATGCTGGACTGGTGTTTGCTGCACCGCCGCGATGCGGTTCCGTCGGATCTGGGGGCAGCGTTTCGGGACTTTGTGCTGGGGGACGGGGCGGGGTTTGCGGAGTGTCGGCTGAGCGCTAGGGGGTGAGGGTTGTGGATCAAAACAGCCCTCAGCGCTTATTCAATGGGCGGGAGAAGCTATGGATTTTGCAGTGATGACTGTGTGGCAGATAGTGAGCCTATCCCACCTTGTATGTTTGAAGGTAAACGTGGTTTTCCAAAGCATCGCCAAACGTGCGCATCAATCCAATGGTGTCGTTTGTGATTTCATCGAGGTTGTCGCGTGCCACGAAAGTATCTTCGCCATGCGCAATGGCATTTCGACGTTTTAGAAGCATTACGTCGATGAAGGTAGATTTGTCCGCGAAGTGCTGAACGGATACGCCGCACACCAGGCAGATATCGGTAAAAACCTCGAAGTTTAAATTTGCCTTTGTATTGATCAAGTCATCGTTTGCTCGTTTAAATCGAAGGTCGGACGAGTTCAGAATCTCGTTTACGAGGGCACAACGCTCAGCGACGCTAGTCTTTGACGTGGAAAGTGATGCAAGCCGCGGCAGAAAGTAGTTCTGAAAAAATTGACCGTCAAGCTCAGCATATTTGAACTGCCGCAGTGCGATGTGCTCCATGTATTTCTTTGCAGAAAACCTTACATAGCCTTCCCAGTGCGCGTAGCAAATTGCAACCAGTGCTCGTAGCAGGACCTTTTGCAGGCTTGTATCGCCTCGTCTCACCGCTATCTTGAGATCGGAAATTTCCTTAATGCGCCAGTTGCGGTCCTCAGTGATTTGTGAGGAAAAGTCAGCTTCCGTGTAGGGCTTACTCACGGTTGGAACCAAACTGCGCCGAAAGGTACGGTGCGCTGAATACGACTTGTGCCCCGCAGTCCAGGAGATGTGAAGTTGACACTTTGCGGCTGTGACCAGAAGCTCTCCATTTTCACCTTAACGAAACTTTTAGCCTCGACCGGTCCAAGGGCCAATATTGCATCGAGGTTCTTGGCTACTCCTACAGCAATACCCTCTAAGCCAACGAGCCCAGTCTTACCAACATGCTCACCATTTAGGAATCGTCGGAGAGCATTCTGTCCTGCGATTTCGTTCAATAGCTGGAATGTTTGGTTGATTTGATACACCGCGCGGACGTGATCCCCAGTCTGAGCCAGTTTGACGATGCCTTCATCTATGTACTCTTCAACATCAAGAAGGCCGTCGTACGGCTCGTTCGCATGTACTAAGAATCGCACTGCCATCTCTAGGTGCCTCTGTCGCTCGGCCTGATCGTCGGTTACCGATGTCACGGTTTTGAAAGACACCTGTTCCGCGGCAAGCTTAATGGCACGAAAGTATTCACCATTCACCATCAACATGACACAGTTCCGGAGTTCTTGGGCATTTGCCTGAGTACCTCCAGCGTTAAGTCGTTGAAACAGGTCGTACTTGGTTAAGTTGTCGCTGGGGCGCTTCAGAATCTCGACACCAAGCCGTCCGCGCCTGATGGCAAGCTGCTGTACCTTGTCGATTTGCTTCTGTTCAACTGTAGGAACATCGGGAATGAGGTCTGACACCTCCCAGACTGCGTTGTGTAGCGAGGGAAGGTATTTGGTCGCCTCTAGCACGGATGGTGGCTGTAGGCTGCCGTCTGAGCCGCGCAATAGACCCATAAATTCGAGGACTGTAGAGATACGCTGTAGGCCATCAATGAGTTCCCAGTTCCCGTCTTCTTTTTCGAACACAAAAATAGACGGCAAAGGAATGCCAAGAAGTAAGGATTCGATCAACTTTGATCTTTGGCCAATATTCCAACGGAAAAGCCGTTGGAATTCAGGATCGATGATGAATTCACGCTTGTCATACATGCTCACGATCTCGCCCAGCGACATTTGATAAGCGTCCGTTCGGACGAGGCGTTGGGCATTTGCAATTTCATCAGCAAGCATTTTTACTATTCCCTAGTGAGTTTTTAACCTGCGCAATGACATCTGGGTCCTGTCTTCCATGATGTGTAAAAGCGCGTTTCTTAAGGTTAACAGTGACGAGATAGCTGCGTGTAAGAGTTTTAGAGTCGGATGCTACGAGACGAAGTCCGATTTGGTTCAGAGTGGAGCATTTGCGATTGATCTATTTAGTGACAGCAAGAAGTAGTTAGCTCATGCATCTTCAAATGCAATCTGGGGTAGTCCATTTTTATGTTGGAAGCCCTTCGTTGTCTTCCGTCAAACGCCGCACCGTCAACCCACACCGCTGCTCCACCAATCCCACGATCTCCCCCAGCACTGCGTGCCCATTGCCTTGCAGCTCCATCCCCGCCAACGTGATCCGCGCTATGGCCGGCAATCTTTCGGCCATCTCCAGAATCCGCTTCCTGGCTTGGGCGGGGGATAGCCCGGAGCTTTCAGCAAACTGCATCCAGTGCCGGGCCAGCACTTCGCTGAACTTGTATTTGCTGCCGATCTTCATGGCCATCTTGTCGGTCAGGCGCGGGTAGACCGCCGTGCACAGCAGGTCGTACAGCGGGGCCAGCACCGTACCCTGCACGGTGTGCAGCAGCGAGAAGTTCTTGGCGTGCGCGTCGTGGTTGCCGACCAGGGCGTTGAACACCACGGCATCCAGCAGCTTTAGCACCTGCACGGCACTGGGGCGGGTGGTGGTGCGCCGCAGGGCAAAGGCATCGGGCAAGCCGGGGCCGCCTTCGTTTTGGTACTTGGTCTCGGGCGGTATGCCGAGCGCCTGGCAGAAGTCTTCCTGGTGCAAGCGCGTTGGCGTGCCGTCGGCACCGGTCGCCGATATGCGGTCATAGCGCGTGACCAGCAGGTAGGGGCGGACTGCGATGTGGCGCACGCTGGTGGGGGCTACGTCCAAACCCATGGCGCGGGCCAGCGCCATGCAAAAACCTTCGTTTTGCACGCTGCCGTCGATCCCGGGAATGGCGGGTTTGATGATGTGGGTGCTGGGCGTGCCCAGCAGCGGCAGGCCGATGCGCTTGCCGTCTGCAACCACCGGCAGTTTGTCTTGCGCACCTGCCAGCGACAGGCGCAGTCCGCCCACGCCCGCCAGCATGGGGCGCTGGGGCATTTCATCCAGCAGGCGCAGCAGTTGGGCACCGTCCAGCCATCGCACGGCGGGCGGGGTGTGGATTGCTGGCAAGACCTGTCCGGCCTCCAACAAGGTAACGGCCCCTGCGCATTCGCCGCCGATGCCGTCGAGCAAACCAAAGTCGTTCTGGCGGGACACCTGCAGCGCCTGGGCGATGAGTTTGCGTTTGTCGCCTTCGGGCAGCAGCCCGGCGAAGAAAGGGCGGGTGGCGCGGTCGTCGAACGGCGCGGTTTGCAGCGGCAGTGAGTGGGACAGCGCACGGGCACGGCTGTGGGCCAGCCAGTCGGGCGCGTAGCTGAAGTTGAGCCGTCCGTTCACTTGCGCCAGGTGGCCCACAAGGTGCTCGAACAGGTAGACGTCGAGTTGGCTTGGCATGCTATGCACCCTCCGAAGCGGATGGCAAACCTTCCACCGTTAGGCTACCTCCCAGCGCATGCAGCACCCGCAAAATATGCTCCAGCCGCAGCGTAGGTTTACCGGCCTCCATCTCCACCACAAAACGCACGCCTACACCGGACGCCAAGGCCAGTTGCGGCTGGGTCAGGCCGAGCTGTTTGCGGGCGGCACGGGTGGCGATACCGAGGGCGGCGGGGGAGGGGATGGCGGTCATGGCAATTTCCTGTTCGGGAAATTATGGGGTTAAAGCTGGTGAATTACAAGAAAATGTCCCGATGGGGAAATAGGAAGACAAAAGGCCAGCTTGCTTGCGGAAATGTCTTGTACGGGAAATTTAGACGCTCTTGTAATTCGTCTGAAGTCAGCAAAGCGCCTGGAATGTCTGGCAAGGTAGCCGCAATGCGGGTGCCATGTTGGTGGATAGGTCCGCACAACGCAATTGACGAGACTGGCATGCGCGTTCACCATTCCGGTGCGTGCAAGGAGGTTTCATGGCAGAGAGTGACAAGGTATTCGCGGGTCCCATCCCGAAGTTCTACGACACGCTGATGGTCCCGCTGATCTTTGGGGCGTTCGCTGCGGACCTGGCGCAGTTGGTTGCGGCCTTTTCGCCCGGCGCGGTGCTGGAGACGGCGGCCGGCAGCGGCGTGGTGACGCGGGCGCTGGCGCCCCGGCTGCGTGCCGACGCACGCTATGTAGTGACCGACCTGAACCAGCCCATGCTTGACTATGCCGCCGCCCGGCAGGGGGCCGACAGCCGTATTGCGTGGCGGCAGGCGGATGCACTGGCTCTGCCGTTCGAGGATGCGGCGTTCGATGTGGTGTGCTGCCAGTTCGGCGCGATGTTTTTCCCGAACCGGGTTGCGGGCTATGCCGAGGCGCGCCGTGTGCTGAGGCCCGGCGGGCGCTTTGTTTTCAACGTCTGGGACCGCATCGAAGAGAACGCCTTTGCCGACGACGTCACCAGGGCCGTCGCCATGGTGTTTCCCCAGGACCCGCCGCGCTTTCTTGCCCGCACGCCGCACGGCTACCACGATGTCGCGGTGATCCGCGAGGACTTGCGCCGTGCCGGGTTCACCGACATCGGGATCGAAACGCATGCGAAGCTGGGTTGCGCGGAATCGGCGCGCGATGCCGCCACCGCCTACTGCCTGGGCACACCGCTGCGCAATGAAATCGAGGCGCGCGACGCCAGCTTGCTGCAGCTGGCAACGGATCACGCAACGGAGGCCATCGCCAGTCGCCATGGCACAGGCCCGGTGGCAGGGAAAATCCAGGCGCATGTGATCGTTGCGGCGGGATAGCGGGTATCGGCTCAGGGGCTTAGGGGCTTAGGAGTAGGCCGATGTGCATAAGGTGGCTATCAAAATGGCAGTTCGTGCCGCTGAGCCAGTGCGCGGCAATCGCGTTTTTGCGTGGGGTCGCTAAATTGCCCAGCAGCCTTTCATCCAAAACCCTCCATGCCACGGGGCATCCCACTGCGGCTACCCTTCCATCCATTCAGTTTTTGACCTACACCCCACCAAGGAAACCATTGCATGACCGACACCACCGTCTACACGCCCCCCAAAGTCTGGACCTGGGACCAGGAAAACGGCGGCCAGTTTGCCAGCATCAACCGCCCCATTTCCGGCCCAACGCATGACAAGGTGCTGCCGGTAGGTAAGCATCCGCTGCAGCTGTATTCGCTGGCCACGCCCAATGGCGTGAAGGTGACGATCCTGCTGGAGGAGCTGCTGGCGCTGGGCCACACTGGCGCGGAATACGATGCCTGGCTGATCCGCATCAATACCGGCGACCAGTTCGGCAGCGGCTTTGTGGCGGTCAACCCCAATTCCAAGATTCCGGCGCTGCTGGACCGCAGCGGCGCCGAGCCGGTGCGGGTGTTCGAGTCGGGTGCGATCCTGCAGCACCTGGCGGAGAAGTTTGGCGCGTTTCTGCCCGCCAGCGGTGCGGCGCGGGCCGAGTGCCTGTCGTGGCTGTTCTGGCAGATGGGCAGTGCGCCGTTTCTGGGCGGTGGTTTTGGCCATTTTTATGCTTACGCACCGGCCAAGTTCGAGTACCCGATCAACCGCTACGCGATGGAGGTCAAGCGCCAGCTGGACGTGCTGGACTACCACCTGGCCGACCACACTTACCTGGCGGGCGATGACTACACCATCGCAGACATGGCGGTGTGGCCCTGGTACGGCGGCCTGGTGCTGGGCCAGCTGTACGGGGCGGCTGAGTTTCTGAGCGTGCAGGAATACACCCATGTCGTGCGCTGGGCCCAGCAGATCGCCGCACGCCCGGCGGTCCAGCGCGGGCGCATGGTGAACCGCGCATTTGGGGAGCCGTCCGAGCAACTGCACGAGCGCCATGCCGCCAGTGATTTCGACACGCAAACGCAAGACAAGCTGAACCCCAAGGTCTGAGCCAATTGCTATTAAAATAATAGCTACTAGCGTAGGTGGAGTATGCGCTGGTGGCATTAAATGGCCTCAACCAGCTCCCGCAGCCTATGATGAGCGGGCCATGCCAGCCGCCCGCCCCGTTCCCAAACCCGTAATCGACACCGCCCGCTGCACGGGTTGCGGCTGGTGCGTGCCCACCTGCCATTTGCATTTGCTGTCGCTGGAGCCGCAGGGTTGGAAGAAGTTTTCGGTGCTGGGCGATATCGGCGCCTGCACCGGCTGCCGCAAATGCGCCGTGCGCTGCCCGTTCGATGCCATCACCATGGTGGCCCC
The DNA here is from genome assembly GCF_056521385.1 of Rhodoferax sp. RT5P35. Lineage (NCBI taxonomy): Bacteria > Pseudomonadati > Pseudomonadota > Betaproteobacteria > Burkholderiales > Comamonadaceae > Rhodoferax > Rhodoferax sp. RT5P35. The sequence continues at coordinate 86,752 of NZ_JBWMAX010000003.1, read as the reverse complement.
AGAGGGTTGAGGCGGTGGTTCAGGGCTGGAAGATGCGTTTGCCGGATGCGGTTTTTCGGGTTTGCAGGTGGGCTTAGCGCGGTGTGGCGCTGCGGGCTTAGGTGTACAGGTCGCATTCGACCAGGGCCTGCGTGCCTTCGCTGGTATCCAGCCAGCGGTCGATGGCTTGGCCGTCGTCAGTTTAGGCACCCATACCCGGGTGGGCATCCTCCTCATGGGGCATGGCCGCAGACGGTGGGGGATTTTTACCCAGCCACCACTTCGGGCAGCACCCAGGCATCGGTGATCCGCACCTGGTATTGGCCGCCGACAACGGGCTTGTCGGCCAATGGCAGCCGTACCGCCAGGACGCTGTGGTCACCGGCCAGGCAACGCCCTTCGACCAGATACGAGTCCCCCTGGAAGAACACGTAGTCCACCTGTATGCCTATTCCCATACCTATTTCCATGCCCAAACCATCTGCCGGGCCAGCCAAGGCAAAGGCACCGGGCTGGACCGACACCCAGGCAGCGGGCTGCGTGGGAGGGTGGTGGCAGCGGGCGGTGAAGGTGTAGCCGTTGAGCGCAAGCAACACCGTGCCTGCGGCCTCACTTCTGAGCACCTGCACCTGCAGGATGTTGCGGCCACCCACAAACGACGCCACCATGCGGGTGGTGGGCTCTTGCGACAGCACCAGTGGCGTGTCGAGCTGGTGGATTTTTCCGTCGGACAGCACCGCAACCCGGTCAGCCAGCGCCAGTGCTTCCTCCTGGTTATGGGTCACGTAGACGATGGCTGTCTGGGGGCTGCGGCTGCGGGCGATCAGGCGCTGCATGTCGCGGCGCAACTCCACATCCAGGCTGGCCAGTGGCTCGTCAAACAGAAGCACCTGCGGATGGCCGACCATGGCACGGGCCAGGGCCACGCGCTGCTTTTGCCCGCCGGATAGCTGGTCGGGGTAGCGCTGTGCCAGCGGCTCCAGGTCTACATTGGCCAGGGCATCCCGCACCTGCTGCTCTACCGCGGCACTGCGCTTGTGCGTGACCAGCAGCGGGAACATCACGTTCTCGGCCACAGTCATCTGCGGCCACAGGGCGTGGTTCTGGAACACCACGGCCACCCGCCTTTGCTCGGGCGGCAGATGGATATGCGGGCCGGACACGGTCACGCCGTCGATCTCGATGCTGCCGCTGTCCAGCGTTTCCAGCCCGGCGATGGCCCGCAGAATAGTGGTCTTGCCCGACCCGGAAGGCCCGAGCAGCGCCACGAAGCCGCCGTCCTCAATGTCCATCGACACATTCGACAAGGCGGTGTGCGCATGTGCGCCACTGCCGTACTGCTTGCTGATATTGCGGATACTTATGCGCGCCATGGCAGCACTCCAGAGGGAAGACGCCGCCCGGCCAGGCTGGCAACGCACATGACCAGCATGGTGCTGAGCACGGTAAGCACCGCCAGGGCAGAGGCCGCGGCGGACTCGCCCCCTTGCTCCAGGCTGAACACCGCCACGCCCAGGGTTTCGGTGCCAGTGGCCCAGAGCAGGGCGGACACGGTCAATTCGTTCATCGACAGCAGCACCACCAAAGTCGCCCCGGCCGTCAGCGAAGGCAGCAGCACCGGCAGCACAATCTTCAGGATGCGGGTACGGAAATTGGCGCCAAAAATCTCTGCGGCTTCCAGCATTTCGCGCGGGAACTGGCGGAACCCGCTGACCACCGGGCGCAGCTGTATCGTCAAAAAGCGCGCCAGGTAGGCCAGCAGCAGGATGGCCAGCGTGTTGTACAAGGACAGCGAGGTCAGCGGCAGCGGGCGAAGGTACAGCAGGATCATGGCCATGGCCAGCACCACGCCCGGAATCACATACGGCACTTCGATCAGCAGCCCCAGTTTGGACAAAGCGCGCACGCGCCGGTACTCCACCATGTATGCACAGAACAATGACACCACCGCCAGCAAAAAGGCGGTGGCCACGGCCAGCAGCGCACTGTTGAAAAATGCCCTGCCGGTGGCCTGGTTGCCGAGCACCACATAGGCATAGTGCGCCAGCGTGGCGCTGCGGGCGGTGAGCGGCACGCCCGGTGCCTGGGTCAGCGACTGCGCCAGCAGCGCCAATAAGGGCAGCACCAGCAGCAAGGTGACCAAGCCGCCGCTGAGCAGCTCGATCCACAGCCGGTGCTGCCGGAAGCTGAACGGCGCGTGGGGGCGGCGCGCGGCGCTGACGCGGTAGTGCTCGCCCTTGACGCACAGGTGCTGCACCAGCACACCCAGCCCCGCCAGCAGCGCCACGATGCCCGACAAAATGACCACGTTGGGAATCACACTCGGCCCATAGCCCGAGAGTTCGCGGTAGATCAGCGTGGGCAGCACCAGGTAATCGCCCGGAATGCCCAGCAACGCCGGAATGCCGAAGTTGCCGATGCACGACACAAACGCCAGCGCAGTGCCAGAAGCCAGGGCCGGCAGAACCAGCGGCCAGATGATGCGGGTGACCACTTTGCGCGGCGGCGAGCCGCAGACCCGTGCGGCTTCAATCACGTCGGGCGGCACGTTCAGCAGCGCCGCACGCACGGTCAAAAACACCAGCGGCGCATAGTGCACGCCCAGCAGAAAACCGATGCCCACGCCGCCTTGCAACGGGTTGCTCCAGCCCAGGGCAGCATCGACACCGGCACTGACCAGCAGGTCCCGCGCAGGAATCCACACCTGCAGCCAGGCCAGGGCAATCACCTGCGGCGGGATCATGGCCTGCGCCACAAAGCCAAACACCACAAACTGCCGGTGCCGCAAATCCCCCAGGGTGACCACACTGGCCATCAACAAGCCATAGACGGCCGCCAGTGCGCCGCCCGCCAGGCCCACTTGCAGCGAATGCAGGGTGGCCGTCCAGGCCGAACTAGAGCTGGCCGATGCCAGAACCGCACTGCGGTGCGGGCCCGCCAGCGCCGCCACCATCTCCAGCAGCAGCCGGGCGATCGGCAGGCCGCAGACCAGCAGCAGAAAGGCCAGCAAACCTGCTGTCACCAGCTTTTCGCTGCGCCACCAGGCAGGGGAAGGGTGGGCCGCAGCAGTCGCCCGCGCCAGTCCATCAGCCGCGGTCACCGCGTGTGCCGCCCAGGCGCTGTGCTGGGCGCTAGCGGCGCGATGGCTACTTTTTTGGATACGCAACAAGCTGCCATCAGCCGCCGAATACCTGGCCGAAGCGTTTCTTTTCTTCCTCGCCGGTTTTCACGATGTCGCTAGGCACGACCTTCATGAAGCGGTAGCTGGAGCCCGCCGGATAGCCCTTGGGGACCGCAATATTTTTCGCCAGCGGCATGTAACCGAGCTGGGTCGAGAATTCCTGGCCCTTGCCAGAGACCAGAAAGTTGACAAAGGCCTCCGCGGCGGGGATGTTCTTGGCGGTGTTCAGAATGGCCACCGGCTCGGTCACAAAGCTCAGTCCTTCCTTGGGGATGACGAATTCCACCGGTGAGCCTTTGGCTTTGGCATTCAGCGCCATAAAGTCCACCAGCACGCCCACCATTTTTTCGCCATTCGCCACCTGCTGCAGCACTGCGCCGTTACCGCGCACCGCGACGGCGTTGTTGGCCTTCAGGCCCTCGATGAATTTCCAGCCCAGATCTGGTGTGGCCGACCAGGAGCTGACGGTGATGGCAGCCGCGCCAGAATACAGCGGGCTGGGCATCACCACCTGGCCTTTAAGAGCCGGGTTTTGCAGGTCGGCCCAGGAGGTGGGTTTGAACTTGGACTGGATGTTGTAGACGATGCCGGTGGTGATCAGCTTGGTGCCAATATAGGTGCGCTGGGCGTCAAAAAATGCCGCCGGAATCGCCGACGTGTCGATGTTGCGCATGCGCAGCAACCGGCCTTCGAGCTTCAGCGTTTCCATCGACACCGCATCGGCAATCAGCAGCAGGTCGGGCCGGGGGGCGCCCGCAGCGATTTCGGTGCGCAGCCGGTTGATGACTTCGGTGGTGCCGGAGCGGAAAGTTTCTACCTTCACATCCGGGTACAGGGCGTTGAACGCGGTCAGGGTTTCCTTCAGGTCGCGTTCTGGCTGCGAGCTGTACAGCACCAGTGGGCCGGACACGCTTTTGTCTTGCGCCTGCGCAGCAAGCGGTGCGTACAGCGTGGCTGCCATGGCCGCAAGCGCAAGGACGAATCGACGGCCTACACGGGCGCAAAGTGGATCAATAAACATGGACTTCCTGGTTACTTGGAAAAACCCATAAGCATGGTCCGAAAACATGACAAAAAGGTGACAAAACCGCGACGGATGTGACAGGTATTTAAGTTGCGGATAAAAATGGCCTCTAGCGCATATTTTGTCTACATACATTGCTATGTTTAACGCAGCAATGCTTGCTCCAGCTCGGCCTTGTTCATCTTGGAGCGGCCCTTTACACCGCGTTGGCTGGCCTCGTTACGCAGTTGCCGCAGGGTGCGACCGCCCGCGCCCTTGTGCGAGCGCAGGCCGCCGCGTCGGCTGGCGGACATGTCGTTGAGCGAGGAGGCGCTGGCCTCCACCGACTCACCGTGCTGCGCCCGTTCCTTGTTGACCACGCGCGCGGCGATTTCTTCGGCCAGCGGCTCGGGCTTGCCGCGCTCGAGCAGGCTGGTTTTGATGTGCTCGTATTGGCGCTCGCGTTTGGCGCTCCAGGCTTTGGTAGGCATAGCTGCTGCTCCAAAAGGGTAAAAAGCGCCAGTGCCCAGGCTCCTAGCGGCCTTTCAAAGCCGCGTGCACGGCCTCGGTGAATTTTTCAAAACCAAACGACACATCGATCACCGCATCGTTGAGGAAAAAGCTGGGTGTGGCCCGCACGCCGCTGCGGTCGCCAGCGCGCCGGTGCTCCTGTACCCGCTGGGTGTAGATGCGGTCGTTCATCTCGCCGTGGTAGCGCAGCATGTCCAGGCCGATGGCTTCGGCGTGAGCCGCCAGAGCAGCGGCATCCAGGTGCTGCCTGGGGTTAAACAGCAGGTGGTGCATGGGCCAGAACTTACCTTGCGCAGCCGCAGCTTCGGCGGCTTCTGCTGCCAATTCAGCCTGCGGATGCACTTCAACCAGCGGATAGTGCCTAAATACAAAGCGCAGACGGTGCCCCTCGGTGTCTACCAGGTGCCGTACCAACGGCTCGGCCTGGATGCAGGCCGGGCATGCGTAGTCGCCGTATTCCACCAGCGTCAACTGGGCATCGGGGGAGCCCAGCACATGGTCCGCGGCGGACAGACCTGCTTCGGGGGCATCACCGGTGTCAACCCGATTCATGAAGCCGCTTTCAAGGTGGCGTGCAGGGTAATTTCTGGCACGCTGGCCAAGGCTTTGGACAGAGGGCAATCGCGTTTCGCGGCCAGCGCCAGGGCCTGGAACTGCGCTTCTTCCAGGCCAGGCACGCTGGCTTGCAAGGTCAACGCAATCCGGTCTATGCCAAATCCCTCGCCCTGCGGTGCCAGGCGCACCTGGGCCCGGGTGTCCACCGTAGTGGTGGCAAAGCCCGCCTTGTCGCAGGCAAACGAGAACGCCATGGCGAAGCAGGCCGCATGTGCTGCCCCCAAAATTTCTTCGGGGTTGCTGCCCTTGCGGTCGTCGCCAAACCGGCTGGCAAAGCCGTAGGGATAGGCCTTGAGCGCACCGGTTTCGGTGCTGATCTGTCCCTGGCCTTTTTTGCCGGGGCCTTCCCAATGGACGGTGGCGGTTTTCTCGGTCATGGTGGGTCCTTTCAACGCGGGTGGAAGAGGACGCTGGGGCCGGTTGCCGGTATTCCCTGCGTAAATATCCAACATGGTTGCAGCCCACGCCTCTGGGGTCTGTGCGGCAGCGCACACAGAGAGGTGGGCTGAGAGCCCCGCGCAGAAGTGTCAGCGCAGCCGCACTGTCTGCGGCTGGTCGGCGGATGCGCTGGGGCCTATTGCAGGCCCAGTACCTTGCGCAACTCCGCGCGGGCCGCTTCAAAGTCGGTGTTAAACGTGGGGCTGGCCAGCAAGGTGGCGGCCATCGCAGTGCCTGCGCGGCGGCCACCATCCAGGTCGCTCGGGTAGTGCATGCCACCGACCACACGGCTTTCTGCGTAGGCGTTGGCCCGTTCGAACAGAGCGGCCCGTTTCTCGGGCAGCATGCTGCTCAACACAATCGCCATCATGGTGGAGCGCGAGGTGTGGCCGGATGGGTAGGAGCCGCTTTTGGACGGCTTCACCAGGGGTTTGATGTCCGGGTTGTTCAGGAACGGACGGGTGCGGCCAAAGTAGGCCTTCACCGGGTCCACCACTGCGTCTTCGGTTTCGCCGATGCGTTCAAACATGGCGGTGAGCAAGGGCAGATTGGCGGGCTGGAAGCTGGCGGGCAGCACACTGGAGAACATGGCGTAAACGGTCTCTTCCGCGTCGCTGTTGGCCAGGGCAATGCGCTCCGGTGTGGCGGCTTTTTGGGCTGCAATCACCAGCATTTGCTGTGCGCGGTCTTCGGCGCTGCCGTTGGCCACGGGTGTCGGCAGAAATGGAATGATGTCCAGCTGCTTGTGGGTGAGGTAGGGGCTGGCTGCAGCGTAGGCGTTGTAGCTGAAGACCATTGCAAGCGCGACCAGCGCACGGCGTGTGAACATATCAATTTTCCCTGTAAATGGCGCATTGGACAGGGGAGATATTTCAGAAATGTGACGGGTTGGCGACGGGGTGGCTACGGCTTGTGCCCAGTGGCTGTGCAGTAAATTTATAAAAAATAGGGCTCCAGCGTAGATTCTGTCTACGCTGTATGCTATTAAATAAATAGCATTTCTGCGCGAATCCTTTGCTACTTTTGCACTAACCCAGATGCGCCGCAATCGCCGCGCCCATCTCCGCCGTTGATGCGCTGCCGCCCAAGTCTGGCGTGCACGGCCCGGTGACCAGCACTTTTTCGATGGCGGCCACGATGGCATCGTGCGCCGCACGGTGGCCCAAAAAGTCCAGCATCAGCGCGCCCGACCAGACCATGGCGACGGGGTTGGCGATGTTCTGGCCCGCGATGTCGGGGGCCGAACCGTGGACTGGCTCGAATAGCGACGGGAACGTGCGTTCGGGATTCAGGTTCGCCGAAGGTGCCAGGCCGATGGTGCCGGTGCAGGCCGGGCCCAGGTCGGACAGGATGTCGCCAAACAGGTTGCTGGCCACCACTACGTCGAAGCGGTTGGGCTGCAGCACGAAGCGGGCGCTGAGGATGTCGATGTGCTGCTTGTCCACTGCCACGTCCGGGTAGCCCTGTGCCACGGCATCGGCGCGGCTGTCCCACCAGGGCATGCTGATGGCGATGCCGTTGGATTTGGTGGCCACGGTCAGGTGCTTGCGCGGGCGGCTTTGGGCCAACTCAAACGCGTACTTCAGCACCCGGTCGGTGCCATGGCGCGAGAACACCGACTCCTGGATGACGATCTCGCGCTCGGTTCCGGCGTACATGGTGCCGCCCAGGTTGGTGTACTCGCCCTCGGTGTTTTCGCGCACCACAAAGAAGTCGATGTCGCCCGGCTTGCGCGCCTTGCCCTGTTTATCCACCAGCGGACATGGCACGCCCTCGAACAGGCGCACCGGGCGCAGGTTGATGTATTGGTCGAATTCGCGGCGGAACTTGAGCAGCGAACCCCACAGCGAGATGTGGTCTGGCACGGTGGCGGGCCAGCCCACGGCCCCGAAGTAGATCGCGTCCATGGGCTGCAGCTGGGCCTTCCAGTCGTCGGGCATCATCTGGCCGGTACGGGCGTAGTAGCCGCAGTGGGCCCAGTCGAAGGGGTGGAATTCCAGGGCGATGTCGAAGCGCCTGGCGGCGGCCTGCAGCACGCGCAGGCCTTCGGGCATGACTTCCTGGCCGATGCCGTCTCCGGCGATGACGGCGATTTTGTAGGTGAGGGACATGGGTGTGTCTTTCAGGTGGAGGGCCGCATGCTACCGCGTGGACTGATCACAATCGGACGATGCAATTTCAGGAGACACCATGGATTCGGTTGTGTGGGTGGTGGCGATAGGCGCGGTAGTGGCGGGCTTTGTGCAGGGCCTGTCGGGCTTTGCCTATGGGCTGGTGGCGATGTCGTTCTGGGCCTGGACGCTGGAGCCGCGGCTGGCGGCGGCGCTGGCGGTGTTTGGTTCGCTGACCGGCCAGGTGCTGGCGGCGGTGACGGTGCGCCGGGGCTTTGATATGAAGGCTTTGTTGCCGTTCGTGCTGGGCGGCTTGCTGGGTATTCCGCTGGGTGTGGCCTTGCTGCCGCGGCTGGACATGGACTGGTTTCGATTGGCGCTGGGCAGCCTGCTGGTGGTGTGGTGCCCGGCGATGCTGATGGCCCGGCACCTACCCCGCATCACCGCCGGGGGCCGCTGGGCCGACGGCGTGGTGGGCCTGACCGGGGGCGTGATGGGTGGTCTGGGCGGCTTCACCGGCGCGCTGCCCACGCTGTGGTGCACGCTGCGCGGGCTGGAAAAAGATGCCCAGCGCGCCATCGTGCAGAACTTCAACCTGTCGATGCTGCTGGTCACCATGGGCACTTACCTGGCCCGCGGCATCGTCACGCGCAGCATGCTGCCGATGTTTGGCGTGGTGGCCGTGGCCATGCTGCTGCCCACCCTGCTGGGCGCGCGGCTGTACATCGGCATCAGCGAAGCCGCGTTCCGCAAGATCGTACTGGGGCTGCTGACGGCCTCGGGGGTGGCGATGTTGGTGGCTTCGGTGCCCAAGCTGTTGGCGCGGTTTGCTATGTAAATAAGAGCTGCTTGTGCTTGCTGTATAAGCGCGGGTAGCCTTTTTTTATGTTGAATGCTTTTTAGGCAGATGGGCTCGGTGTGGGCTAAGTCTGCGCTTCTACGCTCTCTTCCACGCAAATATCTGCGTGTTTTGAGAGGACACCATGTACCGCTACAGCAAATTTTTCTTCCTGGCCACCGTGCTGGCCTCCGTGGGCAGCGTGGCCTACGCCACCAAAGACCACCAAAACGATGCCCTGCTGGCTGCACAGGCCCTGGCCCGGACCGGGGTGTCGCTGGCCGAGGCCGTAACCCAGGCCGAGCTGCATGCCCACGGGCGGGCGACACGGGCCGAATACATGCTGACGCAGCAGGGCGCCGTGTTTGATGTGGAAGTGGTCAGCGACGGCAAAGTGTTTGACGTGCGGGTCGATGCAGGTAAGGGCCAGGTGTTGTCTTCTGTACTGGACACCGCCGACCATGGCGACCAGGAAGACGGTGAAGACGGTGAAGAGAGCTGAAGCCCCAAGGCAGCGCCAAGGCCGTGCTAAGGCCGCGCTAAGTCGGACCAACCACAGTGGCACACCTTCTTTCTCTTCTTTGACCTTTGGACCCCCACCATGCCCAACCCATCTTCCCCTGGCCCCGCTGCAGCGTGGCACAACAAAGTGCCCGAGATCACCCTTGGCTTCTGGCTGATCAAGATCATGACCACCACGGTGGGCGAAACCATTGCCGACTACCTCACCGTCAACGCGGGCTTGGGCAAGGCCGCGACCCGCGTGGGCATGCTGGTGCTGCTGGTGCTGGCATTGGTGGCGCAAATGCGCGCCCGCCGCTGCCGCCCTGCGCTTTACTGGTGGTGCGTGGTGCTGGTCAGCGTGGTGGGCACGCAGATCACCGATGCGCTCACCGACGACATGGGCATCAGCCTGTACGCCAGCACCGGCGCATTCCTGGTCTTGCTGGTGCAGTGCTTTGTGCAGTGGTTTCGGCGCGAGCGCACCCTGGACATCCAGGCCATCAACACCCCGGCGCGGGAAGCCTACTACTGGCTGACGATTCTGTGCACCTTTGCCCTGGGCACTGCAGCGGGGGACCTGGCCACCGAGGCGCTGGGCCTGGGCTTCCAGGTCGGCGTGGGCGTGTTTGGCGGCTTGATTGCGGTGGTCGCCCTGGCGCGCCGCATGGGCGCACCGGCGGTACTGGCATTCTGGCTGGCCTACATTCTCACCCGTCCTCTGGGCGCGGCGCTGGGCGACTGGCTGTCGCAAGCCCGCGAATACGGCGGCCTGGGCTTTGGGGCCCAGTGGACCAGCGTGGTGTTTCTGTGCGCCATTGGCGTGCTGGTGGCCCGATCCCGGCACAACACCCCGGCACCGCAGGTGCTGCCCGCCCCTTGATAAAGCGTTTTCTTTTTTCCATCCCCACCCACCTATTGGAAGGCACCTATGTTGACTTTGAATTTCTCCTCACTCCGTCGTTTTGCCCGTTCCTGCAGTTTTGCGCTGCTGGCCATTGGTGCGGCTTTGGGCCTGCCCGCCACCGCAACGCAGCCCAGCGCCGCCATGTCGGTCAACCCCAGCAAGCTGGGCAACCTGGAGGTCTTTCGCAGTATCGCCGCCGATGTGGCCGCCCGGGTAGACAAGGGCGACCTGCCAGGTGCCAAAGCCCGCATCAAAGACCTGGAAGTGGCCTGGGATGCCGCCGAAGCGGGACTCAAACCCCGTGCCGCCGCCGATTGGCACCAGATCGACAAACGCCTGGACACCGCGCTGCAAGCATTGCGTGCCAAAGCCCCGCAAACTGCTGACTGCAAGACTGCCACCACCGATCTGGTCAAAATCATGGACCAGATGGCAGGCAGGCTGTAGCTCGAAAGGCTCCGTGATGCGGGTATTGTTGGTGGAAGACGACCGGATGATTGGCGAGGCCATCGCCCAGGCACTGCAAGACGCAGCCTACGCGGTGGACTGGGTGCGCGATGGCCAGTCGGCCCTCCACAGCTTTGCCAGCCAGGCCTATGGCGTGGTGCTGCTTGACCTAGGTCTGCCGCGGCGGGATGGCGTGGAGGTGCTGCGCAGCATCCGTGCGCCTGCCAATGCCCAGCGCAACGCGGTCCCCGTGTTGGTCATCACCGCCCGCGACGCACTGCAAGACCGCATCCAGGGCCTGGATGCCGGGGCCGACGACTACGTGCTCAAGCCCTTCCAGATGGCCGAGCTGTTGGCCCGCATGCGTGCGGTAGAGCGCCGCAAGGGCGGGGCGGCCAGCCCGGTGCTGGACAACGGGTGTCTGCGACTGGACCCCGCCACCCGCACTGCGCAGCCTCTGGGCGGGCCCGGACCCGGCTGCGCTGACGCGCTGCAGCTCTCCAACCGGGAATTTGCCCTGCTGCATGCGCTGATGTTGCGCCCCGGTGCCATCCTCTCGCGCAGTGAGCTGGAAGACCGCATCTACGGCTGGGGCCAGGAGGTCGAGAGCAATGCGGTGGAGTTTTTGATCCACGCGTTGCGCAAGAAGCTGGGCAGCAGTGCCATTAAAAATGTACGGGGGGTGGGATGGATGGTCTCCAAGACGAGCTGAAGGCCCAGGGTCCCTCGCTGCAACTGCGCCTATCGCTTTGGCTGGCGCTGGTGATTGGCGGTATTGCGCTGCTGGCGGGCGTGTTCTCGTTCGTGGCTGCTTTTGACGAAGCCAATGAACTGCAAGACGATATGCTGCGCCAAGTGGCCGCCTTGGTGGGTACTTCGCACCTTCCCGTGCCCACGCCCGCTTCCACCACCCAGGCGCATTCTGCGGCCAGCGAACTGGCTTCGGGGGAGTCGCGGGTCATCGTGCAGGCCTTGTCCGCTAGCGTGCCGCTGGTACTACCCAGCACCTTGCCGGACGGTTTGCAAACCACCACGGTGCAGCACACCACCTACCGTGTGGTGGTCAAGACGCTGGACTCGGGCGAGCGTTTCGCGGTGGCGCAGGACAGCCAGGTGCGGGACGAAGCCGCGCGCGACAGCGCGGTGCGCACCCTGATGCCGTTTCTGGTCTTGTTGCCGGTGTTGCTGGTGGTGGTGGCCCACCTGGTGCGCAAAATATTCCAGCCGATTGCGGCTTTGTCGCTGGAGATCGACCAGCGCAGCGAGCACGCGCTGCATCCCTTTGCCGCCCCGGCTTTGCCCCGCGAGGTACGGCCTTTTGTGGTGGCGATCAACCGCTTGCTGGGCCGCGTTGCCCAGGCCATGGAAGCCCAGCGCCGCTTTGTGGCCGATGCCGCCCACGAGCTGCGCTCGCCATTGACCGCCCTGTCGCTGCAGGCCGAGCGGCTGGACGACACCGCCATGCCCGACACCGCTCGCCAGCGGGTGGCCACCCTGCGCCAGGGCATAGACCGCAGCCGTATCCTGCTGGACCAGTTGCTGACCCTGGCGCGGGTGCAATCCCACCACCCCACGGGCCTGCAGCCGGGCTTGCACTCGGTACAGCAGATGTTTCGCCGCGTGCTGGAGGACTTGCTCCCCCTGGCAGAAGCAAAAAATATCGACATCGGGGTCGAAAACGGTCTGGACGCACAGGTGCTGGCCGACGAGTTTGATCTGGCCACGCTGCTCAAGAACCTGGTGGACAACGCCATCCGCTACATCCCGCCCGGTGGTCGCATTGACCTGGCTGTGCAGCCTGGCCCCGGCCCGGTCGTGGTGTGGGTCCGCGATAGCGGCCCCGGCATCCCGTTGGCAGAACAGGGCCGGGTTTTCGACCCGTTCTACCGCGTGCTGGGCCACGACAGTACCGGCTCCGGTCTGGGCTTGTCCATCGTGCAGGCCATTGCCGAGCGCATGGGTGCGCAGGTGCATCTGGACTATGCAGACAGTGCTGCCCAGACTGGGCTGGCCGTGCAGGTGGTGTTCCACCAGAAGCTATCAAAAAAATAGCTGCTGGTGCAGGTGGAACAAGCGCTGGCGGCTTATTTCTTAGGTATTGATGGTCTCCGCATGGTGGCAGGCCACCTCGCGGCCCAGCAGCGGGCGCAGCAAGGGTTCTTCGGCTGCGCAGCGGGGCGTGGCGTGCGGGCAGCGCTTGTGGAAGGCGCAGCCGCTGGGTGGGTTCAGCGGGCTGGGCAGCTCGCCGGTGATCTTGATCTTCACGCGGCGCTGGCTGCGGTCGATGGACGGGGTGGCCGACAGCAGGGCCTGGGTGTACGGGTGCAGCGGGCGTTCGAAGATCAGGCCCTTGGCACCCACCTCGACCGCGCGGCCCAGGTACATCACCATCAGGTCGTTGGCCACGTGCTCCACCACCGCCAGGTTGTGCGACACGAAGACGTAGGCGGTGTTGAACTCTTCTTGCAGGTCCATGAACAGGTTAAGCACCTGGGCCTGGATGGACACGTCCAGCGCCGACGTGGGCTCGTCGGCCACCAAGATCTTCGGCTGCAAAATCATCGCCCGGGCGATGGCGATGCGCTGGCGCTGGCCGCCCGAGAACATGTGCGGGTAGCGCTGCGCAAACTCGGGGCGCAGGCCGACGCGGCGCATGGTGTCATGGACCTTGGCGGTGCGCTCGGCGGCGGTCAGTTTCGTATTCAGCAACAGCGGCTCAGCCAGCTGGTCGGCTATTTTTTGGCGCGGATTCAGCGAGGCGTAGGGGTTCTGGAACACCATCTGCACCTTGCTGCGCATGGCTTTGCGCTGGGCGCCGCTGGCGGTGCTGAGCGCCTGGCCGTCCATCACCAGCGTGCCGGAGGTGGGGGCTTCGATCAGGGTCAACTGGCGGGCCAGCGTGCTTTTGCCGCAGCCGGATTCGCCCACCACGGCCAGGGTTTTACCGGCCTGCAGTTGGAACGAGATACCGTTGAGCGCCTTGACCTGCAGCTTGGGCTTGAAGGCTCCCTGGGCCACACCGTAGTAGCGGGTGAGGTTTTGGGCTTCTAAAACAACCGTGCTCATGCGGCTACCTCTTCAGCGGATGTGGTCAGGGGAAAGAAGCAGCGCACGCCAAAGCCATTGTGTTGGGTTAATGCGGGGCGCTCAGTGGTACAGCGGTCTTGCACGCGCGGGCAGCGCGGCGACAGCAGGCAGCCTTTGGGGCGGTCGTACTGGCCGGGGACCATGCCTTTGAGGGTGCTGAGGCGGCGCGCGCCATGGCTGCGCTCGGGCACGGCCTGCAGCAACGCGTCGGTGTAGGGGTGGGCGGGGTGGTCAAACAAATGGGCCACGCTGCCGGTTTCCACCACCTGGCCGGCGTACATCACGGCCACGCGGTGGGCCACTTCGGCCACCACGGCCAGGTCGTGGGTAATCATTACCAGGGCCATGTTGTGGGCTTTTTGCAGATTCACCAGCAGGTCCATGATTTGCGCCTGGATGGTCACGTCCAGGGCGGTGGTGGGTTCGTCGGCAATCAGCAGGCGCGGCTTGCAGGCGATGGCGATGGCGATCATCACCCGCTGGCTCATGCCGCCCGAGAGCTGGTGCGGGTACACATCCAGGCGGCTTTTGGCGGCGGGGATTTCCACCATCTCCATCAGCTCCACGGCGCGGGCCGTGGCCGCGGCGCCGCGCAGGCCCATGTGCTGCTTGAGCACCTCGATGATCTGGTAGCCCACGGTGAAGCTGGGGTTGAGCGAGGTCATCGGGTCCTGAAAGATCATCGCCATGTCTTTACCGAGCAGCTTGCGGCGCTGGGCGGGGGCGATTTTCAGCAGGTCCTGGCCGTCGAAGTTCAGGGTGTCGGCGGTGATGCGGCCCTGGCCGTCGAGCAGGCCCATCAAGGCCATCATGGTGACCGATTTGCCGGAGCCGGACTCGCCGACGATGCCGACGATTTCGCCTTGCGAGACGGTCAGGTCCAGCCCGTCCACGGCCCGGAAAGCCCGGCCCTGTGGGCCGAACTCGACCGAAAGATTTTTGATAGTAAGCAGTGCCATCGTGGTTCTTTGTAGTTTTATGCGGCGGTCTTGAGCTTGGGGTCCAGTGCGTCGCGCAAGCCGTCACCCATCAGGTTGATGGCCAGCACCGAGAACAGGATCGTCAGGCCGGGCAGGGTGACGACCCACCAGGCGCGCTCAATGTAGTCGCGGGCGGAGGCCAGCATGGTGCCCCATTCGGGCGCGGGCGGTTGCACGCCCATGCCCAGAAAGCCAAGGGCCGAGATTTCCAGAATCGCCGCCGAGAAGCCCATGGTGGCGTGCACGATCAGCGGGGCCATGCAGTTGGGCAGCACGGTGACGAACATGATGCGCAGCGTGCCTGCACCCGACAGGCGGGCGGCGGTGACGTAGTCGCGGTTCAGCTCGGTCATGGCGGAGGCGCGGGTGAGCCGCACGTAGGCGGGCAGCGACACCACGGCAATCGCCACCAGCGCATTGCCCAGCCCAGGGCCGAGGATGGCCACAATCGCCACCGCCAGCAGCAGGGCGGGCAAGGCCATCATGATGTCCATGATGCGCATGACGATGGAGTCCGGCGCCTTGCCAAAGGTGGCGGCTACCAGTCCCAGCACCACGCCCGGAATCAGCGCCAGCACCACCGACACCAAGCCCACAAACAGCGACAGCCGTGCGCCATGGATCAGGCGCGAGAGGATGTCGCGGCCCACCTCATCGGTGCCCAGCAGGAACTGCGACGACCCCCCGGCCACCCAGGCGGGCGGGGTGAGAAAGTGGTCGCGGAACTGCTCGATCGGGTCATACGGTGCCACCCAGGGCGCGAACAGCGCGGCCAGGAAGACGATGGCCATGAACACCAGGCCGGTAACCGCGCCCTTGTTTTTAGAAAAGCCGCGCCAGAACTCCAGCCAGCTGGAGGGCGGCGCACCGGGGGCGAGTTCCAGCTCGTCGGTGACGGAGGGGGTAGGTAGAGAGGTCTGCATGCTGTTTTACTTGTTATGCCGGATGCGTGGGTTGGCCACGCCATACAAAATATCGACCACAAAGTTGGTCACGATGACCAGGGTGGCCACCAGCAAAATGCCGCTTTGCACCACCGGGTAGTCGCGCCGCCCAATGGCGTCGATCAGCCATTTGCCGATGCCGGGCCAGGAAAAGATGGTCTCGGTCAGCACTGCGCCGCCCATCAGCGTGCCCACCTGCAGGCCAATCACGGTGAGCACCGGAATCAGCGCGTTGCGCAGGGTGTGGATGAACACCACGCGGGCAGGCGACAGGCCTTTGGCGCGGGCGGTGCGTACATAGTCTTCGCGCAGCACTTCCAGCATGCTGGAGCGCGTCATGCGGGCAATCACCGCCAGCGGAATGGTGCCCAGCACGATGGTCGGCAGGATCAGGTGCTTGGCCGCATCCCACAGCGCTCCGGCGTTCAGGCTGGGGTCGGCCCGCTGGGCGCGCCAGGCATCAATCAGCATGAAGCCGGTGTCGGGCGGAATGTCGAACATCAGGTCGATGCGGCCCGACACCGGGGTCCAGCCCAGGCCGCTGGAGAACAGCATGATCAGCATCAAACCCCACCAGAAGATGGGCATGGAGTAGCCGGTCAGCGCCAGGGTCATCACGCCGTGGTCTAAAAACGAGCCGCGTTTCACCGCCGCCGTCACCCCGGCCACCACGCCCACCACTAGCGCAAACAGCAGCGCCATGATGGCCAGCTCCAGCGTGGCGGGGAAAAGGATTTTGAATTCGGTCCATACCGGGCTCTGGGTCTTGAGCGAAGCGCCCAGGTCGCCGTGCAGCAACTGGCCCAGGTAGTGGAAATACTGCACCGGGAGCGGCTGGTCCAAGCCCAGCTGCTTGAGGGCGGCAGCGTGCATCACGGGGTCGATCGAGCGCTCGCCCATCATCACTTCGATGGGGTCGCCGGGGATCATACGGATCAGCGAAAAGGTCAGCAAGGTGATGCCGAAAAAGGTCGGCACCAGCACGGCGAGTCGTTTGAGGATGTAGAAGAACATAAGGCTGCTTAAAACGAAAAAGCAAGGTGGCGAAACATGTTCACCACCTTGCTTTCTTTACCGACACAAAAGACTTACTTGTTGCTCACACCGGCAAAGTCAAACACGGCAAACGGGCTGATCTTCAGACCGTCCACACCCTTGGCCATGGGCAGGCTGACGGTGGAGTGGGCGATGGTAGACCAGGGCAGGTCGCGCTTGAAGACTTCTTGCGCCTTCATGTACAGGGCTGTGCGTTCTTTGGGGTCCAGGCTGTTGCGCGCCTTCAGCACCATGCCGTCAAACTCTTTGCTGCAGTAGCGCGAGTAGTTGGAGCCGCCGACGGCTTCGCAGGTCAGCAACACGCCCAGGAAGTTGTCAGGGCTGGCGTAGTCGCCGCTCCAGCCGACCAGGCCGGCATCGTGCTCACCGGCCTTCATGCGCTTCAGGTACTCGCCCCATTCGTAGCTGACGATCTTGGCTTTGACGCCGATCTTGGCCCAGTCGGCCTGGATCATTTCGGCCATCAGCTTGGCGTTGGGGTTGTAGGGGCGCTGCACGGGCATGCTCCACAACGTGATTTCAAAACCATCGGGGTAACCGGCCTTTTTCAGCAGCGCCTTGGCTTTTTCGATGTCCATCGGCGGGTTCTTCAGCGCCGGGTTGTACGACCACAGCGACGAAGGGAAGGGGTTGCTGGCTTCCTGGCCCTGGCCTTGGTAGACCGCGTCGATGATGGCCTTGCGGTTAATGGCCATGTCGAGAGCCTGGCGCACTTCGAGCTTGCCAGTGGTGGGCTTTTCGGTGTTGTACGACAGATAGCCGATGTTGAAGCCGGGGGCGGTAATGACCTTCAGCTTGGGGTCGGCTTTCAGGCTGGCCAGGTCTTGGGGCTTGGGATAGGACATGGCCTGGCATTCACCGGCCTTGATTTTTTGCGCGCGCACCGCACCATCGGTGGTGATGGCAAAAATCAGGTTGTCCAGCTTCACGTCCTTGGGGTTCCAGTACTCTTTGTTGCCCGCGTAGCGGATTTGCGAGTCTTTCTGGTAGCGCTTGAGGATGTAGGGGCCGGTGCCTACGGGCTGCTGGTTGATCAGCGCGGGCGTACCGGCGGCCAGCAGCTTGTCGGCATGCTCGGCGGACAGGATGGAGAACACCGGCATGGCAATCTTGGACAGCAGGTCGGGATCGGGCTTTTTCAGCAGGAAGACGACCGTGTTGTCGTCGGTCTTGCGCACCGAGGCCACATTGCTGTCCAGGCCCGTGTCACCGGCGTAGGGATACTGCGCGGGGTAGGCCTTGGCGAATGCGTTGCCTTTGTCGAACATGCGCATGAACGTGAACACCACGTCATCGGCATTGAAGTTGCGACTGGGGGTGAAGAATTCGGTGGTGTGGAACTTCACACCTTTGCGCAGGTGAAAGGTGTATGTCAAGCCGTCGGGAGCGGTGTCATACGACTCGGCCAAGGCGGGGACCACCTTGGTGGTGCCGCGCTCGAATTCGACCAGGCGGTTGAACAAGGCCATGCCGGCGGCATCGAAGGTTTGGCCGGCGGTGTACTGGGCGGTGTCAAAGCCTTCAGGGCTGGCCTCGGAACAGTACACCATGGTGCCTGCGGCGTGGGATACCAAAGCGGCTGCGGACAGGCCCAAAGCCAATGCCAGTTTGCTCAAATTTTTCATGCTTTTCCAATGTGTACAAAAATATGCCAGGATGGGCGTGCACCAATATGGGTTGGGAATTATGGGGGTGCATTACACACCACCATGATCCGCACATACCCTCGTTGCTGTCGGGTTGGCGACCCTGCAGTCTATACAAGGTTACCAGGCCAGTTGGTCTAGCAGTATGTGTGCCATAGCAAGTCATTTGCTATATAAAAAATAGCTGTATGTGTAAGCTATACAAGCGCTAGAGACTCATTTCTTATAAATTACCCGACGTGGCCGTGGGGCTATGCCGCAGCAGCACATCGCACATGAATTCGGCCGCCGGTGTCAGTGGCAGGTCGGGTCGGCGTACCAAAACAATGGCCGGTGCCGGTAGCGACTCCTGGATCGGAATGATCTGCAGCGTATTGCGCGTCATCGGGAATTCACCCCACTGCACCGGCAACATGGCCAGCAGATCGCTGTGCGCCAGCGCCACCATGATGGACATCGCCGAGCGCGCGCGCAGCAGCACATGCGGTGCGGCCAAGCCGTGGCTGGCGAACAGCCGGGCCAGATCGTCTTCGGCGTCGTAGTCCACCGCGGTAATGGCCCAGTCGGCCTCAGCCAGGTCCTTTAGTGAGCGCTTGCCGGCCAGCAGATGGCCCTTGCGACACACCACAGCGCGCATGTTTTCAAACAGCCGCTGCACTGCCAGGCCGGGTGCCGGAGCGTTGCGCGGCGCAGCGCCCAGGTAGAAGTCGATCGCGCCTTCGCGCAGGCCGCTTTCCACGTCGGGAAACAGGCCCTCGATCAGCTGCAGCCGCACCTGTGGATAGCGCTGGCGGAAGGCCTTCAGCGAATACGGCAGCATGCCTACGTGCGGCATGATGGACAAGGCCAGCACTACCGAGCCGGTGTCTTCGCCGCTGTGCTGGGCAATCTCGTCCAGCGCCCGCCGGGCCTCGTGGATCATGGTGCTGGCGCGCACATGGAAGCGCCGGCCCATCTCGGTCAGCACCATGCCGGTGGTAGCGCGCAGAAACACCGCGCCGCCCAGTTCCTTCTCCAGCGCGCGGATGCTGCGTGTCAATGCTGGCTGCGGAATTTGCAGGCGCCGAGAGGCCGAGCGCAGGCTGCCGTGCTCGACGATGGCCACCAGATGCTGTAGCTGTTCCAGCTTCACCGCAAGCTGCGTCCAAGGGGATGCTGAAATCGAATCATGTTTTGGATTTTGCCATCTTTGATGGATCGGTTGGCCTGCCTACAGTGCAGTCAACAAGGCCTGAACCACAGAGCCGACAGGAGACTCACCATGCCATTTCAAGCACTTATCCCGTTACGCCGCAGCCCGAGCTGCACACACTTTCTTTTCCCTTCCGCGCCCTCCGTGGCCTAGAACCGCCGTCCTGCGGCAGTCCTTCCGTTTCCTTGTTTTCACAGCCCCTGCGCGACAGGGGCCGGGACTTTCTTTGCCTCTCACTTTTTGAAAGATCGCTATGACTGAACGTAAAAAAGCCCTGGTCACCGGCGGTGCCACCGGCATTGGCCGCAGCGCCGTGCTGGCCCTGGCGCGCGCCGGCTATGACGTGGCCATCAACTATGCCTCCAGCGCCCAGGCGGCCGAATTAGTGGCGGCCGAAGCCCAGGCGCTGGGGGCAGCGACGCTGCTGCTGCAGTGCGACGTGAGCGACGACACCGCGGTCCGCGCCATGTTGCAGAAGATCGACGCGGCCTGGGGCCGGCTGGACAGCCTGGTCAACAACGCTGGCACCACCGCCAAATGGAAGGTGAAAGACCTGGAAAGCCTGGACATGGCCGAGTGGGACCGTACTTTTGCCGTCAACGTGCGCGGCAATTTCCAGGTGACCCGCGCCGCCGTGCCGCTGCTGAAAAAGGGTGTTGAGCCAGCCATTGTCTTCACCGCCAGCATCGTCGGCCTGCGCCCCGGCCCGCAGCCGCTGCCGTATTCGGCCAGCAAGGCGGCCATCGTCAGCATGACCAAGATGCTGGCCTGGAACCTGGGCCCCGAAATCCGCGTGAACGCCGTCGCCCCCGGCTGGATGGAAGGCGAATGGATGGAACGCATGCTGGGCGACAAATACGACGACCTCATGGGCAAGCGCGCCAAGCAAACCCCGCTGCGCCGCTGCGTCACCGCCGACGACGTGGCCGAAACCATGCTGACCCTGCTCACCGCCAACCGCTTCGTCACCGGCGAGATCGTCGTCATCGACGGCGGCTTCACCAGCTCGACCTGAGGAGACCACGATGCTTGATGGATTCGTCCCTTTCCCTGCCGACTTCGCCCAGCGCTACCGGGCTCAAGGCTACTGGCGTGACCAGTCGTTGGCGCAGGAATTCGCCACGGTGTTCGACAAGTTCGCCAGCCGCACCGCGCTGGTCGACGGCGCGCGCCGCTACACCTACGCCGAGCTGGACTGGCAAAGTAGCAACCTGGCGCTGAACCTGCTGGAACTCGGCTTAAAGCCGCAGGACCGTGTCATCCCGACGCTGCCGAATGTGGCCGAATTTGTGGTGCTGTACTTAGCGCTGCAAAAGATAGGCTGCATCCCGATCGCCGCGCTGGTGACGCACCGCTTCACCGAGATCAGCCAGTTCACCCAGCTGTCGCAGGCCTGCTGCTGCGTGTACCCGGAGCAGCTAGGCGACTTCCGCTTTGGCCCGATGGTCGAGCGGGTGCAGGCCGAGCACCCGTGCCTGCAGCTGCGCATCGTGCTGGGCCAGGCCGGCCCCGGCGAGCATTCGCTGACCGAGCTGATCGAGCGCCCCGCAAAGCTGCCGCTGACGGCGCTGGCCGACATCGAGATTGAGCCGACGGCGCCCTGCATCTTTCAGCTGTCCGGTGGCACCACCGGCATCCCCAAGCTGATTCCGCGCACGAATAACGACTACGCCTACAACTCGAAAATAGCGGCCGAAGTGGCTGGCGTGCAGGGCGACTCGGTGCTGCTGCTGGTGCTGCCGATTGCCCACAACCTACCGCTGGCCTGCCCCGGCATCCAGGGCTTCTTGTTCAACGGCGCCACCGTGGTGCTGCACGCCAACACCAAGCCGGTGGAGATGTTTGCGCTCATCCAGCAGCACCGCGTAACGCACCTGAAAGTGGTGCCGGCGCTGCTGATCCGGCTGATCAACGATCCGAGCATCACCGACTTCGACCTGGCTTCGGTGCAGCAGATCCAGAGCGGCGGCCAGCGCATGCAGCCCGAGGTGCGCATCCGCACGCGCCAGCTGTTCGCCAACGCCTTTGTGCAAGAGAACTTTGGCATGAGCGAAGGCTTGCTGATGTTTGTCCGCAAGGGCGACCCGGAAGAGGTGCTGCTGGAAACCTGCGGCCGCCCGGTCTGCGCCGACGACGAAGTCAAGCTGATCGACGACGAGGGCAACACCGTAGCGCCTGGCGAGGTCGGCGAGCTGGCCTGCCGCGGCCCCTACACCTTGCGCGGCTACTACGGCGTGCCCGAGTACAACGCGCGCCAGTTCACACCCGACGGCTTCTACCGCTCCGGCGACCTGATGCGCCAGCACTCCTCGGGCAACTACATCGTCGAAGGCCGCAAAAAAGACTTGATCAACCGTGGCGGCGAAAAGATCAGCGCCGAGGAAGTCGAGAACCTGGTCCTGATGCACCCCGCCGTGCAAAACGTGGCCTGCGTGCCCATGCCCGATGCGGCGATGGGCGAAAAGATGTGCGCTTTTGTGGTGCTGAAGGTGGGCCAATCGCTGACCTTGCCCGCCCTGGTGGCCTTTTTGAATACTTTTGAAATCGCCAAGTTCAAGCTGCCCGAGCGGCTGGAAATCCTGCCGGACTTTCCGGTATCCACTTTCGGCAAGGTATCGAAGAAGGCCCTGGGCGAGATGGTGGCAGCCCAAATAAAAATAGAGCTTAGCGCAGCCACTGCCTAGGCTTGTAGCTATCAATTTAGGAATATATATGCGTATCATCGACCTGCACTGCTACCCCGGCACCCAAATCTGGATCGACGCCCAGGGCCCGTACCCCGAAGCCCTGGCCACCTACTGGAAGCGCGATTGGGTGGCCAAGAGCGAAGATGAAGTCATCCAGGAATTCACCACTGCCGGTGTCGACGCCTGCCTGGTGGCGCTGGACCTGGAAACCACCGTCGCCACGCCGCCTTGTACCAACGCATACGTGCACGGCATGTGGCAGCGCCACCCCGAGCGGGTGATTCAGTGCTGGGGCGCGGTGGAGCCGGCCAAAGGTGAGTTGGCTATCCGCCAGGCCACCAAGGCGGTGAAGGAACTCGGCTTTGTCGGCTTCCACTTCCATCCCATCATGCAGCACTTCGCGGTAAACGACCGGCGGCATTACGACCTGTTCGAAACCATCAACGCACTCGGCGCGGCGGTGATGATCGATGTCGGCACCACCGGCATGGGTGCGGGCATGCCCGGCGGCCACGGCGCACGCATCCGCCATGCGCACCCCGGTGCCATCGACGACCTGGCGGCAGACTTTCCGAACCTGAAGATCATCATGGCCCATCCCGGCTGGCCCTGGGTGGAAGAAACCACCGCCGTGGCCTTGCACAAAGGCAATGTGTTTTGGGAGATGTCTGGCTGGGCGCCCAAGCATTTTCCGGGCAACCTCAAGGTCGATATCCGCGGTCGCCTGCAAGACAAGATCATGTTCGGCAGCGACTATCCCAGCCTGCCCTACGAACGCATCCTGCGCGAGTGGAGCGAGCTGGGCTACAAAGACGAGGTGATGGAAAAGATCATGCACGGCAATGCCGAGCGGGTGCTCGGGCTGTGATGGCCCAGGCTTTTATCTGCGACGGCATTCGTACCCCCATCGGCCGCTATGGCGGTGCCTTGTCAAGCGTGCGCACCGACGACTTGGGCGCGCTGCCGCTGCAGGCACTGGTGGCGCGCCATCCGCGACTCGACTGGAACCGTTTGGAAGAGGTTTACTTCGGCTGCGTGAACCAGGCGGGGGAAGACAACCGCAACGTGGCCCGCATGAGCGCGCTGTTGGCGGGGTTGCCTGTGAGCGTGGCGGCTGCCACAGTTAATCGTTTATGTGGCTCCGGCCTGGAAGCGATTGCCAGCGCGGCTCGCGGCATTGGCGCTGGGCAGTTGGACCTGGCCATCGCCGGGGGCGTGGAGAGCATGAGCCGCGCGCCGTTGGTGATGCCCAAGGCCAGTAGTGCCTTCTCGCGCCAGGCGGAAATCTATGACTCGACCATTGGTTGGCGTTTCGTCAATCCGCGCATGCACGCCCTGCACGGCGTGGACGCGATGGGCGACACGGCGGAAAACGTGGCGCAGGAACACGGCATCTCGCGTGCCGACCAGGATGCGTTCGCAATGCGAAGCCAGCAGCGCTGTGCTCGGGCTCAGGCGGCTGGTTGGTTCGATGGCGAGGTCGTGCCGGTGAATGTGCCCGGTGCGCGCAAAGGTGAAACGTTGGTTGTGGGTCAAGACGAACACCCGCGTGCCGACACCACGCTGGAAAGCCTGGCGCGGCTGAAGCCGGCTTTCCGCGCTGGCGGCAGTGTGACGGCGGGCAATTCCTCGGGTGTCAACGACGGTGCCGCCGCCTTGCTGCTAGCCAGCGAAGCCGGAGCCACCCGTGCCGGTTTGGTGCCACGCGCCCGCGTGCTCGGCATCGCTACCGCGGGTGTGGCACCGCGCGTCATGGGCATGGGCCCGGTACCGGCGGTGCAGAAGCTGCTGGCGCAGACGGGGCTTGCCATCCGAGACTTCGACGTGGTTGAGCTGAACGAGGCCTTCGCCGCGCAAGGCCTGGCCGTGCTGCGCGCGCTGGGCCTGCCGGACGATGGCGAACACGTGAACCGGCACGGCGGTGCGATTGCGCTGGGCCATCCGCTGGGCATGTCCGGCATCCGCCTGGCGCTAACGGCGCTGCGCCAGCTGGAGGACAGCGGCGGCCAGCGCGCGCTGGTGACCATGTGCATTGGCGTGGGCCAGGGCATTGCATTGGCCATCGAACGTATTTGAAGGAAACAGCATGCACACCGACCCCATCCTCTTCGAGCAGCGCGGCCATACCGCCCTGCTGACCCTGAACCGACCCGACACCCGCAATGCCCTCAGCGGCGAAGCCATGTTCGCCGCGTTTGAAGATATCTTCGCCCGGCTGAATGCGGATATGCAGATCCGCGCCGCTGTGCTCACCGGCGCGGGCAGCGCGTTTTGCTCGGGCGGCAACGTGGCGGAGATGCGCGACCGCACCGGCATGTTCGCCGGCGCACCGGAGCAGATTGCCGCCAACTACCGCGCCGGCATCCAGCGCATTCCGCGGGCTTTCCAGGTGCTGCAGGTGCCCATCATTGCGGCGGTCAACGGCCCGGCTATCGGCGCGGGCAACGACCTGGCCTGTATGTGCGACATCCGCATCGCGTCCAGCACGGCCCGCTTCGCCGAAAGCTTTGTCAAGGTCGGCATCGTGCCGGGCGATGGCGGCTGCTGGCTTCTGCCGCGCGTGGTGGGTGGCTCCAAGGCGGCCGAACTGGCCTTCACCGGCGACACCATCGATGCCGACGAGGCGCTGCGCATCGGCTTGGTGTCACGCGTGGTGGCCCCGGAGGCCTTGCTGGACACCGCCCTGGCACTGGCCGACCGTATCGCCGCGAACCCGCCGCAGGTACTGCGCTGGACCAAGCAGCTGCTGCAGCAGGCCCGTACCCGCACGCTGGACGAGGCGCTGGACATCGCCGCCGACCTGCAAGGCCAGGCGCACCAGACGGCCGACCATGCCGAGGCGGTGTCGGCCTTTTTTGAAAAACGCGTGCCGGTGTTCGGTGGCTGAAGGATAGTTATGGACACCATTCTTCAGGAAGAACACCCCGCGCCCGGCGTGGTGCTGCTGCGCCTGCACCGCCCGGCGGTGCTGAACGCGCTGAACCTGGCACTGCGCCAGGCCCTGGCCGAGGCCTTTACCCGGCTGGATGCGGATGCCGCGGTGCGCGCCATCATCCTGGCGGGTAGCGAGCGCGCTTTCTGCGCGGGCGCCGACCTGCACGAGTACGTGGACGCCACGCCATCCGAGATCATCGCCCGGCAGATGGACCAACTCTGGGGTGCCATCAGCAACTGCCGCAAGCCGGTGATCGCCGCCGTGCGCGGCCATGCGTTGGGCGGCGGCTGCGAGCTGGCGATGCATGCCGATATTGTGCTGGCCGGGCAGGGCGCACGCTTCGGCCAGCCCGAGGTGTTGATTGGCCTAATGCCTGGCGGGGGCGCGACACAGCGGTTGACCCGCGTGGTGGGCAAGTTCCGCGCGATGCAGCTGCTGCTGACCGGCGCCGCCATCACCGCCGTCGACGCGCTGGCGATGGGCTTGGCCAGCGAGGTGCTGCCCGATGAGCAGGTTGAGGCCCGGGCACTGGCGTTGGCCCAGCAATTAGCGGCCGGACCACAGCAGGCGCTGCGCTTTATCAAAGAGGCCGTGCTGCAAGGCATGCAGCTGCCGCTGGAGCAGGGCCTGCAGTTCGAGCGCAAATCCTTCCAGCTGCTGTTTGCCACCGAGAACAAAACCGAGGGCATCCGCGCGCGGCTGGAGAAGCGGGCGGCGCAGTTCACCGAGCCGTAGCACTTGTGCATCGCGCCTTAGAGATTTCAGCTGGTGTAAAAACAATGACAGGAGACAAAAAATGAAAAATGTACGTAGTCCGTGGTGGATCGTGGTGGGCTCGGTACTGGGTCTGGTGGTGGGCAATGGGCCGGTGATGCAGTTCAGCTTTGGCGTGTTCGTGATGCCGGTGTCGCAGGCGCTGCATGCCGAGCGCGGCACCTTGTCGGCGGCGCTGATGGTCGGCCTGCTGATGACGGGGCTGGCCACGCCGCTGGCCGGGCGGCTGGTGGACCGCTTTGGCATCCGCGCGGTGGCGCTGCCAGCGATCACGCTGTTTGGGCTGGCCATGGCGGCCATTGGTTTGTTTGCGGAATCGAGCTGGGCTTTTGTGGCGCTGTACGGCGTGGCAGGCATCGTGGCGGCCGGGCAGACACCGCTGACCTATTGCAAGGCGGTGTCGTCGGCGTTCGATGCCAAGCGAGGTTTGGCGCTGGGTATCTCCATCGCCGGTGTGGGCCTGGGCACTGCCCTGGTGCCACTGTTCGCGCAGCAGGTGATGGCCCAGTTTGGCTGGCGCGCAGCCTATGTGGGTTTGGGGGCGGTCACGTTGGTCATTGCGCTGCCGGCCATGGCTTTCCTGGTGGCGCGGCGGGAGCCGTCTGCGGACGGCTTGCGTGCAGGTGCTGCGCCCGCATTGCCCGGCTTAGCGGCAGCAGCGGCGGTGTGCAGCCCGGCATTTTGGAAACTGGCACTGAGCTTCTTTTTGGTGGCATTGGCTGCCAGCGGCACGATTGCGCACATGGTGCCGCTGATGGTGGACCGGGGCATGGACCCCAAGAGTGCCACGGGCGCACTTAGCGCAGCGGGTCTGGCGTTGATCGGCGGGCGTTTACTGGCAGGCTATTTGCTGGACCGTTTGTTTGCACCCTATGTGGCGATGGCATTTTTTGCCATGCCGCTGGTAGGCATTGCCATGCTGCTGGGCAGCAGTGCCACGGCGTTGACGGTACCCGCAGCCATTTTGGTCGGGCTGGGGCTGGGTGCCGAGGTGGACCTGATTGCGTTTCTGCAGTCACGCTACTTGGGCTTGCGGGCCTTTGGCGAGATTTACGGCTACCTGTTTGCCGTCTTCATGCTGGGCTCGGCCATGGGCCCTTTTCTGATGGGCATGAGTTACCAGCATCTGCACGACTACGCCCCGGCCATGTGGCTGCTGGTGGCCGGTTTGCTGGTCGCCATCTTTCTGATGTTTCGCCTCGGCAGCTACCTGTTTGGTGCCGCGCCGCGCGCTCGAGGCCAACTTGCCCGCAGCGACGCGCACGCCGCCCACTAAAAGTGGCTTGCTATTGAATATATAGCTGGTGGCGTAGGTAGTGTTTGCGCTACAGGTCGATTTTTTACAAAATTGGCAGCGCGCGGCACTTTGCTGCTACCCAATAAAGGCAGGGCCAGTGGCGTCACAAAGCAGACGCTGAAGATGCAGGTATTCGCCATCGCCAGCGCTGTGCCGGAGCGCTGCGTACCGGCGCAGCTGGCCAGCTGCACATAGGCTACGCCATGCCAGGCAGAGACGCAGATGCCGCACAGGGCCAGCAGCACCAACAAGCTGCCACGCAGCAGCGGCTAGGCCCGCAACTGCCCGCCATCGGCCAGCGCGCTGAACAGTGCCAGCCCGGCAAACAGTGCAGCGCTGAGGACAGCATCACCGCCCGGCCGCTGGCACCGTTCACGCTGCCGCCCAGCAAGCCCAGCGGCGGAATCTGCCCGTGGGGTCCACCTGAGGGCGCGGCCCATAGTGCCATCGCTGCCAGTGCCAGCGCGGTGCTGGCCAGGCCGGTCAGCAGCACCGACCGGTCGCCCCAGCGGTCGGTTAGCAGGCTCCAGGGTAGCTCGCTGAGGGCAATGCCCAGGCCCATCAGGCCCAGCACCAAGCCCAGCACCAAACCCAGCGTGGCGTTGTCGAGCCGGTAGCTGTCGCGCATCAGCACCGCGGTCATCGGAATGCCGCTGAAGGCCACAGAAAAAGCCGCATTGGCAGCCATACCAGCGGCCAACACCTTCCAGCGGTGGCGTGGCGGCGGCGGGGCAAGGCGGGGGGTGGAAAGTGTGGCTTGGTGAGTCATGCGGCGGTTTGTGGGCGGCGCAGACTGTTTTGAAAATCAGAAAATAGTAGGCTAAAGGTTTTTAAAACCGGAATGGTTGTGTTGTGTGCACTGGCTCGCGGCGGCGTTATTCCTGATACAGAGAAAACCATGGCCCCATCTTCTTCGCTGACCCCTCTCTCGCCCCACGCCGATCGCATCCGGCACCGCAGACTATGGGGCGTGGCCTTTGTGTTTGTGTGGTTCTTCATCGGCGGTATCGCGCACTTTGTGGCCACCGACACCGAGATGCGCATCGTGCCGCCGTACATCCCCTGGCCGCGCATGGCGGTGTGGGTGAGCGGCGTGTTCGAGCTGCTGGGCGCCGCCGGGCTGCTGTGGCCGCGCACCCGGCGCGCAGCAGGATTGGGGCTGTTTGCGTTGACCATCGCCGTGACCCCGGCGCATATCTACATGCTGCAGCACGCCGAGCTGTTCCCGGTGCCGATGTGGGCGCTGGTGCTGCGGCTGCCGTTGCAGCTGGCCTTGCTGGCGTTGATCGCCTGGTGCACCGCCGCGCCATGGCGCTCCGAAAGCGCTTGAACCAAGGATATTTAAGGCAATGCTGAATAAGTCCCAAACTGGCGCGTGACTTGCATGCCAGTTTGCATCCCTCGCAAGGTGACAAAGATGAAGCAACAAACCCTGGCCATGGCCGCCGACCAAGAAGCGGGATTCGCCCAGCACCGCAAACCCACCCGGCGCGATGTGTTCCTGCAAACGATGGAATCCATCGTGCCCTGGGCGGCTCTGTGCGCAGTCATCGAGCCGCACTACCCCAAGGCAGGCAATGGCCGTCCCCCCATCGGGCTGGAGCGCATGCTGCGCATCCACTTCTTGCAACACTGGTTCAATTTGGCCGACCTGTCCTGCGAAGAAGCCCTGTACGACAGCGCCAGCCTGCGCCGCTTTGTCGGCATCGACTTGGGGCGCGAGCCCGTACCGGATGCCACCACCCTGCTCAAGTTCCGCCGACTCCTCAATGAGCACAAACTGGGCGAGGCCCTGTTTGCCCAGGTCGGACAAGAGCTGCAAGCCCGGGGCTTCAAAGTCAATACCGGCACCATCGTGGATGCCACCCTCATCAGTGCGCCCAGCTCCACCAAGAACGCAGACAAGGCACGCGACCCCGAGATGCACTCCACCCGTAAGGGCCAGCAGTGGTACTTTGGCATGAAGCTGCATATCGGCGTAGACAGCCAAAGCGGACTGGTGCACAGCGCTGTGGTTAGCGCTGCCAACATCCATGACAAGCACCCCTTACCCGATCTGCTGCACGGCCACGAGCGACGCGTGTATGGCGACTCGGCTTACGCCAGCCAGAAGACCTTGATCCGGAGCAAGGCACCCAAAGCCCAGGACTTCACCAACCAACGCAGCCGCCGCGGCGGTGTGGTCGATGAAGGCATCCGCAGCAAGAACCGCAACAAGTCCAAGATCCGCGCACGGGTGGAGCACGTCTTTGGCGTGGTCAAGCGGCTATGGGGTTTTGCCAAAGTGCGCTACCGGGGGCTGGAGAAGAACGCGACGAGAGCATTCACCGCACTGGCGCTGGCCAACATCTACCTGGGTCGTCAAGAGCTGATGGCACAGGTGCGTCCATAAGGGCGCAAAGTGGGCCAAATGGCCCGCACACCGAGCCCCAAGGGGCTGGGAGACAGGGAGGTTTGGCCGAATTCGACGGACTCTTGATACCAGCACCTCGAAAGCGGTTTTTGGACGGCCTTATTCAGCGTCGCCTTAACCAATGACCTTCGCCATGGGCCAGACCACCTACGACATCGACATGCTGCGCAGCTTTGCCACCGGTATCGCGCTGAACAGCTACGCCCGCGCGGCCGACCGGCTGGGCCGCTCCACCTCGGCCGTCAGCGCCCAGTTGAAGAAGCTGGGGTCGCAGTCCTGCACGGCTTTGCTGCGCAAGGCCGGCCTGTGGGGAGGGATTTGCGGCTGCTGGCGCAGGCTTAGGTTTTAGAAAGAGTTGCATTGCAGATGGCGCGGAGCTAATTCCCTGAGATTGAATCTACTCCGGTGCCGGGGTAGCATCGCTTCAACACATCCATCAGCCTTGAGAAGGTCAGCCATGCCGGGACAGTGGAACACGCGTAACCGCATGCAGCGCATGCCCGGCTTCAGCCAGCACGATTCGCAGGTGGACGTGCCAGCCCGCAAGATACGAACCGGTCGCTACCGTCTGAACCGAGCGCTGGGGCGCAGCCCTCGCCTAGTGGGCAGTCTGTGTGGTTGTATCCTGGTGCTGGTCATTGGATTGGCCATGATCGCCACCGATTTGGCACTCAAGGTACAAGAGCTGGACCGAGGCCACGCCGTGCTGTTCCATCGCATGGAAAACCGGCGCATCGAGGTAGGTGGGCTGCTGGACGAGTTGAACCGGTCCTACACACCGGAATGCACGCCTGAAAACCGCACCAAGCTGCTTAGCCTGTTGTTCAAACACCGGGCAGTGGGCGATATCGGCATCCTCGACACCCAGCGCCGGCTGGTCTGCACTACCACCCTGAACGACATCGACCCACCGCTTGCGCCCCATACCGGCGGTCTGCAAGGCCAGGCTGGCCGTTACTACCTGAAAGCCCCTCTGCCACTGGCTGGCGAAACCGTGTTGGTTACCGTGGTTGAGCGCGGGCGCTTCCAGGTGGCGTTGGACGACCGCATGACAGATGATGCCAAGTTGCTGCACAGCGACAGCCTATGGGCCGGTCTAGGGCCAGAGCGTAGCCAGGTGTTTCGCAGCGCACGAAGCCACCTGACCGACCCGCAGGTTACCGCCACCACGCCGCACCTGCGGCTTGACATCGACAAAGGGGTGTTCCTGGTCAGTAATGCCTTACCCGGCTTCACCCAGATGGCAGTGCAGTCGGTGCTGCAACCGAATGAGCTGTACGCGAATTACTGGCTCGTGTTCGCTGGCGCGTCCGGTCTGTGTCTATTGCTGGGTTTCTTGACCGCCGACGTCGTCACCCGGCGCTGTCGGCATTTCCAGTCCATGCACTACCGTATCCACCACCTGTGTGCCCCGGAGAATGTGGTGTGCCACTACCAGCCCATCGTGGAGCTGGCAAGCGGCCGCACCATCGGCTGCGAGGTGCTGACCCGGCTGCGCGACGGGCAAAAACTGATTTTTCCAGACGAATTCATCCCCGCACTGTTGCAGCAGAATCTGGGCTGGGCGTTCGACGCCGCCGTGAGCGCCTGCGCCCTGCGCGAACTGGGTGCGGCCTTGCCTGCGCAGACGGGCTTCAAGGTGGCGCTGAATTTCTTCCCCAGCAACCTGCAGCGCGACGCAGTCCACGCACATCTGAACGCCGTGGTGCAAGCCACAGGACGCAATGATCTGCAGGTAGAGCTCGAAGTGACCGAATACAACTTCTCGCCCAAGATCGTCCCCGAATTGCAGCGACTCAAGGCGGACGGCTACTACATCGCCATCGACGACTTCGGTACCGGCTATTCCAATCTGGCCATAGTCAAACGCGTGATGCCTGATTTCCTGAAAATCGACAAATCTTTTGTGTTCGAGATGGAAGACGCGAGCCTGCGCTCCAGCCTGATTCCGGAGATCATTGCAATCGCCAGGGCGGTGGACAGCCGCGTCGTGGCCGAAGGCATTGAAAACGCCGCCCAGGCCGCCCAGCTCAAGGCTCTGGGTGTGCAGTACGGCCAGGGCTATTACTTTGCCAAGCCTATGCCGCTGCAGGCCTTTCTGGACTATCTGGCCGCCAACGAACGCATACCACCCGTCGCCTGAAGGGTGCAGACACCGGCAGCATGGCCGCCAATACGTGGCTAGATTATCGGTAGCAAGCACTCAAGCAGTGCCCGCCTGTGCTATTGTAGTGCTATTAAAAAAATAGCTGATATCGCAGTACATACCTGCGCCAGGGCCCGATTTCCCTCAAACCCCTAATGCGTCCCAGCCGCACTCGCTCCCGGCATCGGCGCCAGCGGGCCCGGCACCATCCGACCCGGCGCAAACGCGCCTACCGTCATCGGCTGCACCGCAGGCGAGCTTTGCCGCAGTTTCGCCACCTGGCCAGGGGTGGCCGTACCACCATGGTTGCCCCAGCTGGTCTGGATGAAGCTGACCACTTCCGCGATGTCGGCATCGTTCAGCAGGGCGGCGTACGGTGCCATGGTCAGCGATGACGGGGCCTTCATCGTGCTGGGCACCGCGCTGCCGGACAGCACGATCTTGATACCGGATGTGGGGTCACTGGTTTGCAGCACGGCGTTGCCCGCTAGCGCCGGGAAGGCCTTGCCATTGCCCAGGCCGTCGGAGCGGTGGCAACCGGCGCAACGGTCCAGGTACACCTGCGCGCCACGGCCGTTGACCACACCGGCGTGCAGGTCCTGGCCGACCTGGGGGTCGGGCACGAAGGGCGGCGGCACGCTGGGGCCGTCGGGCAACGATTTCAAAAACAGCGCGATGCTGCCCAGGTCGGACTTGCTCAGGTACTGGGTGGAATGCGCCACCACGTCGTTCATGCCGCCAAAAGACGCGCTGCGCGGGTTGCGCCCGGTCTGCAGGAATTCAGCGATATCTTCCTTGCTCCATAGCGCTAAGCCGCCGCCGTGGGTGTTGCGCAGCGAGGGCACGGGCCAGCCGTCGATGGCGGCACCGCCTGCCAGGTAGGCCGCGCTGTCGCTGGCGGTCAAGGCCTTTTCCTGGAACGCCACGCCGCGCGCCGTGTGGCAGGCACCGCAGTGGCCCAGGCCCTGCACCAGGTAGGCACCGCGCAGCAGGCTGGGCTGGTTGTTGGCGGGCACTTCCGCAGCTGCTGGGGCGGGCGCAAAAGCCATGCGCCACAGGGCCAGCGGGAAGCGCATCGACAGCGGCCAGGGGATGTCGGCCTTTTTGTTGGGCGTGGGGGCTGGCAGCACGCCGTGCATGAAATAGGCGTACAGCGCGTGCAAATCGTCGTCGCCCAGGCGAGAGAAAGACGGGTAGGGCATGGCCGGGTAGACGGTGTAGCCCGCCTTGGTGACGCCCGTGCGCATCAGCCGGGCAAAATCTTCATAGCTCCAGTCGCCGATGCCAGCGGTCTTGTCGGGTGTGATATTGGTCGAATACACCGCGCCGATGGGCGTAGACATCGCCAGGCCGCCCGCGAACGGCTGGCCCTGAGGGGCAGTGTGGCAGGCCACGCAGTCGCCCGCGCGGGCCAAGTAGGCACCTTTGGCGACCAATTGCGCGTCTACCGGCGCATTGGCCGGGCCATCGGCCAGCGCGCTGCCAGCGCTGAACGCCAGTGCCAGCGCGGCGGAAAGGAGCAGGGTGGGGCGGACCATCATGCGTCCACCAGTGGGCGGGGGTCTTTCAGGTACTGCTCGCGGATCGCCTTGGCAGCCCAGTAGGTCAGTGCGGTGGCCAGGCCGGTCGGGTTGTAGCCTATGCCCACCGGAAACACGCCGGAGCCTACGGCAAACACGTTCGGCACGTCCCAGCTTTGCAGGTAGCGGTTCAGCACGCTGGTGCTGCGGTCTTCGCCCATGGCCACACCACCGGCCCAGTGGGTGGTTTGGTAGGACCGCAAGTCCAGATGGTCGCCAATGTTTTTTTGGCTGACCTTGATGGACTGCGGGTTCATGGCCTTGGCGACCTGCAGCATCTCGCCGGTGACGTAGCGGCTCATTTTGATGTCGTTATCTTTCCAGTCGAAAGTGAAGCGCATCAGCGCCTGGCCGTAGTGGTCGGTGTAGGTGGGATCCAGGTCGACATAGCAGTCGCGGTAAACCATGTTGGCACCGTGCACGTCGAAGGACACGGTGTTCAGGTAGTTGTCTTTCACGGCTTTCTTCCAACCGGCGCCCCAGTTGGGCGTGCCGGTAGGCACCGGAATGCCGCCTATGGGTTTCACGCCCGCCGGGTTGCACCAGGCGGGCGAGCCGCCCACAAATCCTAGCGGGCCGTGGTCGAAGTGGTCGCCGTTGTAGTCGTCCACCGCCACGCCGGTGCCGCCAGCGCCGATGAAGGGGTTGGTGTTGGTACCCGGCGGAAAGAACATCTGCACCGTGGACATCATCTGGTAGGCGATGTTGCGGCCTACCACGCCCGTGCCGCTCACCGGGTCGTAAGGCTTGCCGATGCCGGACAGCAAAAACAACCGGGCGTTGTTATAGGCAAAGGTGCTGGCGATCACCAGATCCGCCGGTTGCTCGAACTGCTTGCCCGCGCTGTCTACGTAGGTGACACCGGTGGCGCGCTTGCCGCTGGCATCCAGGTTGATGCGCAGCACGTTCGCGTCGGCACGCAGCTCGAAGTTCGCCACCAAACGCAGCGCCGGCATGATGTTCACGTTCGGCGAGGCCTTGGAATAGTTGTAGCAGGCAAAGCCGGAGCAAAAGCCGCAGAAGTTGCAAGGCCCCATCTGGCAGCCATAGGGGTTGGTGTACGGGCCGGAGGCGTTGGACGACGCGCTGATGAACGGATGCAGGCCCACCTCTTTCGCCGCCTTCATGAACAGGCTGGCGGTGTAGGGCACTTTTTGCGGCGGCAGCGGAAACGGGTCGGACCGGTCGGCCTCGAACACATTGCCTTCGCCCACCACCTGGCCCTTGACCTTGTAAGCCTGGCCTGAGGTGCCAAAGACTTTTTCGACAAAGTCGAAGTGCGGCTCCAGCTCGGCGTAGCTGACGCCGAAGTCCTGGATGGTCATGCCGTCGGGAATGAAGTTCTTGCCGTAGCGCTGGGTGTAATGGGTTTTGAGCTGCAGCTCTTCGGGCAGTATGCGCCAGTGCTGGCCTGACCAGTGCAGGCCCGCGCCGCCTACGCCTTCGCCGGGCTTGAAGGCGCCGATCTGCCGGTACGGCACGGCCACATCGGCCACGCCGTGGCGGAAGGTGAACGAGCTTTTCGCCATGTTCTGGAACAGCTTGCCACGCTGCACAAAGGTCAGCTCGTCCAGCGTGGTCGGGTAGATGCCATCGGGGTAGGTGTCGCGGTACGGGCCGCGTTCCAGGGCCACGACTTTCAGGCCGGCCTCGGTGAGTTCCTTCGCCATGATGGCACCGGTCCAGCCAAAGCCGACGATGACGACATCGACTGCGGGTTTTTTAACGCTATCGCTCATAGCGGCCTTCAGGAACTGGATACCGGTGGCAACGGGTACTTGGTGGCGTACTGGTCGACCCAGTCGATGTAGTCGCCGCGCGCCCCCGGAAAGCCGACCATCCTCCAGGCCGCCATGTCCTTGTTGCCGCCATGCTTGGGGTCGCAGAAGTAGCCCTCGCGCGTGTTGGTCAGCAGTTGCGAAAAAAACGCTTTGGGCGGCACCGCGCCTAAAGCCAGCTTGCCCGCTTCCAGCGCGGTCAGCACCGCATCCTGGTCGGCCGGGGCCAGCGCGGTAAACGGTTTGCTGTGCTGTTGCTGCACCGCCTGCGCCAGTGCGGCCAGCCCCTGGCGGTACAGCTCGCGCGGGCTTTGCGCCAGCTGGTAGCCAAACTCATCGGCGGCGGTCGGGACAAACGGTGCCTGCATGAACCACAGCGCACCATGGCCGTAGGGCTGGCCCATCTGCCGGTCAATAAACTCGGCGACACCGGCCTCGGTGGCACCCGGGCCTTGGCCGTCGGCCGGAATAAGCCGCTCCACCAGGGCCGAGAGCAAGGCCCATTCCGCGGCGTTGAAATAGCTGGGGCTGTAGGGGGTGGCGCTGCTGTCGGCTGCGCCAGAAGCCGCCAAGCCGAGCCCGCTGCCCAGCACCACCATGGCCGGGGCGGTCTTGGCTGCGCCGCGTAAAAAACTGCGGCGCGAGGGGGAAATACCAATCGTCTGCATACCGTCTCCTGGTGCGGTACAGGCGGGGTGATCCCTGCCTGTTATGTTCCACTGTAGGTTTGCCACTGACGGTCGGTCTGTGCGATAGCGTACACACGTGTGCAGCTTTACTTGCTATTAAAAAAATAGCTGTTTGTGCAGGTGAGATATGCGCTAGAAGCCTATTTTTCTTATATTGTTGACCCGCTGCACTAATTCGCCCGCAGTGCGATACTTATTCTCCGATTTACACAACGAGACACGCGCAATGCAATACCGCCCCCTTGGCCGTACCGGCTGGAACATATCAACCGTGAGCTTTGGCGCCTGGGCCATTGGTGGCACCTGGGGCGAGGTCAGCGATGCCGAATCCATGGGCGCACTGCACCGCGCGCTGGACCTGGGCGTGAACTTCTTTGACAGTGCCGACGTGTACGGCGACGGCCGCAGCGAACGCCTGCTGGCCCAGCTCAAGCGTGAACGCAGCGAACCCTTCTTTATTGCCACCAAGGCCGGTCGCCGCCTGAACCCGCACGTGGCGGGCGGCTACAACCGCGAGAACCTCACCGCCTTTGTCGAGCGCAGCCTGGTCAACCTGAACACCGACGCGCTCGACCTGCTGCAACTGCACTGCCCACCCACCGACGTGTACTACATGCCCGAAGTGTTTGGCGTGCTGGACGACCTGCAAAAAGCGGGCAAGCTGCGCCATTACGGCGTGAGCGTAGAGAAGGTGGAAGAGGCGCTGAAAGCCATCGCCTTCCCCGGCGTGCAAACGGTGCAGATCATCTACAACCTGTTCCGCCAGCGCCCTGCCGATTTGCTGTTTGAAGAAACCCAAAAGCGCGGCGTGGGTATCTTGGCGCGGCTGCCGCTGTCCAGCGGTTTGCTCAGCGGCAAGATGACAGCCGACAGCCACTTTGAAGTCGACGACCACCGCCTGTTCAACCGCGACGGCGCGGCCTTCGACAAGGGCGAAACCTTCTCCGGCCTGGACTACGCCGTGGGCCTGCAGGCCGTGGAAGCCATGCGCCCCCTGGTGCCCGAGGGCATGACCATGGCGCAGATGGCGCTGCGCTGGATCCAGATGCACCCGGCCGTTACCTGCAGCATCCCCGGCGGCAAGCGCGCCACCCAGGTGGCCGACAACGTGGCCGCCGCCGACCTGCCCGCCTTGAGCGACAGCACCATGCAGGCCCTGGCCGCGGTGTACGAGCGCTTTGCCAAGCCGCTGGTGCACCAGCGCTGGTAAGGGGACACACATGACCACCGAAAAAACCACTGAACACATCGGCTTCATCGGCCTGGGCCTGATGGGCCACGGCATGGCCAAGAACATCGTCGACAAAGGCTATCCGCTCACCGTCTACGCCCGCAGCGATTCCGATGCCGTGGCCGACCTGCTGCAGCGCGGCGCCACCCGGGCTGCATCGGTGCAGGCGCTGGGCGCACAGGCCACGGTGGTGTTTTTATGCGTCACCGGCTCCAAGGACGTGGAGGCGCTGGTGCGCGGCCCGAACGGCCTGGCCAGCAGCCTGCGCCCGGGTTCGTTGCTGGTCGATTGCTCCACCGCCGACCCCACCTCCACCGTGGCGCTGGCGGCAGAGCTGGCACCGCTGGGCATCACCCTGGTGGACGCGCCCCTGAGCCGCACGCCCAAGGAAGCCTGGGCCGGTACGCTGGACACCATGGTGGGTGCCGACGCAGCCACCTTCGCACGTATCCAGCCGATTCTGGCCACCTGGGCTGGCAAGGTGGTGCATATCGGCGGCCTGGGCGACGGGCACCGCATGAAGCTGGTGAACAACTTCATCTCGCTGGGCTACGCGGCTCTGTACGCGGAAGCCATGGCGGTGGCGCAGGCGGTGGGCATTACGCCGCAGCGCTTTGACTCGGTGATCCGCGGTGGCCGCATGGACTGCGGCTTCTACCAGACCTTCATGGGCTACACGCTGGACGGCAATAAAGAGGCGCACAAGTTCACGCTGCAAAACGCCTTCAAGGACCTGCGCTACCTGGAGTCCATGGCCGACGCGGCGGGCGTGGCGAATCCGTTGGGCAATGCGGTGAAGAATTCGTTTGCGCTGGCGGTGCATGGCGATGGTGGTGCTGGCGGGCAGGCGTATGTGCCCATGCTGGCAGAGACCATCGGCAAGCTCAGCGGTGTGGATTTGGCACCGAAAGCGGTTGACGGCAAGTAAGGCACCTGCTCCTAAATAAATAGCTGCTAGCGCAGGTAACTCCTGGGCTAGCAGCTTATTTTTTATAAATCATACGTTTCCGGGCCAGGGTCAAGATGGGCGGCCTTGCCCAGATCGTCGAGCCAGGCGGCAAACGCGGTATCGAAGTCGCGGCTGTCCATGCGCAGCAGGGCGGCCGGGTGCAGGGTGACCAGCACGCGCAGGCCGTCGTCGCGCTGCAGCCATTGGCCGCGTTCGCTGAGCACGGCGACGGGGCGGCCCAGCAGGGCGCGGGCGGCGGTGCTGCCCAGCGCCACGGCGGCAGCAGGCCGTACCAAA
Source organism: Rhodoferax sp. RT5P35 (assembly GCF_056521385.1). Lineage (NCBI taxonomy): Bacteria > Pseudomonadati > Pseudomonadota > Betaproteobacteria > Burkholderiales > Comamonadaceae > Rhodoferax > Rhodoferax sp. RT5P35. The sequence continues at coordinate 48,520 of NZ_JBWMAX010000003.1, read as the reverse complement.
GCAATTTCATGTTCCAGCCAGTCCAGGCAAGCGGCGGCCTCTTGCTGCGCCGCAGTTTTGTGGATGCGCCGTTTGCCACGCGGTTCGAACTTGAAGTGCTTCACCGCGTTGGTCAGGTACAGCGCCGCCCGTGACAGGCCGAGCTGCGCCAGCGCCCGGTCCAGCAACTGGCCGGCCGGGCCGATAAAGGGGCGGCCACGCAGGTCCTCCTGGTCGCCGGGCTGCTCGCCCACCAACATCAGTGGTGCGCCCATCGGGCCTTCGCCGTGCACTGCCTGCGTGGCGTGCTGGCCGATGGGGCAGGCGCGGCAGCGTTCAGTGGCCTGGTGCAGCGCGGCCAGCGTGCCTGGGGCTTCCACTACTTCGGGGCGCTGGTCCAGCCGCAGGGCGATGGAAGCAGCGGGTCGGCGGTGCGCCGGTTCGCTGGCCGCTTGCTCCAGCATCTGGCCGCTGCGCTGGGCCGATAAGGCTGTGAGCGGTTGGATCAGCACCGCCTCGGGCAGGTTCTTCCAGTAGCGGCGCGGCATCTCCTTGTGCATCATGGCCAGTTTGAGCCGCGCCGGGTTGAAGATGTTTTCGTAATAAGTGAGCCACAGGCGCTCGTTGGCATCGGCCGGTGGTGCGTCTGATTTCTGCGCGCCAGGGCCGAAGGCCAGTTGCTGGCCGTTCCAGCGGGCGCTGCGCTCGGGCGTGAGAATGGCCCAGGGCATTTGCGCAAAGCGCCGCGCAAAAAAGGGCGCGGTGGCTTCGACGATGTGGTGTCCGGGCTCGAACCAGGCCACGTGGGTGACACCCCAGCCGTCGTCGGTGGGCGCGTCCAGCGGCCGAAAGCGCACAAACGCGGTCATCTTGTGCATGTCGCGCCGCACCACGCGGGCCATTTGCTCGGCCTGCATCCTGTCGGGGTCCAGCGGGTCGTAGCGCAAGCCCGGCTCGCGCAGCAGCCGCCAGGCCAGCCGGTAGAGCAGGCCAAAGCGGGCCGGGTCGGCGTGCAGCGCGGTGCGGTTGCATAGTGCGACGAAGAACGCGGGCAGCTTCAGCACTGCGCCGTCTGTGGCGGGGACATCGGGTGCGGGTTCTTCTGTCGCAAACAAATCCCCCTCGGCCGCGCCCGCCACATGCCAGCTGATCTGCCCGGGTTCTATGTTTTGCGCCAGCAAACGCCGCGCCGCCGCCCGAAAGCCCGGCACGTCGTCTTCGCCCGCCAGGTGGACCGACAGCGGCGCCGAGTTAGCCATGGGGCAAGGGCAGGTCGAACAATGAGCGCTGTACCGGCTGTGGCCGCAGCCGCGCCGCCAGGTTGGCATCGTCCAGCCCGTTACGCGCCGCGCCGGGCACGCTGATGAAGGGCAGCACGTTTTTCAGCGGCACCTTGAGGCGTGACAAATCATCGACCCGCAGCGTGCGGGTGCGGCGGGCGGTGAGCAGGCGCTTCACCGAGGTCACACCCAGGCCGGGCACGCGCAGCAGCATTTCGCGCGGGGCGCGGTTCAGGTCTACCGGAAAGCGTTCGCGGTGGGCCAGCGCCCAGGCCAGTTTGGGGTCGATGTCGAGGGCCAGCATGCCGTCGCTGGCCCCCACGATTTCATCGTGCGCAAAGCCGTAGAAGCGCATCAGCCAGTCGGCCTGGTAGAGCCGGTGTTCGCGCACCAGTGGCGGCGCGACCAGCGGCAGGCCGCGCGCGGCATCGGGGATGGGGCTGAAGGCCGAGTAGTACACGCGCCGGAGCTGGTACGCGCCGTACAGCGTGGCGCTGGCGGTCAGGATGCTGCGGTCGTCTGAGGCATCGGCACCGACGATCATTTGCGTGCTTTGCCCGGCCGGTGCAAAGCGTGGCGCCCGGGCCCGCTTGGGGGCCACGCGCGGCTGCGAGGTAGCCAGTGGCGGTGGGGCCGCGGCCTTGGCGTCGTCGATATGGATACGCAGCCGGGCCATCGAGCGGCGGATAGCCTGGCCGTCTTTTTCGGGGGCCAGTACCAGCAGGCTCTCGGTGGTGGGCAGCTCGACGTTGATGCTGAGCCGGTCGGCATAGCGGCCTGCGCGGGCCAGCAGTTCCTCGCTGGCTTCGGGGATGGTTTTGAGGTGGATGTAGCCGCGAAAGTCGTGCTCTTCGCGCAGCACGCGGGCTACTTCGACCACGCGCTCCATGGTGTAGTCGGGGCTGCGGATGATGCCGCAGCTGAGGAACAGGCCCTCAATGCAGTTGCGGCGGTAAAAGTCCAGCGTGAGCTGTACCACCTCGTCGATGCGAAAGCGGGCCCGGTCCACATTGCTGCTGACGCGGTTGACGCAGTACAGGCAGTCGTAGACGCAGTAGTTGGTGAGCAAAATCTTCAGCAGCGAGATGCAGCGGCCATCGGGCGCGTAACTGTGGCAGATGCCGGCGCCCTCGGTCGATCCTATGCCGCGCCCGCCAACGGAGTCGCGTTTTAGCGTGCCGCTGGACGCGCAGGAGGCATCGTATTTTGCGGCGTCGGCGAGGATGGCGAGCTTGCGGTTGAGGTCCATGGTGTGGTGTGTATTAACTGTTTAAATATACAGCAAAACACGGTGTGCCACCCACAGAAGCTGGCCGATTGTGGTTCAGGTATGCAGTATTTTTGCTACTGAATGAATAGCTTGAACCGTAAGTGGCATATGCGCACTAGGCACTTTTTGTTTAAACTTTTAAATGCAATGTGTCGCGCGTGCCGGGGTGTGGACTTTACAGAGAGTCCAACCGATCCGATCCAGGTGCGTGCTGCAACAGGGCCAGCACGGCTTTAAGCGCCATTGGCCGGGCCAGGTGGAAACCCTGGCCGTTGCTGCAGCCTAGGTGGGTCAACTGTTCGCACTGCGCTTGGGTTTCTATCCCCTCGGCGGTGGTCTCCATCTGCAGTGCGCTGGCCAGGGCGATCACCGAGCGCACGATGGCTTCTGACTCCGGGCTTTGGTGGATCGACATGATGAAAGACCGGTCGATCTTGAGTTTGTGGAATGGAAAGCTGCGCAGATAGGCCAACGATGAATAGCCGGTGCCGAAGTCGTCCAGCGCGATGCGGATGCCCGCCATGCGCAGCCGGTGCAGGGCGTTCAGCACGTCGTCGGTGTCTTTCAGAAATACCGATTCGGTGATCTCCAGCTCCAGCCGCTGCGGGCGCAGGCCGGTACGCTCCACCACGGTCAGAATCTTGTCGACCAGCAGGGCATCGTCAAACTGGCAGGCCGACAAATTGACCGCCATCACCAGATGGCCGGGTAGCGTGCCTGCCGCGGTGCAGGCGGTTTCCAGCACCCACAGTCCGATGTCGCGGATCAGCCCGGCCTCTTCCGCAATCGGAATGAACTCGGCCGGGGACAGGTTGCCAAACTGGGGGCTGGACCAGCGCAGCAAGGCCTCGACCCCGGTGGGCTGCTGGGTGGGCAGTGCGATCTGCGGCTGGTACACCAGGTGTAGCTCCTGCTGCTGCAGTGCCTGGCGCAGGGCATCTTCGATGGCAATGCGGCGGCGGGATTTTTCGTCCATCGCCAGCGAGAAGAACTGGGCCTGTCGACGCCCCCGGGCCTTGGCTTCGTACAGCGCCAGGTCGGCCCGGTGCAGGATGTCGTCGGCTTGCTTGCCATGGTGGGGCAGGCAGGCGATGCCAATGCTGATGTTGGGCGTGTAGGTAATGCCCGACAGCGTGCAGGGCTCTTCGATGGCGCGCATCAATCGGTCGGCAAACAGGCGCACTTCTTCCTCCTGGGACAGGCCGTCCAGCAGGATGGCGAACTCGTCCCCGCCCAGCCGCGCCACTAGGTCCCGGTCCCGGATTTCGCAGAGCATGCGCTGGGCGATGGTCTTGAGCAGCACGTCGCCATTGGCATGGCCGTAGGCATCGTTGACGCGCTTGAAGTTGTCCAGGTCGATGCACAGCAGCGCCGCCATGCCACCTTCTTGGGTGCACAACTGCTGCAGGCGGTGCTGGAAGTGGCGGCGGTTGGCCAGGCCGGTCAGCACATCGAAATGGGCCATTCGGTGCATTTCGTCTTCGGCCGTTTTGCGCTCGGTGATGTCGGCACCCACGCCGCGCCAGCCGGGCAGCGGCTGGCCAGGCTGCGCGACCTGCTTGCCTGTCAGCGCCCACCAGTGCAGCTTGCCTTCTAGAATGATGGGTACCACCAGGTCTCGAAAGGGCGCGCGCGCGAACAAGGCCTTTTGCAGGTTGTCGAGGTAGCTTTGGGCATCGGCAGGGGTGGCGGCTTGGGACTGGTGGGTGCGCGCGATAAGCGCCACCAGGCCTAAGGTGCTGTTGAATTGAAGGGCTTTGACCAGGCGGCTGGACGCGTGTATGACATGCCCCGTGGGCGAAATCTCCCACAGAAAGTCATTGGCATTTTCTTCAAAGTCACTTAGCAGCAGCCCGATAATCTGTTTCTGCTGGGCGGCATCGGCTTCCGCCACCAGCCGGGAACCGTAGAACTTGGCCATGGTGTGCACGGACGCTATCACCACCAGGCCATACACCGCCAGCAGGCACAACAGAATGTCTGTGCCCGGCAAGTGGGTGCGCAGCAGCCCGATGACGCAGCCCGTGGTGAGGCAGACCACGTAGACCATGGCGGCGGCTGGCACGGTAACCAATGCAAAGCCACCCGCACAAATCATCCCGCAGGACATGACCAATAGCATCTGCTGGTCTTGGAACAGCAGATGAGGTAGCAGCAAGGCGGGCAATACGCCCCACAGCGTGCCCAAGCCGGCGGCATGTTGCACGGCACGCCGCATGGCCCGGCGCGAGGCCGTGTGTTGCACCGTGTTCTGGCGTTTGTGCCGAAACCACGCGACCAGGCCTTGGACGACTGAAAACAGCAATGCCATCAGCCAGAGCCAAAGCCACCAGGCACCGGCTGCCATGCGGTACAGCACGAACGAGGCGTTGAACAGATTGACCAGCATCGATAGCGGTGTCATGCCCAGCAGGGTTTGCAACTGTTTGGCACGGAAGCTGGCCGCCAGAGGTTCCTCAGCAACATACGGAGTCCACAAACTTCGTATGCGTGCGAGCGGGCTGCTGGTCAGGGGTTCTGTCATTTGTGCCATCGGTTGGGATTTCTGCACATGGCTGGGGTGTTGCCAACCGCTTTGCCCTGCGAAGGGTCTGCCCATGGGCAGGCAGCGGGTGGTCTTGCGCAGGTTACGCCATTTTGCGTAAAACATGGGCATTGTGTGGCGGTGAAAGCCCCAAGGAGTCACTAGTACAAACCATAAAGGGGCACTACGGTATCCAAAACACGGTAAGACTCAGGTAAAGTCCGTCAAGAAAACGGTGCGCCCTGGCCGCCGAATGGATTTCACCTATGGATGCCAGCGAGATAAAAGCGCAATGACGCAGCAAGCAAGCATTTTTAGCGACCACGCCCCAGCCGGTCCACCCAACCTGGCGCTGCTGGCTACGGTGGCCGACACGCTGGACAGCTTAGGAATTGCAGCCTGTGTGTTCGACGATGCCGACAACACCTTGCTGTGGAACCGCAGCTTCCTCAAGTTCTTCCCAGAGCATGCCGCCCACGTCTACGCCGGGGAGCCCTACCGCGCCAACCTGCGCCGGTTCTACCAGGGGCGGCTGGCCGCGGAGGAGCTGGAAAAGATCGACCAATACATTGATAGCGGCGTGGCGCGCCACCGCACCCAGCAGCGGCCCTATGCCTTTGAACACCTGGGCGTGCGGCTGTGGGTGGCATCGCTACCCTTGCCCGGCATAGGCCGTATCCGCATCTGGCAGGCCCACACCTCGGCCACCGACCCGCAGGGGCCGACCATTCTGGCCACCACGGCCATCGACGGTGCTGCCTTGTTCGACCATGTACCCGACGGGGTGATGGTCACCGGGGCAGACGACCGCATCCTCTGGGCCAATGGGCCATTTATGCAGATGTACGGCCTGCCCAGCCGCACCGCGGCCATCGGTGCCCACCTGGAATGGGTGTACCGCACCGCCTGGCAGGGCCTGGAGCCGCACCACCAGGCCCTGTTCGACTCGGGCCTGTTGACCTTGTTGGAGCACTCCCGCTTCACGGGCGCGCCGTTCGAGGTGCCGCTGCCTGGGGACCGCTGGAGCCGGGTGATTGAGCAGCGCAGCCCGGATGGCAAAGGCTTTTTGGCCCACGTGGACATCACCGTGCTCAAGCGCCAGCAGCAGCAATTGCTGGAAGCCGAGCGCCGCGCCCGCGAAAGCGAGGCCATCCTGCAAGAAAAGTCGGCCCTGCTGGAGGCCACGCTGGCCAACATGGAGCAGGGCGTGATGATGGTCAACGCCGACCGCGTGGTGGTGGTGTGCAACCGGCGCGCACGGGAACTGCTGAACTTGCCCCAGAGCCTGGTAGACAGCCGCCCCACACTGGACACGCTGGCCGACTACCAACTGGCTGCCGGCGAGCTGGTCCACGTGCCTGACGAGGTGCTGTCCAAAGTGCGCTCCGGCGATATTTTCGACCGGCCCTACGCCTACGACCGCAAACGCCCGGATGGCCGGGTGGTGGAAATCCACAGCATGCCGATTGCGGGCGGTGGTGTGCTGCGCACCTACACCGACATCACCGACCGCAAGCGTGCCGATGATCGCATCCGCCATATGGCCCGCCATGATGGCCTGACCGCGCTGGTCAACCGCGAGGTGTTTTTGGAGAGCCTGGCGGCCGCCACCCGCGCTGCGGACCCTGCCACGTGTGGGTTTGCGGTGCACTTCATCGACATCGACCGCTTCAAACCCATCAACGACACCTACGGCCACGCCGTTGGCGACAAGGTGCTTGCGCTGATCGCCGATCGCATGCGCCTGGTAGCCCGCGATGGCGATGTGGTGGCCCGCATGGGCGGCGACGAATTTGCGGTGCTGCAGTGCCGCGTAGAACACACCGAGCAGGCGCTGGGCCTGGCCTACCGCCTGCTGGAGGGCATAGGGCAAGACATGGAAATCGAGTCGCACAGTTTGCAGGTCGGCGCGTCCATCGGCGTGGCCTTGCACCCAGGTGCCGGTAGCGATGCCGACACCCTGCTGCGCAACGCCGATGCCGCCATGTACGCCGCCAAGGCCCAGGGGCGTGACTGCGTGCGGGTGTTTGGCGACCACGACAATCCGGCGTCTACTTATTAACGGCTTGGCCGTGGCCTGAACCCCGTTTGGGTGCAGGATTTGGTAATTCCTGTTTTGATAGCGGCCAGCGTAGGTGATATATGCGCTGGAGCCACTTTTCTTCTATATTTTTGGAATATTTCCGTGCTGTGCCTGTTGCCGGTGGAGTTGCTGGTCAAAGCGGGCCAGTTCGGCGTGTTCCCGTGCCTGCCCGTGCACGCGGTCGGAAGCGTTGATGTCGCGCAGCAGGTGGCTACTGAGTTCGCCCAAAGGTACGGGAGCGGGCGGGCGGCTGCGGCTGCCGCGCTGCCACAACCGGGCCAGCAGCTGTTTCAAAGTAAGGGTCATAGAGGCCATGGCAGGGGGTTAAAAGTCATGCTGGTAAGCGTATCCGTCCAATGTCTCGGGTAAAAGCGCTCATTTCTGCCAAGCTTGGTTGCTTATACTTACCAGCATGCCCCGTATTCCCTTGCAAACCCTGCCCACCTTCCGTGCCGTGGCCACACTGTCCACCTTGCGTGCCGCGGGCGAGCAACTGCACCTCACGCACAGTGCGGTGAGCCAGCAAATCCGCTTGCTGGAGGAGCAACTGGGCTTTTTGCTGTTTGACCGGCGGGGCCGCCGCGTGGTGCTGAATGCCGCCGGGGCCGCGCTGCTGCAAGCGGTAGAGCCTGCGCTGGCCCAGATTGACGAGGGCATGCGCGCTGCCGCCGTGGCCTCCACCGGCACCGACCAGCGCTTGCGCATCACCGTCTCGCCCTCGTTTGCCCAGCACTGGCTGATGCCCCGCATGGCGCACTGGCGGGCCTTGCACCCCGGCATGGCGGTCGAGCTACACACCTCGCAGCAGGCCATGGACCTGCCCCGTGAAGGTTTCCACGCGGCGGTGCGCCAGGGCAAAGGGCCGTGGCGTGGCCTGGAAGGCAGCTGCCTGATCGACTCCCAGCAGGTGGTGGTGGCCAGCCCGGCCATGGCCGCGCGCCTGGCCGGCAGCGACCCGACCGCCTGGCTCCACGAACCCTTGCTAGGTACCAGCGAGTGCTGGGAGGCCTGGTTTGCGCTGGCGGGCCACCCCTGCCGTATCCAGCCGGTAGCGGTTTTCAACGACATGGGGCTGATGCTGCAGGCTGCCGAACAGGGCCTGGGTATCGCCCTGGGCCGGGAGCTGGTGGCGGCCGACGCGCTGCGGTCCGGGCGGCTGGTACAGCTGTCGCCCCTGGCCTTGGCGACCGAGGCCTACGACGCGTACTGGCTGGTCCACCCCCCAGAACACCGGGACTGGCCGCCGCTGCTGGCGTTTCGGGAATGGCTGCAGTCGGAGCTGCAGGTCGCCGCCAGCCTGTTGGCGCAAAGCCGGTTGCTTGCTATTTAATTAATAGCTAGCAGCGTAGGGTATACCTACGCTAGCGGCCTGTTTGGCTTAAATTTCAGGCGTGTAGGCTGCGCTGGTTCACGCCATCATCTCGGCCAATTGCGCCCGCAAGGCCGCGTTCTCAGCCGTCAGCTCGGCCACGGTTTGCTTCAGGCGGGCGATGGTGCCTTCGGGCGAATCGGGCTCGGTGCGCTCTACGGCCTTGGCGGCGCGCACCTGGCGGGCGGCCTGTTGCAGCTCTTTTTTGCCCCCGGCGGCGGCGGCCAACTGCGCTTCAGCGGGTAGCGAGGCCACGGTGGCCGCGGTGTTGATGGAGATGGTGCCGGACTTCACCGCCGCCACCAGTTCGGGCGTGGCCGACTTCTGGATCTTCTCGATCTGCGTGAAGGTGCTGTTGCTGATGCGCGCCGACTTGGCCAGCGCCTCGCGGGTCAGCGCGGGCTCTGCGGCGGGGGCCGCGGCGGCGGGTGTGGTGGATTCTTCCCACGGCGCGGTGTTGCTGGCCGGGGCTTCGGTTTTAGCGGGCTGTTCGCGCCCGGCCAGGATGTCTTTCTTGCGCAGTGCCAGCACACCGCGCTGGAAGTCCGACACGCTGCGCCGCCCCAGGTGCTGGTCGATCATCCACAGGTGCACATCGTCCAGCGTCTTGAACGCGGTGTTTTGCACGGTGTTGAACGGGATGTTGTGCGCGCTGCAAATGCCAAAACGGTTGTGCCCGTCCACCAGCACATCGCCCCACAGCACCAGCGCATCGCGGCAGCCCTCGGCCAGGATGCTGCGCTCCAACGCGGCGTGCTCGTCGGGGGTGAGCGGGTCAATGTAAGCCAGCAAGTCGTCGTTAACCGTAATGTTCATTTTGGGAGGAGGGGGAAAGTAGGCGAGGAAAGGGGCGCGATTGTAGAAGCCGCCAGAACGTGAAATTTGCCCAGGGTATTTGTTACTTTTGTGAAACAATTGCACCGCAGCCCAATCCGCATTGATGCAATTTGGCTGCCGCAGTCAGCGAGGCGGCTTCTTTGAAGCGAATCTGACAAGGGCAAACCTGGCGAAAGCTGGGGACGCAAAGCCACCGGGCTTCGGTGCTGCACACCAGCACCATGCTAGCGGGGTTACCGGACAGGGTTACGTCAAACTCTACTTTGTCCGCTGCCGCCCTTTGTGTTTTTGACATTGAAAGGTGACGACATGCTGGTATTTACTCCTTTTTCTCGTTCTGTTGCACGCACCACTGCGGGCAGCCTGTCGGTGCTAGCCCTGCTGGCGCTGAGCGCTTGCGGCGGCGGATCTTCTTCTGACGTGGCCGCCACATCACCGGCGCAAACACTGGACGCAGTCGCGCTGCTGGCCGATGTGCCGACCGAAGTTTTGCCCACCTTCCACATGGCACCGGTGGACATCAGCGACCCGTCGCTGGTGCCCAGCGATACCGATACGGTGCGCACCGAAGCGGTGTTGCCCGCCATGGAAGGTACGGCCACGGCCCGGCTGCTGCCCCAGACCGTGGCCACCGAGGCGGTGGAAGCTCGGCGTCTACTGGCCAGTACCCCCGCATCGCAAATGGGCGCGCGCGCTGCGTCGGTGGTGACGGTCTACACCCCAGCGCAGATCCGTGCCGCCTACAAATTGCCCGCTGTGTCGGCTGCGGGCGTGGTGTCTACCGCCGCCGCCCGTGCGGCCCTGGGTGCAGGCCAGACCATTTACCTGGTGGACGCGTACCACAACCCGAATGCCTTCGCCGACCTGAACAACTACAACGCCCGCCTGAACCTGCCCACCTGCACCAACGTGGCGATTGCGGCCACGGCGGCACTGCCCCTGGCCGCCGCCAGCGCCACGGCGGGTTGCACTTTCAGCGTGGTGTATGCCGCAGCTACCTCGGGCCGCACCTCGGTGGCACCGGCCTACAACGCGGGCTGGGCTGCCGAAATTGCGATGGATGTGGAGTCGGCCCACGCCATTGCGCCGCTGGCCCGCATTATTCTGGTCGAAGCCACGTCCGCCTCGCTGTCTGCCCTGGCCAACGCCATCACGGTCGCCAACAATATGGGCCCAGGCGTGGTCAGCATGAGTTTTGGCGCCAGTGAAGGCAGCTGGACCGCCTCGGTAGACAGCCTGTTCCAGGGCAAGGGCATGCAGTACACCGCGTCCACCGGCGACTCGGGCGCTGCGGTCAACTGGCCGGCCGTGTCCACCAAGGTGCTGGCCACCGGCGGCACCTCGCTGAGCTTCAACGGCAGCACCCGTACCGAAACCGTGTGGTCGGGTACCGGTGGCGGCACCAGCGCTTATACCGCCGTGCCCGCCTACCAGACCGCCTTGTCCAAAACCATCACCAAGCGCCGCGTGGCCGACGTGTCATCCGACTCCGACCCCTACACCGGCCAGTACGTGGGCATCACCGTGCCGGGCGGCGCGTTCGGCTTCATGTCCGGCGGCGGAACCAGCATTGCCGCACCCGAGTGGGCCGCCTTGCTGGCCATCGCCAGCGCCCAGCGCGCCATGGTCAACCTGCCGGTGCTGACCAGCGTGCACAACGCCCTGTACCTGAACGTGCTGCCCAACGCCAGTTCCTATTCGCAGGCCTTCCTGGACGTGACCGCCGGTGCCAACGGCAGCTGCGCCACCTGCAAGGCCACCGCAGGCTTTGATGCCAGCACCGGTCTGGGCACCCCGAATGGCGGCTCTTTGCTGGCTTTGTTGAGCACCATCAAACAGTAGATTCCCACTTCGGGAGAGCCCGCAGTGCTGGGGTGCTGCGGGCTTTTTTGCGACTGAACGCTAAAACACCTCATCCCCGGTCGGTTCAAAGTGCGGTACCGCGTTCATCTGGTGCCTCAGTTTGGACAGCTCGTAGTACATGCGCTTGCGGGCCCGGCTCTGGTTGCCCAGGGGGCGGTGCTCGGGGATGCTGTGCCAGGGGTTATAGGACAGGCGTTTGGCGAATTCCATTTGCGCAGGCGTGTTGAACTGCTGCTGCGGGATACGCAGGGTGGCGGCGGAGATGCGGGGGGACAGGCGCTCGGGCCAGAGCACGCTGGCGTTCTCGATGGGCATCAAATGCGGGTCGGTTTGTACCTGCAGGCGCACGTCCAGCTCCACGTCGCCCGCAGCCAAAGATGCGACCATGGCGTTGCGCAGGTAGTCGTCGGGCGGGCGCAGCGGCAGGCGGGGGATGGGGGTGCGGTGTTGGGTTTTGGGCCAGAACGAATACTGCATGGCCTGGCCTGCGCCCAGCAGGTAAGGCACGCAGCTGAAGTAAGGGGCTTCGAGCGGGCTGCTCTGGGTTTTGGTCCACAAGCCTTGCATGATGGCGTCCAGCACATGCGGGCGGTGCAGATTGAAAAAGTAGAAGATCTGCGCGTTCTTCAAGCTCTCTTTTTGCAGCTGGGCGTTGGCGATCACGTCGGGGGTGACGAAGGTGGGGGGCGACACGCCAAATAGGTCCTGGGTGAAGCGTTCCTCTTCCATCAGCTTGGGGCCAGGGACGTCCATCAGTTTGACGCTGATGCTCATGAAGCCCACGTCGTCGATGTCGGGCGTGACGTAGGGGCCGGGGCCGGAGAAGCGCACCCAGGCCGGGTAGCTGCGCGGTGTGGCGTAAATGCCGTGGCGCAGGTGGGCGGGCAGGTCGGGGTGGACGGTGAATTCGGCCCGCACGATGCCCTGGGTTTTGGTGTTGCCGCCGCGCTCGAAGCCGCCGGGTTTCCACAGCGCACGCATCTGCTCCTGGAAGCTTTGGATGATGGAGTCCACACAGGTTTCTTCGCCCGGCAGGATGCGCTCTTCGGCTATCTGCAAGCCCTCGTTGGGGCGCTGGGCGTTGATGAGTGCTGTCGTCAGGCGGGTCAGCGGCTCCAGCAGCATGGCCTCGAAGGCCGGGCGCAGAAACGGGTCGAAGCGGCGCTCCAGCTGGATGAGCGCCAGCGAAGTGTCTGACAGCCAATTGCGCACGGCGGAACCGGTGTTGGCCCGTGGCACCGGGCGGCTCGCATTGGAATTCATAGCGTTCCTAGGTAGCGCAGGGCGCGGATGCCGGGCAGAAAGAAATAGGCCCCGCCACGCACGGTGACGAACTGCGGCAGGCCACTGAGGCGGTGGTCTGGCCCGGTGGCTTGGGGGATGGAGAAGTCGCTCTGCGCGGGTTCGCGCGTGCCCACCAGCGGGTCGGTTTCGCCGTGTAACCCGGCAAACTGGGGCGCGTTGAGCCAGGCCGCCTGCACAAATTCAAACTGGCGGGCGATGTTGGCACCCAGGCAAATGAAATATAAGCCGGTGCCGTCGGCACCGGGTGACAGGCCGGAGTCCGCGCCACGGTACTCGCGCCCCCGGCGCAGCAGGCGGTGGAAGCGGCTGGAGGCCACACGGTCCTGGGCCAGTGCCGGCGCGTCGAAGCCCAGGGTGCGGGTCAGCCAGCCGATGAAGCCCGGCAGCTTGGGATTACCCGGCGGCAGGTCGGCGGTGCGTGGGTTGGCGCGGCGCACGTGGGCACCCAGTGGGCAGCGGGTGCCGCGCGGGTCGGCCGCGTAGGTGAAGGCGTTGGGGTCGCTGGGGGGGGCATCGGCCAGCGGCGTGCCACCCAGTGTGCGGCCCACCAGGGTAGCGGCCAGCTTTTCTCGGGCCACCGGGTTGTGTTGGGCTGCGCCGTCCAGCCACTGCCAGAAGCCGCGCACGTCTTGCGCCAACTGGCGTAGCACCAGGTAGCTGCCGTTGCGGCCCAGGTCGGCGCAGTCGGGGGCATCTTCGGCCGTTGGCAAAGCGGGGTGGGGTGGCAGCAGCGGGCGGTCGGTGTAGCCGCCGTACTCGTTGGGGTAGCCCAGCAGGGTTTCGCCCAGGCAACTGAGGTTGCCGTAGGTGGTGTGCTCGGCATCCACGGCGGGGCGGGTGCGGTCCCAATCCAGGGCGGGCTGGGAGATACCGTCTTTGAAGCCAAACGGTTCCACCTCGCCCAGGTCGGCGCAGGGCAGGCGGGCCAGGAGGGTGAAGCCCGGTGCCGTATCCGTTTCAATGTGCGCCTGCCACGCTGCCAGGTGGCCGGGCAGGGCGTAGAGCATTAGCAGCACATGCGGCAAGCGCGCCCCCGTGCCCCACTGCCACTGGCTGGGCGCATTGGCCCCCACATCGCCCAGGCGGCGAGCGCGGCAGGCATCGGTGCCCATGCCGCCCAGGAATTCGCTGGAAAAACCTTGCACCGTGTCTTCGTCCACGCCCAGCGCGCGCAGGCCCTCGCTGGTCAGGGCCAGTTGCAGCACGGTGGCGGGTGGTGGGTCGGCGGTGGCGGCACTGGTGACCGGGGCGTTGGCCAGCCAGTTGCAGGCAGCGGCCGGGTCTAGCACCCGCAGCAGCAGAAAACAGGCCTCGGTGTGGTGCTTGTAGCCAAAGCGGACGATGCCCTGGATGTCGTTGAGTTCTACCTTCATAGCAGCCTCAGCCAGTCTTGCAGCTCTGCGTCGGTGGGTGCGGGCTTGTCCAGCCCGGCGCGGATGCGCTGGTTGCGCTGCAGGTGGGCCAGGGTCAGGCCGGGGTAGGCCTTGTACCAAACCTGGGTGGGGATCTGATGGCGGCGCTGGTAGTATTTAAACGCTTGCTCGTGCCGCGCACCGCCCAAAATCAGCCAGTCGGTGCGCGGCCAGCCTATGCCGTTGCCAAACACCAGGTTCAGGCCCCAGGCCACTTTGTTGATGAAGTCGTCCATGTAGCCTTGGTGGCTGCCGTCGTAGTGGCTGGTGAAGACCACGCGGCTTTTGTCGTCCAGAAAGGCCCAGCGGGCGAAGTGGATGGTCTGTACCCGCGCCAGGTGGCCCCGGGTGAACACATGGCGGCAGGCGTAGTCGATCAGCACCAGCAGCACCGTGACCAGGCCGCGCCGGAACTGCCCTGGCTTGACCGGCCCGATCGCGGTGTACTGGTTGCTCACATCAAAGTCTTCGATGTCTTGCAGCTCCTGCACCGCCGCCGGGTCGGGGCGTGGGCAGAGCACGGGGTCGGTGGTTTCGCGGCGGCGCAGCGCGTAGATGAGCCAGGGCAGCAATACGATGAACAACGGCAGCAGTACCAGGCCGACCAGCGGCACGCCTATCAGGTGGACGAGGTTGCCTAACTGCCAGCCCAGCGGCGTGGCGGCGGGCGAGGTGAGGGTGAGGCGGCCTGCGGTGATTTCTGCATCCACAAAGCTGCGCAGGTCTTGGTGGGTACGCTGTGCATCGGCTCCCGCTGTGCGTGACACCCGGGCCGACAAAGCTTGCTGCAGGGCGCTTTCCTGGCGAATTTGCTGCACGCTGCGGCCCCGCCAGTGAACGTAGGTGGCCGCCAGTGGCCGGTCGTGCGCCAGCATCCAGGTAGTGAGGTCTTTGCCCTGGGCGAAGCCTTCGCAGTGGGCAAAGATGCGGCATAGCCCTTGGCCCGCACGCTGGGCCATCAGGTCCAAACACGCGTGCGCCGAACCGTCGCAGTCGCCCATGAAGGCCAGCACGGTGGGCAGGCGCGGGCGCGGCAGGCCCAGGGTGGTGAGGTCGGCTTGCAGGGCATCGTCCAGCAGCACGAAGCGCGCAAAGTGCAGTTGCGTGAACAGGCCAAACGGCAGCAGCGCATTGTGCGGGTTGGCCATGCCCGGCTGGGTATTCATGCTGGCCAGCAGCGTCCGCAGGTCCGCCTCGCGGCCCGCAGCAAGCGGGGCGACGACCATGAAATGTGACTGCGGAGTCATGGTTTTTAGGCCAATTTTCAGATGTTAAATAGGCTTGCAGCGTATATTTAATATGCGCTGGCAGCTATCAAAAGTCATATCAAAATCTGTAGCAAAACTAAAACTGCAAACAGAAATCGATCAAGCGGTCCTTCGCCCAGTACACCTTGCCCAGGTAGAAGCCGGGGCCGATCAGGCGGATTTCGTCGCGCACGTAATGCGCGATGACCGAGGTGTCGGAGTAGTCCAACACGATGCATTCCTTGCCGTCCAGCCAGCTGGCGTCTTTGTAGACCTTGGCCAGCACAGCCTCAAAGCCGAACACCAGCACCTTGTTTTTCAGCACGCCTTTTTGCGCGTCAAACACCTTGCCCTGCCAGCCAAACAGGTTGATCAGGTGGGCGATGCTTTGGGTGTATTGGGTGCCGGGCGCGATGATGGCCGTGCCCTCGGCGCTGCCGTTGGGGATATCGCCGGGCGGGCTGGCGCGGAACAGGTCGTCCAGCTCGGTTTGGCCCATTGCCAGCAGTTGGGTGACGTCATAGGCCATGGTTTTCTCCTTAAAGATCATGGGTTGAGGATTACGTCTGCCGCCTTTTCACCCACCATGTAGACGGCGGCGGCGATGAAGAAGCCGGGAATGCGCGGAAACACCGATGCGTCCACTACCCGCAGGCCGCGCGTGCCATGGACGCGGAAAGCGCTGTCGAGTACATCGCCAATGGGGCAGGAGCACGAGGCATGGTGGCCCCAGGCGGTGCTGCGCACGAAGTCGGCCAGTTCGGCATCGGTCTGTACCTCGGGGCCGGGCGTGCATTCCTCGGCGATCAAACCACTGGCCAGAAACGGAGCGGTGAGGCGGCGCACGGCGCGGATGGCCTGCACAACGGCCTGTAGATCGGCCCCGGCTGCATCGCTGCCTTCTTCAAAGTAGCGGAAGTTGACCAGCGGCGGCTCCAGCGGATTGGCCGAGCGCAGCGTGACCGTGCCGGCGCGGTTCAGCGTGTGGGCTTTCAGGATGGCCCAGGTCAGGCGGTCGCTGTGCTGGCGGATGCGCTCCGAAAAACCGGGTTCGTAACCCTCGAATGGGGCGGGCAGGGCCATGCAGAAGATGTCAGGCTCGGGCTGGTCGGGGCTGGACTTTTCAATCAGGCCCAGCATCGCCCCGCTGGCGGCGTACATGCCCGAGCACGCGGTCTTCCAGCGCTGCCACACCGGGTCGCCGCGTTCAAACCGTGCTTCTTTCAGCCCCTGCCAGGGCTGGCGCATGCGGTGGGTGAGGGCGACTTCGTAGCGGTCTTGCAGGTTGCGGCCCACGCCCGGTAGGTTTACCCGCACCGGGATGTTGTGGGCCTGCAGCGCAGCAGCGGGGCCGATGCCGGACAGCATCAGCAGCTGCGGGGTGTTGAAGGCGCCGCCGCACAGAATGACTTCGCCGCTAGATTGCACCTGCCGTAGCTGGCCCGCTGCTGCGTTGGGCACGGGGTGGGCGTGGTACAGGCGCTGGCCTTTCAAGTACTCGACACCGCAGGCCGCGCCCTCGGTATTGAACAGCACCCGGGTGGCCAGGGCGTGCAGCTCAATGTGAAGGCGGTCGGGGTGTTTGTCGCGCACCTGCAGCAGGCGCTCGCGCGCGCCCATGCGGCTGTGCCGGGCGGTGCTCATGGGCGTGTAGCACAGGCCCTCAAAGCTGCCGCGGCCCCAGGGTCGGGCGTTGGGGTCGCCGCGCACGCGCAGCCAGCGCAACAGGCTGCGCAGCGGGGTGGGCAGGCTGTGGGTGAAGTTGCGGGCGGTGCGGGCCAGCATGTCCACCAGTTGGGCATCGCCCAGGGCTTCGGGCGGCACCGAGCGCTCGGTGTGCAGCCAGCCGTGCCAGCCGTGGCCGCTGGGGTCCAGGCCCAGGCGCTGCAGGGCGCGCCACACCGGGCGGTGCTGGCAGGACTCCAGCCGGGCAAAGTAGCGCTGCATGTGCTTGGCGCGCCAGCTGGCATCGCCGGTGAGGTCGGCGATGTGGTCCCAGTCGGAGTCGTGCGGGCGCATGAAAATCATGGCGTTGTGGGCCGTGCAGCCACCCAGCCCGGCGGCGCGCGGGTACAGCACGCCTTGGCGGGCGGCGCTGTATTTGGGGTCGCGCGCCTGGCGGGCCTCGTCGGCGTAGTGGCGCACTTGGAAGTTCCAGGCCATGGCTTCGTTCTCACAGGCAAAGGCGTGGAAGCCGGGCACGTCGTAGTCGTCGGGCAGGCGCGGGCCTTTGTCCAGGCGCGGGTCCCCACCTGCCTCCAGCACACACACGCGCTGGCCCGCCTCTACCAGCCTGGCGGCCAGGGTGCCACCGCCTGCGCCGGTTCCCACGATGATGGTGTCCCATGGTTGGCCTTGGGTGATGGGCATGCGGCTAGAACGTCTTCAAGAAGGCGATCAGCGCGCGCTTGTCGGCATCGCTCAGCGCGGGCTCGGTGCCAAAGGCTTTTTCGTCGGCGCTCAGGCCTTCTTGCTGGTTGAACTCGGCCGTGCCGAAGTAGTGGCCGCGGTTGACCACGAAGTCGGGGCATTTGCTCAGGCGCAGCAGCGGGGCACGCAGGTTGGCAAACTTTTCGCGCAATTCCGAATCGTCAGCGTTGCGGGCTTTGAACAGGTCTACCGGCAGCTTGAGCAGTACCTCGGCCAGGTCGCGCTTGTGGGCCAGCGCATTGCCTTCTTCGGGCTGCAGCTTGAGGTTGGACAGCAGACTGACCGGCATGCCTTTGGGAATGGGACCCAGGGTGATGTCGCCACCCAGCGACGGCACCAGGCGGTGCAGCACCCTGCGCAGGGGTTGCAGCACCTCGGGCACAAAACCGGCGGGCACGGTGATTTCGCTGCGCTGGTCAGTGCGGTCGATGGTGCCAGGCACTCTGCTGCCCAGCACGCTGTCGCGCACCCTTTGCTCGGGCCACAGCATTTGGTTGATGGACGCGTCAAACACCGCCATGCGCCCGGCCACCGACGGGTCGCCGTTGAACGGCCCCACGGTGCTGTTCAGCAAAAACGGCGCGGTGGACCACAGGCTGACCAGGGACGGCACCCGGGTGTAGCCGCGCCCGCCCCCCGGCATGGCGTAAGGCACGTTGGCCCCGGTGAACGGGTCGCTCAGGGTGACGGTACCTACGCTGGGCAACTGCTTGTAGGCGGTGGAGGAGAAGTTGTCCCAGATATTGCCCGCCAGCGCATTGGTGGCCAGGGGGCTGCAGACGTTGGTGCGCAGCAGGGTGGCGGGGATGCGCGCCTCGGTGGACAGGTAGTTGCCCTTTAAAAAGTCGGGGGCCTGCACGATCTGGCGCATCAGTTTTTTGTAGCCATCTGTCTGGGTCCAGCCCCAGTAGGCTTTGAAGCAGCCCATGTAGCCGCCGCCCGCGCATTTTTGCGGCTCCAGGCCCAGCTCGGGCGGGGGCGTGGGGGCTTTGCTGGAGTGGCAGCGGGCGCAGGTGTCGGCAAACACTTGCTTGCCGTGGTCCAGCGTGGCGGTGTCGGCCTGTAGGTAGGCCGCGCCGCCGGGCGCGCTCTGCAGGTAGTCGGGCTGGGCGGCCTTGAGGAAGAACAGGGCTGTGTTGGGTGTGCCCGCCTCGGTGGCCTGCCAGTAGCCAGAGTTTTTTTGTGCCGTGGCGATGGGGATGGGCGTGATGGCCTTGCCCCCCACCACCGGGTTGAAGTGCAGCAGCCATTCTTCGCTGAACAGGCCGATGTTGAGGTAGACCCGGTTCAACGCCCCCAGCAGGCCCACCGAATCGGAGCCGTCTTTGAGCACATGGGGCACACGGGCGATGTGGGTGGCGGGGTCATAGAACTCGGTGAGCGGGCCGCTGGTGACAAAGTCGTTGAACTGTTTGTTGTCGCGCTCGCCGCCGTTCAAAGGCTCGTGCCAGAGCTGCTTGCCTTGGGCCATGCGCTCGGCAAAGCTGTACACCGCGTTCATGGTGCGCGGGTTGTTGATGCTGTCGGTGGAGATGAGTGAGGTGTCCATGGCCCCGGGCCGGAAGGTGTGGGCCAACTGGTACATGTAGTTCTTTTTGCCCACGGCTTGGTTGGCGTTGTGGATGAACAGCCGGTCTACCCACATGTACTGCGCGCCCACCGAGGAGCTGAGGTTGGCAAACGCGGGTGCGTTGGGGTTCTGCGGCGGGTTCACCGGACTGGGACCCACGTGGCAAAACCCGCAGGATATGCCGACTCGGTAAGGGCGGACCAGGTCTTGGCGGTTGTAGTATTTTTCGTCGGTGTAGTAGCGCTCGGCATCCCACACTTTGGCGGCTTTGGCATCGAAGGCCGGATTCGGGAACAGGCGCAGGCCCAGGATGCCGGTGGCCTCACCGTAGAACGAGCCGGTGGGTAGGGTGGTGCCGTCACCCAGTGGCTTACCCCGTGCGCCCACTGCCACGCCGGGGTATTTGACGGCGTTTTCAAACGGGTCGGGCGCGCAGCCTGGGGCGCGTTGGTCGAGCCACAGGCCTTTATGGGCGGAATCTGGGCCGGTTGCGTTGCCAAAGCAGGGTTCGTTGACCAGGCCCAGGTACTCCCAGCGGTTGGCCCGCGAATAACCCTGGCTGGGGTGGGAACTGATGGTTTTGAGCAGGTCGAACGCGCCAAAGGTGAAGTTGCCCATGCGGTCCCACAGGCGGTCGTTGCCGCCGGTCCAGACCAGCCACATATTGCGCCCGGCCACCTCTTGCGGGGTCAGCGCCGGGGCGCCGTCCATATCGTGGAAATAGTCCTCAGACGCATGGGTGAAGCTGCTGCCGTCGCGCCCGGCCTGTTTGGCTTCGTCCAGTACCTTGCCCGCTATGGACAGTGGTGCAGGGGCCTGGGCGCTGGTGGATAGGCCTGTCAACAGCATGCCGCCCAGAAACAGGAACGCTAGCGTTGTCCGATGCCAGTGTCTATGCCAGTGTCCATGTGCCATTGCCATCCCCCGGTTGATGGACCACGTTGCGCCTTCTCGCCAGAAAAGTAAAGCGCTGGTGAAGGTGCTGCCAGTCTAGGCCGCAGCCCCAGGGGATGCATCCTTCAAAGAGGGGATAAACCGGCCTGTGATAAGTTGGGAGATTTTATTTATATGCTATATTAAAAATAGCAGTAGGCGTATATTTTATATGCGCTAGAGGCTTATTTAATGCTTTATTTCGAAGCTATGGCTTCACCGTGTACGGCAGCAAGCGCGCCCTGGATGCCGACAGCAATGCCGTCATGGCGCTTGCTGCCGCATCCGGCTCGTGCGCCAGGATGTGGCGGTGCACGGCGGCGTGCAGGTCCAGGTCTTCGCTGGGGCGGGTGGCGTGGCGCAGCAGCATTTCGGACGACACCCGCAGGGCCGCCTTGATGCCGTTGCCGATGGTGATGAACATGCCGTTGCGCGACACTTCGATGATGGTCATGTGGAAGGCCAGGTCGGCTTCGGCGGCGGCGCGCACCTCGTTGCTAGTGTAGGCGGCGGCCAGCGCGTGGTAGCGGCTATCCAGTAGCTGCATATCGGCGGCGTTGCCGGCCTGGGCAGCCAGAAAGCAGGCGCGCGGCTCAAAGCACAGGCGCATCTCGTAGATGTCCTCGATGATCTTGGTGTCGAACTGGGCGTGCAGCCGCCAGGCCAGCACGTCGCGGTCCAGCAGGTTCCAGTCGGCAAAAGGCAGCACCCGCGTGCCGATTTTGGGCGACACGTCGATCAGCCGCTTGCTTGACAGCTGCTTGATGGCCTCGCGCACCGTAGTGCGGCTGACCCCGTAGGCGCTGCACAGATCGCTTTCCACCGGCAGCGCGTCGCCCGGCAAAAACTCACCGCCCACGACGCGCATGCCGATGATTTTGGCCACCTGGGCGGTCATGGTGCCGACCAGCGGTTCACGTTCAAACATGCGGGTTCCTTTTGGGGCATCGCGTGCCCCCTTTTTTATTTACGGCCTGTTGCCGTTGTCACGATCACGTTCCACGATCCGGGCTTGAGTTCGGCCAGGATGGTTTCGCCATCTACCTGCACGTGGGGGTTATTTTCGGGCACAACGGTGTTGGGCGCGTCCTTGGTGTTGGTGGCCTTCATGTTGCTGTGGTGCAGGGCTAGCGCATGGTCCAGCGTGCGGGTGGTGCCCAGGCCGCGCAGTTCGATGCGCAGTTGCATGCTCTCGGTGAGGTGGCGGTTCAGCGCAAACACCGTGGTGGTGCCGGTGGCCTCGTCGTCCACTACGCAGGCGCAGAGGTAGGGGATTTCCGGGTGGCTTTTGGCCTCGTAGCTGGGCGAGTCGATCACCGGGCGCAGCACCTTGCCGTGGGCAAAGCGGGTGGCCTGGGCAAACGGGTAGAAGATGGTTTGCCGCCAGGCCGGGCCACCGGGTTCGGTCATGATGGGGCCGATCACGTTGACCAGTTGCGCCAGGCAGGCGACCTTGACGCGGTCGGCGTTGTTCATCATCACGATGAGCGCGCCACCTACCACCAGGGCATCTTCGGTGTTGTAGATTTCTTCTAGCAGGCGCGGCGCTTGCGGCCAGCCGGGCTGGCGCAGGTCGTTGATGGAGCGGGCCTTGTACCAGACGTTCCACTCGTCAAACGACAGCATGATGCGTTTGGCCGAGTGCTTGCGCGCCGCCACTCCGTCGGCCACAGCGACGATTTCCTTGATCGACTGGTCCATCTGTTCGATGCAGCCAAAAAACTCGGGCGTAGAGTCGCCGCGGTTTTCAAAATAGGTGTGCAGCGAGATGAAGTCCACGTCGTCAAAGCAGTGCTCCAGCACCGTGTCTTCCCACTGGCCGTAGGTGGGCATGTTGTGCGCCGACGAGCCGCAGGCGGCGAGCTGGATGGTCGGGTCCACCAGGCGCATGAGCTTGGCGGTTTCATGGGCGATGCGGCCGTATTCGTCGGCGGTTTTGGAGCAGATCTGCCAGGGGCCGTCCATCTCGTTGCCCAGGCACCAGAACTTGATGTCGTGCGGGGCCTCTACGCCGTGCGATTTGCGCAGATCAGACAGGGCGGTGCCGCCGGGGTGGTTGCAGTATTCGATGAATGCACGGGCTTCATTGGGGCCCCGCGTGCCCAGGTTGACAGCCCACATGGGTTCGATGTCGGTAGCTTCGCACCATTCCATGAATTCATTGGTGCCAAACTGGTTGGTCTCGGTGGAGGCCCAGGCCAGGTCCAGGCGCACCGGGCGGTCGGCGGCAGGGCCGACACCGTCCTCCCAGTCGTAGCCCGATACAAAGTTGCCACCGGGGTAGCGCACGATGGTGGGACCCAGTTCGCGGGTCAACTCCATCACGTCGCCGCGAAAGCCGCGCGCGTCGGCGGTGGGGTGGCCGGGCTCATAGATGCCGGTGTAGACCGCGCGGCCCAGGTGTTCAACAAAGGTGCCGAAGATGCGCCGGTCAAGTTCGGAGACGGCGAAGTCGCGGTCTACGACCAGGCGGGTGGAGATCATGGTGTGCTTCCTGTGAAAAAAAGGGTTGGGGCCGCCATCGCGGCCCCGGGGTAGGTAGATGGATGGATAGGTTTAACGGACGGTAGACAGCAGCTTGTTGACGCGTTCTTCGGCCGACTTTTGCACTGCGTCGATAGGCTTCTTGGTCAGCAGCATGTTGACCATTTCTTCGCCGACGATGGCCTCGACGGCGCGTTGGCGCGGCACATTGCTGGGAACCGACACGCCGATGCTGCTGATCTCCAGAATGTTGCTGCGGAAAGGCAGTTTCTTGAAGTCGTCGCGGGCGGTGGCGGTGGTGTTGGCGGGCAGGTGGCCGGTGCGAGCCCACTCGTAGTCGCGGTCCCACAGGAACTTCATGAAGCTCAGTGCGGCCTGGCGGGTCTTGTCGTCTTTGGCACCGCCCTTGAGCATCACCCAGCTGTGGCCGTCGGCAAACGCGGCCTTCTTGGCATAGATCTTGGCAAATGGCACCACCGAGTAGCCACCATGCAGGGGAGAGTCGGCTTTTTCGGCGGCGTCGACAAAGTCGCCAATCGTCCAGGTGCCGACGATGTGCACACCCACGTCGCCGTTGATAAACGCCTGGTTGCCTGCGCCGTAGTCCAGGTTGGGTTTGATCAGGCCTTCGGAGTAGAGTGTGTTGGCTAGTTCCAGGGCATTGCGCACGGGCTTGGAGTGCATGTCGATCTGCTTGCCGTTGGCCGCGAACAGTGTGCCGTTTTGCTGCGCCACCAGGGTGACCAGGCTGCGGAAGTTGCCTGCCACGTCGGCGGCAGGCCAGCTCAGGTAGGGCTTGCCAGTGGCGGCTTTGAACTTGCGTGCCTGGGCCAGCAACTCCTCGGGGCTTTGCGGCAGGACGGGCGAGCCGTCAGCGTTGGTGAGCCCGGCCTTTTTCATCAGGTTGCCGTTGATGTGCCATAGCCACGACCAAGTGTCAAAGGGCAGGGCGTAGGTTTTGCCACCGATCTGCGTGCCGCGCTTGGCCTGCTCGCTGAACTGGTCGGTGCTGATGCCGACGGCCTTGAAGCCTTCGTCCAGTGGCTCCACCAGCTTGCGGGCCACGTAATCGCCGAGTACGGACTCGTGCATCACGGTGATGGTGGGCACGTCTTTGGCCACGATGCGGGCGCTGAGCTGGTCGTAATACGGATTCCACTCGGCAATTTGCGGTTTGACCACAATACCGTCTTTGTTGGTGGCGTTGAATTCATTGATCAGCGTGGTGATGATGCCGCACTCGCCACGGGCCTTGCTGGCATCCACGGCCTTGCCGTAGTCGGCATCGCAGGCGCCGAAGAAGCGGGCCACCGTGATCTCGGTCTTGGCCTGCGCCGCGCACAGGGCGCTGCCGGTGGCCAGGGTGATGGCCACCAGGCTGGCGGCAATGGTTTTCAGTCTCATGCTTGTCTCCTCTTTGTCAGGCCGTAGCCATTTTTTGGATGTGCAGCGGATCGGCGCTGCCCCGTTGGAACCTTTGGAACATGCTTCAGCGCACCGCCGTGCCTGCCACGGCGGTGACGATGTATTTCTGGAAAAACAGGTACAGGATGAACAGCGGCAGCCCGGCAAACACGGCCTGCGACATCAGGTAGCCAATGCCCTCGCTTTGGGCAAAGTTCGACTGGCTGGAGGCCAGCCCCAGGGTGATGGTGTACATCTCGGACTTGGAGGCCGACACCAGCGGCCAGAGATAGTCGTTCCAGGCATTCAGAAAGGTGAAGATGCCCAGCGTCGCCTGCGCCGGCACCGACAGTGGCAGGATGATGCGCCAGAAGATTTTCAGCCGCGAGGCGTTGTCCAGCAGCGCGGCTTCTTCTAGCTCCACCGGAATGCCCCGAAAATACTGCGCCATCAGGAACACGCCAAACGGTGCGGCCAGCTTGGGCAGAATCAGTGCGCTGTAGGTGTTGTGCATGTCCAGGTCGGCAAACAGGCGGTGCAGCGGCACCAGAATGGCCTGCTCGGGCACGGCCAGCCCGGCCAGCACGCAGGCAAACAAAATGCGCCGCCCGGGGAAGCTGGTGCGCGCAAAGCCGTAGCCCGCCAGCGAGGCAATCACCAGGGTCAAAAAGGTCTGCCCCAGCGAGACGATGGCGCTGTTGAGCAGCCAGCGAAACACCTGCGAGGTGCCCAGGATGTCGGTGTAGTTCTTCAGCGTGAAAGGTGGTGCAAACAGCACGTCGGTGCGCGCCATCAACGCTGCATTGGGCTTGAACGACAGCATGAAAATCCAGAACAGCGGAGCCACCCAGACGCAGGCCAGGGCAATGGCTGCAGCCAGGATCAGCCGGTCGCCCCAGCCGGTTTTCAACATACGGCTCATGATTTGTCTCCCCGTGCATCGTCTGCACTGCGCTGGCGGCCCAGCCAGGCTTGCACGCTCACGCCGATCAGCATCAAACCAAACAGCACTTGGGCAGAGGCGGCCGAATAGCCCAGTGCCCACTGGGTAAATCCGGTCTCGTAAATGAACTGCACGATGGGCCGCGAGCTGTTGTTGGGCCCGCCCGCCGTCATCAGGTACGACTGGCCGAACAGCTGGAATTGCTGGATCACCTCGATCACCGCCACCAGCACCACGGTGCGCTTGATCGACGGCAGGGTGATGGACACAAAAGTGCGCCAGCGGCCCGCGTTGTCCAGCGCGGCAGCCTCGTACATCTCTTGCGGAATCTGTTGCAGCGCCGCCAGAAACAGCATCATCGGCAGGCCAATGATCCACCACACGGTGACCAGCGCCACCGACGGCAGGGCCAGTGATTCGGTGACCAGCGGAGCCAGCGGCTGCAGCCCCGCGCCTACCATCAGATTCGACAGCAAGCCCTTGTCAGGCATCAGCACCAACCGCCACACCAGGGTGACGATGGTGACCGACAGCACCGACGAGCCGAAAAAGATGGCGCGCAGCACCGCCCCGGTGCGCCCGGGCCGGTTCAAGGCCAGTGCCAGCGCCAGGCCGAGGGCGACGAACACCGGCGTGGTCATGCCGACAAAGTAGAAGGTGTTGCGCACCGCGCCCAGAAAGATGTCGTCGTGCAGCAGGTCGGCGTAGTTCTTCAGGCCGATGAAGTCGCTGGTGTCGGCCAGCATGTCCACGTCGCGCAGGCTCAGCCACCAGCCCAGTACCAGCGGCAGCACCAGCAGCAGAACGTAGACCACCAGGTAAGGCAGAACGAACAGGCCATTCAGCCAATGTTTGGGTTGTTTGCGTGCCATGGCTGCTTACTGCGGTGCGTGGTGGGCCAGGCCCGCCGCGTCGAACACATGCAGGCGCGCGCTGTCGATGCGCAGAGCCACCGCTTCACCGGGGGCCACGCCGCTGTCGCGGTGCGCCTCGGCCACCACATTGCTGCCATCGGCCAGGCCCACGTGCACCAGGGTGTGGTCGCCCAGGCGCTCCACCACGTCCACTCGGCCCGTTAGCTCGCCTTGCGGGTCCAGGGTGATGGATTCGGCGCGGATGCCCAGCGTCAGCGGGCCTGCCGGTACATCCGCATCCCGCAGCGCGGTCTGAAACACGCTGCCATGGGCGATGCGTAGGCACAGCCGCCCGTCTTGTGGGGCCGCGCGCTCGGCGTCCAAAAAGTTCATCGCAGGCTGGCCGATAAAGCCTGCCACAAAGCGGGTGGCCGGGCGGCGGTAGATGTCCATGGGCGCGCCGATCTGCTCGATGCGGCCCTTGTTCATCACCACGATGCGGGTGGCCAGCGTCATGGCCTCGACCTGGTCGTGGGTGACGAAGACCATGGTGGACTGCAGGCGCTGGTGCAGCCGCGCCAGCTCGACCCGGGTGCGGGTGCGCAGGGAGGCATCCAGGTTGGACAACGGCTCGTCAAACAAAAACGCGCTGGGATTTTTCACAATCGACCGGCCAATCGCCACCCGCTGGCGCTGCCCGCCCGATAGCTGGCCGGGCTTGCGCTGCAGCAGGGCGTCCAGCTCCAGCATGCGGGCGGCATCGGTGATGCGAGTGGTGATTTCTGCCTCGGCCAGGCCAATGTTGCGCATGCCGAAAGCCATGTTGTCGTACACCGTCATGTGCGGGTACAGCGCGTAGTGCTGGAACACCATGGCCACGCCGCGCTGGCCGGGGGGCAGGTCGGTCACGTCTTTATCCGCAATGGTGATGCTGCCACTGGTCACCGGCTCCAGCCCCGCCATCATCCGCAGCAGGGTGGACTTGCCGCAGCCGGATGGGCCGAGGAACACCAGGAACTCGCCCTGCGCGATGTCCAGCGAAAGGTCGCTCATCACCACCACGTTGCCGTAATGTTTGCTTACCCGGTTCAGTTGAATGCCTGCCACGTCTTGTCTCCAGTCCAAAGTGTCTTTGGTATTATGAAAGACGATTCTAGAGGGTCTTAAACGGGGCTGTCAACAAAGTTCGATGCTGCGGTGCAGCAGATGTAAGGATGCATTGGCAACCGTACATCTCTAGCGGGCAGGCAAAACGGCACCTTCCAGAAACACCGCAGAACTGGCTACGCCAGGCTGCTGGTGTTGCCCCCTGCAAGGGGGTTGGCGAAAGATGCGCAGCACTGTAGCCTGGGGGTGGGCATAATTCCAGGCATAAAAAAAGCAGCTAGCGCAGGGGAAATCTGCGCTAGCTGCTATAGTTTTTAGCTTAAAAAGTGTAGCGCCTATGCGCCCAAAGTCTCCGCCCAGGCTAGGGCTTGCAGGTGCGCCCAATTGACTTGTTTATTGGACAAATGCAAAGCTTCGGCGGTGCGGGCAAAAACTTCGTCGTTGCCGCTTTCGCAGGCTTCGGTCAGCGCCAGGAATGGGGCCAGCACGCCGGTGCGGTGCAGCAGGGCATCCAGCACGGGCTGGGGTAGGGCGACGGATTCCAGGGCTTTGGCCAGCGGCACGCCCAGCATCACGTCAAGCATCGAAAACACGCCGACCACAAAGGCGTTGTCGCAGTCTTCGGGGGACAGCATTTCAGCCGCCAGCAGTTCCATCAGCTTACCGCGCACCACGGCTGTCTGGCCGACCGCCGGGCCGGGGCCATCTTTGTCGCTGCGCGAGGTGGTCATCAACAGGGCGGCC
This sequence comes from Rhodoferax sp. RT5P35, assembly GCF_056521385.1. NCBI lineage: Bacteria > Pseudomonadati > Pseudomonadota > Betaproteobacteria > Burkholderiales > Comamonadaceae > Rhodoferax > Rhodoferax sp. RT5P35. Next base: position 20,882 of record NZ_JBWMAX010000003.1, on the reverse strand, counting down.
CAGCGGAACAGTTTGTTCAGCCCCAAAATCATTACCGCGTGGCGGAACGAGGTGATTTCGCAGTTCAACCCGAAGCCGGACGAATTGATGAAGCGCAGCAGGTTGAACGACAGGGTCGGGTCGCGCTTGAGCAACTCTTCGATCTCGGCGGTACTGCCTTGTTTGCGTACCAGATTGATCAGTTGCAGGATGGTGGCCTGCGAGGGGCGCACGGTTTGGGCCTTGACCAGCGCCGGTTTGGCAAACCAGTAGCCCTGGAACAGCTTGATGCCGTAACTGGTAAGCAATTGGTGCTGTTCCGCGGTTTCCACCTTTTCGGCAATCACTTGGGCGGTGGTGTTGGCAATGGCGAATTTGACAAACGGCTGCACCAGCTCGGGCTTGAGCGCCATCAAGTCCAGCTTCACAAACGAGGCCAGGGCGCGCCAGGATGCGTAGCCGCGGGTCAGCACCGTGTGGTTAAAGGCAAACCGGAAACCGCGTTTGCGCAGGTCTTCGAGTACCACGGCGTGGCTGGCGATATCTTCCGGGTCGTTGCCTGGCACCGGTGGAACCTCCAGCACCACTTTGTCGGGGTGGACCAGCTCCAGGTGACCGCCCGCCAAGCTGGCCAGCGTGCAGTTGATGAAGACCAGTTTTTTACCCACCAGGGTTTCGATGTCAGTGAACGACAAGGCGTTCACCAGCAGCGCGGCATCGCTGTCTGCGGTGTAATTTTGGCCGGGGCTGGAGCGGTCAAACAGTTCGTAGCCAAATACGGCGCGATGCTCGTCCACGATGGCCTGGCGGGCAATCAGTACCTGGCTGTCAGGGGTGGCATCGGGTTCCAGGGGGTGCCTTAGGCTGTGGAGTTGATCGGGTATGGTGGACATGGCTTGGTAAGTTCTACGGGCCACGGGGGCAGCTGATTTCCATTCTAGAGAATAACGGCCTTGAAAGGGATGGGCGGGGCAGGGTATTTACCAGATGTTGCTTCTTGCCGCCCCTCCTACATGGTCAGAGTGTCGGCCCAGACCAGGGCCTCCATGTGGGCCATATTGATGTGGTGGCTGCTGAACTGCAAAGCGTTGGCAGCGGTGCTGAAGGCGCTGTCGTCGTCGCTTTCGCATGCCTTGGTCAGGGCCAGCATGGGGCCGTAGATGCCTGTGCCATGCTGCAGCGCCTCGGCTACCGCCGGGGGCAGCGATAACAGGGCCAGCGCCTGGTCCAGTGGCATGCCCAGCATCACGTCGAGTAGCGAGAAAATCCCCACCACGAAGGCTCCGTCGCATTCTTCGGGTGTCAGCGTGCCGGTGGCCAGCAGCTCCATCATGCGGCCGCGCACCACGGCCATGGTGCCCACCGCCGCGGGTGTGCCGTTGGCCTTGGACGCGGTGAGCAGCAGGGCCGCCCAGCGGAACAGCTTTTTCAGGCCCATCAGCATGACGGCCTGGCGGAACGAGGTGATCTCGCGGTCCAAGCCAAACCCGGCAGAGTTGATCAGCCGCATCAGGTTGAAGCCCAGCACGGCGTCTTTTTTCAGCACGGCCTCAATCTCGTCGGTGCTGGCCTGGTTGCGCACCAGGTTGATGAGCTGCAGCACATGGGCCTGGCCGGGGCTGATGACCTTGGTTTTGATCACGTCCGGACGGGCAAACCAGTAGCCCTGGAACAACGTCGCGCCATAAGACAGGAGGGCGCTGAACTGCTCTACAGTCTCGACTTTTTCGGCCACCACGGCGGCCTGGGTGCGCGCCTTCACGGCCGCCACAATCACCTGCAGCTGCTCGGGTTTAAGCGCCATTAAATCCAGCTTGACGTAGTCGGCCAGCGGCTGCCACGAGGCGTAGACCGGGGCCAGTACGGTATGGTTGAACGCCAGCCGAAAGCCGCGTGCGCGCAGGTCTTGCAGGGTTTGCTGGCGTGCCGCGATGTCGGCGGGCGCGTGGCCCGGAACGGGGCCGACTTCCAGGACTACCTTGTCGGGCTGGATCAGGTCCAGGTGGCCGCCCGACAGGCTCTCGTGCGTGCAGTTCACGAAGATGGTCAGCTTGCCCACCAGCGACTCGTTGCCAGTGTGGGTCATGGCGTTGAACACCAGAGCCACATCGCTGGCCGCGTTGTGCGACGCGGTAGAGCGGTCAAACAGCTCGTAGGCCACCACCTCGCGTTGGGCATCCATGATGGGCTGGCGAGCGATCACGACCGTGCCGGAGTCGGTGGGCAAAGCAGTTGCGGCAGAGGCGTCGGATGGAGGCATGGGAGGTGTCGGATTGTTCCGTATCGTAATTTGTAAGGGGCTGGGGTGGGCTGCGGTGGGGCATTTGAGCGCGACCCGACTATGCCAGCAAAATCGCCAGCTCCTCGTCGGTGAACCCGGCCTGCAAACGCGCTCGGGTATTGAACGGCGGCTTGGGCGTGGGCGCGTCATAGCGCTGGGCCAGCACACGGTAGTGCGCCACCGGGTCCAGCCCATCACGTTGGCACAGCCAACGGTACCAGTGGTTGCCAATGGCCACGTGACCAACCTCGTCGTTCAAAATAATCTCCAGAATTTCCACCGCCCGCAGCGCCTGCGGTGTGGCCACCCGGCGCAGCTTGGCCTGGATCAGCGGCGTGGCATCCAGGCCGCGGGCCTCCAGCGTGCGGGGCACCAGGGCCATGCGTGCCACGACATCGGCGCCAGTGGCTGCGCACACCGTCCACAGACCGTCGTGGGCCGGAAAGTCGCCGTAGTCCCACTTCTGTGCACCGTCGGCCAGGCTTTGCAAATGGGTGCGCAGCAGGCTGAAGTGGTGCGCCTCCTCGCTGGCCACGCGCACCCAGTCCCGGTAGAAGGCATCGGGCATGCCGTCAAAGCGCCAGGCCGTATCCAGGGCCAGGTTGATGGCGTTGAATTCGATGTGTGCCACCGTGTGTAGCAGCGTGGCCAGGCCGTCGGGCGTGAAAGGCGAGCGCTGCGGCTTGACCACGCGCTCTACCAGTACCGGCCGGGCCGGGCGGCCGGGTGGATCACCAAAAGGCTCAAAATCAGACTTTGCTATTGAAAGCGTAGCTGCTTGCGCATGCAGCAATTGCGCTGAGGCCACTTTTTGTGCTGGATCGGTGAGGCACAGGGTTTGCAAGGCGCGGGTTCGGAGTTCCATCCCTACAATTGTAAAAGTTGAAAAAGGACCAGTATGGCTCTGTATGGATTGGAGGGGGTGGCGCCGCAGTTGGCGGCCACGGCCTGGGTGGCAGACAGCGCCGAAGTCATGGGCGATGTGGTACTGGGCGAGGACAGCAGCGTCTGGTTTGGCGTGGTGGTGCGGGGCGACAACCACCGCATCACCATCGGCCGGGGCTCTAACGTGCAGGACCTGAGCGTGCTGCACACCGACCACGGCGTGCCGCTGACGATTGGCGACAATGTCACCATTGGCCACCAGGTGGTGCTGCACGGCTGCACCGTGGGCGACGGCTCGCTGATTGGCATTGGCGCGGTGGTGCTCAACGGAGCCCGGATCGGTAAACACTGCCTGGTCGGCGCGGGCGCGCTGGTCACCGAGGGCAAAGAATTTCCCGACGGTAGCCTCATCATCGGCAGCCCGGCCAAGGTGGCGCGGATGCTGACCCCAGCGCAAATCGAAGGCTTGCAGCGCAGCGCCCAGGCCTATGTCGCCAACGCCCGGCGCTTCAAGAATGGCTTGCAAAAGCTGGCTTGAACCCCATATCGGCCTGTACCAAGTTAGGAACTCCCTGTGTCTGAACTCCATAAATTTTTATTCGACGGCCTGCCCGTTCGCGGCTGCATCGTGCGCCTGACCGATGCCTGGCAAGAAATTTTGCGCCGCCGCGCCTCCAACACCACCACCGGGGCCTACCCCGCGCCCGTGGCCGAGCTGCTGGGCGAAATGACCGCCGCGGGCGTGCTGATGCAGTCCAACATCAAGTTCAACGGCGCGGTGGTGCTGCAGATTTTTGGCGACGGCCCGGTCAAGCTGGCCGTGGTGGAAGTGCAGCCCGACTTCAGCCTGCGCACCACTGCCAGCGTGATGGGCGAGGTGCCTGCAGATGCCATGCTGAGCCAGATGGTCAACCTGAATAACGAAGGCCGTTGCGCCATCACCCTGGACCCGAAGGATAAGTTTCCCGGCCAGCAGCCCTACCAGGGCGTGGTGCCCCTGTTTGGCGACCAGCATGAGAAATTGGAGAAGCTCAGCGACGTGCTGCAGCACTACATGCTGCAAAGCGAGCAGCTCGACACCTTGCTGGTGCTGGCCGCCGACGAGAACGTGGCTGCCGGGCTGCTGATCCAGCGCCTGCCCATTCAGGGCGAAAAAAACCTGGCGGGCAGTGTGACCAGCGAGGCCAATGAGGACGAGATTGGCCTCAACGAGCACTACAACCGCATTGCCACCCTGGCCAGCACCCTGAAGCGCGAAGAGCTGCTGACACTGGACGTGGACACTATTCTGCGCCGCCTGTTCTGGGAAGAGCAGGTGCTGATGTTCAGCCCGCACATCGGCCCCACCGCGCCGAAGTTTGCCTGCACCTGCAGCCGCGAGCGCGTGGGCGCGATGATCCGCAGCCTGGGCACCGACGAGGTGGAAGGCATCCTGGCCGAGCGCAATGACGTGGAGGTGGCCTGCGAGTTCTGCGGCAAGCAATACCGCTTTGACGCAGTGGACGCGGCCCAGTTGTTCACCACGCCGGATGCGAGTTTGCCCGGCCCCTCAGCGGTGCAGTAGGCCGGTAAACAGCCGGTGCTCGCACTCCGGGTCGCTGCACTTTTCGCAGTTCCAGGTCCAATGGCTGTTTTTTGAAGTAAATTGACCGCTAGCGCTTTTTCTATCTGCGTGAGTAGCTATTGATTCAATAGCGTTCAGCGCATTGCGGGTGCGGGCTAGATCTTTGCCGTAGACCACCTGGTAAGGCACGCCGCCCCGCGCCAACGCGGAGCGCAGGGCGGCATCTACGGGTCCGCGGCTTTGCGGGCCGTCGCGTTGCGGGTCGGCGGCCCAGGGCAGGTCCAGTCCCATGACCAAGGTCAGATCGAAATGCCGTTGTTGCAGCAGTGCGGCGGGGTACAAGCTGTCGTCACCAAACAGCAGATCGCTATAGACAGCGGTCATCAGCGCGGTGGTGTCGGCGATTAAATACGTGGCGGGCGGCGCTTGGGCGATGCGTTCGGTGTGCGTTTGGGCAATCGCTAATTGCTCATCGGCACGCGGTGTGCGACCTGCGGCATCGCACCACTGGCGTAATGTCTCAGAGATGGTAGAGACGCTATGGCCTTGGCTGCGCAGGGTTGCAGTGATGGCTGCAGCCAGCTGGGTCTTGCCGGTGCTTTCGGCACCCAGCAAAGCTATTCTGATCAACTTATTTTGGGGAGATGTGCACGAAGATTTCGTTGGACTTGACCATGCCCAGCTCGAAGCGAGCACGTTCTTCGACCATTTCGAGGCCTTCTTTGAGGTCGCGGACCTCGGCGCTCAGTTGGTCGTTGGCCTGCTGTTCTTGCAGGTTGTGGACCCGGAGCGTCTCCAGCTTTTGCTGCAGGCGCGTCACCTCCGAGATGCTGCCGCGCCCAAACCAGAGCTGCCCGTGCAGTATCGCCAGCAGAGCCAGCAAGACAATGGGGACTACGCGAGATGCCATGATTTGGTGCTTTATTAAACCCAAGGGCTTGTACGCCACCGACGGTGTGTTGAACGCCAGTGTCCCCTCCAGAAACACCGTGGAGTCGGCTTTGCCGGGCCACTGGTGTTGCCCCCTGCAAGGGGGGAGGAGGCCACCTGCGTCCTCGGCTTTACAAGCCGATTCCGGGGCAGTGGGCAAGCCTGGGGATGTTAAATATTACTTCAGGTTGTAGAACGCTTTGCGGCCGGGGTAGGTGGCCACGTCGCCCAGGTCTTCTTCGATGCGCAACAGCTGGTTGTACTTGGCCATGCGGTCCGAGCGGCTGAGCGACCCGGTTTTGATCTGGCCCGCATTGGTGCCCACGGCGATATCGGCGATGGTCGAGTCTTCGGTTTCGCCCGAGCGGTGGCTGATCACGGCGGTGTAACCGGCGCGCTTGGCCATCTCGATGGCGGCGAAGGTTTCGGTCAGGGTACCGATCTGGTTGATCTTGATCAGGATCGAATTGGCGATACCCTTGTCGATGCCTTCTTGCAAAATCTTGGTGTTGGTGACGAAAAGGTCATCGCCCACGATTTGCACGGTTTTGCCCAGGCGGTCGGTCAAGATCTTCCAGCCATCCCAGTCGCCTTCGGCCATGCCGTCTTCGATGCTGATGATGGGGTATTTGTCGACCCAGGTGGCCATGATGTCGGTCCACTCCTGGCTGGTCAGCGACCAGCCTTCACCGGCCAGCTCGTACTTGCCGTTCTTGTAGAACTCGGAAGCAGCGCAGTCCAGACCCAGGGCGATTTGCTCGCCGGGTACGTAGCCTGCGTCGGTGATGGCTTGCAGAATCATCTGAATGGCAGCTTCGTGGCTGGGCACATTGGGGGCAAAGCCACCTTCGTCGCCGACCGCAATGCTCATGCCCTTGTCGTGCAGGATTTTCTTCAAGGCGTGGAATACCTCGGCACCGTAGCGCAGCGCTTCACGGAACGATGGCGCACCCACGGGGATGATCATCAGCTCTTGCAGGTCGAGGTTATTGTTGGCGTGCGCGCCGCCGTTGACCACGTTCATCATGGGCACGGGCATTTGCATGCCGCCCATGCCGCCGAAGTAGCGGTACAGGGGCAGGCCGGATTCTTCGGCAGCGGCGCGGGCCACGGCCATCGACACGGCCAGCATGGCGTTGGCACCCAGGCGGGATTTGTTTTCGGTGCCGTCCAGATCAATCAGGGTCTTGTCCAGGAAGGCTTGCTCGGAAGCGTCTAGGCCCAGGATGGCTTCGGAAATTTCGGTGTTGATGTGCTCGACGGCCTTCAGCACGCCCTTGCCCAGGTAGCGCTTTTTGTCGCCATCGCGCAGCTCAATGGCTTCGCGCGAACCGGTGGACGCACCGGACGGCACGGCGGCACGGCCCATGGTGCCGGATTCCAGCAGCACATCGCATTCGACAGTGGGGTTGCCCCGGCTGTCCAGAATTTCGCGGGCGACGATGTCAACAATTGCACTCATTTTTTGTCTTCCTTGGATGGTTAAAAGTTGGGTTGGCGGCAAGCCCGTTGGCAAGCTCGTTAAGCAGCCCCGAATTCTTGCATGGCTTTGGTGTCGCGCACGCGTCAAGGCACTGATTGTTCGCGGGTTGTAACTGTTGCAGATACGTAGTTACGCGGAAAAGCTGTTTTCCAGGTAACCGTTTTTCTTGGTCACGCGGTCCAGGGCCACCAGGGTTTCGAGCAGGGCGCGCATGTGCTTCAGGGGCACGGCGTTGGGACCGTCACTCATGGCTTTGCTGGGGTCGGGGTGGGTTTCCATGAAGACACCGGCCACGCCTACCGCTACTGCTGCACGGGCCAGCACCGGAACCATCTCACGCATGCCGCCGCTGCTGGTGCCGTTGCCGCCGGGCAGTTGCACCGAGTGGGTGGCATCGAACACCACCGGGGCCAGGGTCTCGCGCATGATGGCCAGACTGCGCATGTCGCTGACCAGGTTGTTGTAGCCAAAGCTGGCACCGCGTTCGCAGGCCATGAAGTTGTCGGTTTCCAGGCCCGCCTCTTTGGCAGCAGCGCGGGCCTTGTCGATCACGTTCTTCATGTCGCCTGGAGCCAGGAACTGGCCCTTTTTGATGTTCACCGGTTTGCCGCTTTGTGCCACGGCGCGGATGAAATCGGTCTGGCGGCACAGAAAGGCCGGGGTTTGCAGCACATCGACCACGCTGCAGACCTGGGCAATTTGCGATTCGTCATGGATGTCGGTCAGCACCGGCACACCCAACTCGCGTTTCACCTTGGCCAGAATCTCCAGCCCCTTGTCGATGCCGGGGCCGCGAAAGGTGCTGCCGCTGCTGCGGTTGGCCTTGTCGAAGCTGCTCTTGAAGATGAACGGAATACCTAAAGCGCTGGTGATTTCCTTCAAGGTGCCCGCGGTGTCCATCTGCAACTGCTCGGACTCGATGACGCAGGGGCCTGCAATGAGGAAGAAGGGCTGGTCGAGGCCGATGGTGAAGTTACAGAGTTGCATGGTTTTTATCGTGATTTAGGAGGTGGCTACAGACTGTCAAACACATCCGCCGCCGCTAAGGTGATGCCGTGGATCCCTGTCGCGTGCGGCAAGGCGCTGGCGGCGCTGGCGCGCGTAGGGGCTTGCCATTGCTCGTCGCGCCGAAAGACCTCAATGGTGCGCAATGCAGGACTGATCAGCACATAGGTTTGCAAGCTGGGCATTTGCTGGTAGCGGGCAAATTTGTCGTGCCGGTCAAAGCCTTCGGTTGTGCTGGAAAGCACTTCGACCACCAGGCATGCATCGCCGACTTCCATGGTGTCACCTGGAAGCTTGGGGCCGCAACGCAGAGATACATCGGGGTAAAAGTAGGCCGAATTCTCATGGGGGCGGATGCGCGTGTCTGAGTTCAGAACCTGGCATTCGCTTCCACCCAATTGGCGGTGCAGCGCCAGGGTGACGTTCAACACCACCTGGTTGTGGTCCATGGAAGCACCCGCCATGCCCCGCACTGTCTGGCCTTGCCAGGCGTAAATCACACCGTCCAGGTACTCGTGCTTTTCCTTGGAAAATTCTTCCAGGCGCAGGTAGTCTTCAGGTTCGATATAGGCGAGGCTTTTCTGTGCGAATCCCATGGCGGTGCTCCGGGGTGCTTACTTGGCGGATTTGGTCTTTTGGGCCGCAGGCGTGTGTTCCAACGCCGCCTTCACAAACGCATTGAACAGCGGGTGCCCGTCCCACGGCGTGGACTTGAACTCGGGGTGGAACTGCACGCCGACAAACCAGGGGTGGACGCTTTGTGGCAGTTCCACCATTTCGGTGAGTTGCTCGCGCTGCGTCAGGGCCGAGATCACCAGCCCGGCGTTGCGCAGACGGTCCAGGTAGTGCACATTGGCTTCAAAACGGTGGCGGTGGCGTTCTGTGACCACGTCGCCATAGATGCTGTGCGCCAGGGTGCCGGGGGCCACGTCGGAGCTTTGCGCGCCCAGGCGCATGGTGCCGCCAAGGTCGGAGTTTTCGTCGCGGGTCTTGATGCTCCCGTCGGTGTCTTTCCATTCGGTGATCAGCGCGATCACCGGGTGCGGGGTCAGTGGCTCGAATTCGGTGCTGTTGGCATTTGCCAGGCCCGCCACGTGGCGCGCAAATTCGATGGTGGCCACTTGCATGCCCAGACAGATGCCCAGATAAGGCACCTTGTGCTCGCGGGCAAATTGGGCGGCGCAGATCTTGCCCTCAATGCCGCGTTTGCCAAAGCCGCCGGGTACCAGGATGGCATCGAACGCCGCCAGCGTGCCCACGGTGTCGGGGACGATGGTTTCGGAGTCGATGTAGCTGATCTTCACCCGCACATGGTTCTTCATGCCAGCGTGGCGCAGGGCTTCGTTCAGCGATTTGTAGCTGTCGCTCAGGTCCACGTACTTGCCGACCATGGCGATGTTGACATCGCCGCGCGGGTTGGCGGTTTCATACACCAGGTCGTCCCAGCGCTTCAGGTTGGCGGGCGGGGTGTTCAGGCGCAGCTTGTCGCAGATCAGGCCGTCCAGGCCTTGCTCGTGCAGCATGCGCGGCACTTTGTAGATGGTGTCCACGTCCCACATGGAGATCACGCCCCACTCGGGTACGTTGGAAAACAGCGAAATCTTGGAGCGCTCTTCTTGCGGAATTGGGCGGTCGGCACGGCACAGCAACACGTCGGCCTGGATGCCGATTTCGCGCAGTTGCTTGGCGGTGTGCTGGGTGGGCTTGGTTTTGAGTTCGCCCGCGGCGGCGATCCAGGGCACGTAGCTCAGGTGCACAAAGGCGGTGTTATTCGGGCCCATTTTCAGGCTCATCTGGCGCACGGCTTCCAGGAAGGGAAGCGATTCGATGTCGCCCACGGTACCGCCCACCTCCACCAGCGCCACGTCCACCGCGTCGGGTTCGCCAAAACGGGCACCGCGCTTGATGAATTCCTGGATTTCGTTGGTTACGTGCGGAATCACCTGTACGGTCTTGCCCAGGTAGTCGCCACGGCGCTCTTTGTCGAGCACGCTTTTGTAGATCTGGCCGGTGGTGAAGTTGTTGGACTTGCGCATGCGCGTTTCAACAAAGCGCTCGTAGTGGCCGAGGTCGAGGTCGGTTTCTGCGCCGTCGTCGGTCACAAATACTTCGCCATGCTGCAGCGGCGACATGGTGCCGGGGTCTACGTTGAGGTAGGGGTCCAGCTTGATCAGGGTGACCTTGAGGCCGCGCGATTCGAGGAGTGCTGCAAGAGAGGCTGAGGCGATTCCCTTGCCCAGGGAGGACACGACACCGCCGGTGACGAAGACAAATTTGGTCATCTCAAAGTCGGGACGTAATCCCGAGGAGGTGGAAACGGTGATTATAAGGGTGTGATAAAGGTGTTCATGGGGCTGTTCTGCTCTGCTACATTGCCCGCCATGAACCCCAACATACCCTCCTTGGCAGATGGCGACCTCGCAGGCAAGCACGTCGTGCTGGGCCTGACCGGCGGCATTGCCTGCTACAAATCGGCCGAGCTGTGCCGCTTGCTGGTCAAGGCTGGGGCCACCGTGCAGGTGGTGATGACCGAGGCGGCCACGCAGTTCATCACCCCGGTGACGATGCAGGCACTGAGCAACCGGCCCGTGTACGGCTCGCAGTGGGATGCACGCGAGCCCAACAACATGCCGCACATCAACCTCAGCCGCGAGGCAGATCTGATCTTGATTGCCCCATGCAGCGCCGACTTCATTGCCCGGCTGGTGCAGGGCCGCACCGACGAGCTGCTGAGCCTGCTGTGCCTGGCGCGCCCGATGCAGTCGGTGCCGCTGCTGGTCGCCCCCGCCATGAACCGCGAGATGTGGGTACACCCCGCCACCCAGCGCAACATGGCGCAATTGCAGGCCGACGGCGCGGTGATTCTGGGCGTGGGCACCGGCGCGCAGGCCTGCGGCGAGACGGGAGACGGCCGCATGCTGGAGCCCACCGAGTTGCTGGAGGATGTGGTGGCCTTCTTCCAGCCCAAAACCCTGGCCGGGCAACGGGTGCTGGTGACTGCCGGACCCACTTATGAAGCGATCGACCCGGTGCGTGGCATCACCAACCTGAGCAGCGGCAAGATGGGTTTTGCCATTGCCCGCGCCGCCCGCGAGGCCGGAGCCGAAGTCACGTTGGTGGCCGGGCCGGTGGCGTTGGCCACCCCGCGCGGCGTTTTGCGGGTGAACGTGAAGTCTGCACAAAACATGCTCTCTGCGGTGGTACAACATGCACAAGAAGCTACTATTTTTATAGCAACCGCCGCCGTGGCCGACTGGCGGCCTGCGGTTGCGGCAGACCATAAAATTAAGAAAGACGGAACCGGCGCCACGCCCCAACTGCAGTTTGTCGAGAACACCGACATCCTGGCCACGGTGGCCCAATCGGCCCGCGCACTCAGCGGTGCCTTGTTTTGCGTAGGTTTCGCCGCCGAAAGCCAGGACCTGCTGGCCAATGCCCAGGCCAAGCGGGCCCGCAAAGGCGTGCCGCTGCTGGTGGGTAACATTGGCCCCGCCACTTTTGGCCAAGACCACAACGCGCTGCTGCTGGTCGATGCGCACCGGGCCATCGAACTGCCGCACGCCTCCAAACTGACCCTCGCGCGCCAACTGGTCGCCGAGATCGCCCACCGTATTTCCTAGTTTTGCCCCCATGATCATCGACATCAAAATCATCGACTCCCGCATGGCGGATCAACTGCCCGCCTACGCCACCCCCGGCAGCGCCGGCCTGGACCTGCGCGCCTGCCTAGACGAGCCCCTGGTGCTGGCCGCCAACGCCTGGCAACTGGTGCCCACCGGCATCGCCATCCACCTGGCCGACCCCGGCTTCGCCGCCATGATCCTGCCGCGCTCCGGCCTGGGCCACAAGCACGGCATCGTGTTGGGCAACCTGGTGGGGCTGATCGACAGCGACTACCAGGGCCAGCTGATGGTCAGCGCCTGGAACCGCAGCAGCGTGGCCTTCACCATCGAACCCATGGAGCGTCTGGCCCAACTGGTCATCGTGCCGGTGGTGCAGGCGCAATTCAACGTAGTCACCGAATTCCCCGCCTCTGTGCGCGGCGAAGGCGGGTACGGGTCTACCGGCAAGGTTTAAGGGTTTGCTACTGTTTATGTAGCTGCCTGCGCAGGTGATATATGCGCTAGGGCCACTTTTTATATGAAAATAGGATTAGGCTGCCTGCAAGGCCCACTCCGCCGCGCTAATGGCGTGGATGGCCGTGGTGTCAAATAGCGGCACGCTGCAGTCCGTTGCGTCTACCAATAGCGAAATCTCTGTACAGCCCAGGATGATGGCTTGTGCGCCCTGGGCCACCAACCCGGCCAGGATGTCCCGGTAGGCATCGCGGGAGGCGGGCAGGGTCTGGCCCAGGCACAACTCTTCGTAAATGGTGCGGTGCACGGTGTCGCGGTCTTGCGCATTGGGCACCAGCACCTTGAGGCCGTGGCGGGTTTGCAGCCGGGCGCGGTAGAAATCCTGCTCCATGGTGAAGCGCGTGCCCAGCAGGCCGATGGTGGTGAATCCCGCCCGTTGGATGGCCCTGGCGGTGGGGTCGGCGATGTGCAGCAGCGGAATGCTGACGGCGGACTCGATAGCGGCGGCCACCTTGTGCATGGTGTTGGTGCATAGCACCACGCAGTCGGCCCCGGCCCGGGCCAGGGCGCGGGCGGCATCGGCCAATAGGGCCCCAGCAGCATCCCAGTCGCCGGCGTGCTGCAGGCGCTCAATCTCAAAGAAGTCGACGCTGACGAGAATGACCTTGGCCGAGTGCAGGCCGCCCAGCTGTTGTTTGACGGTTTCGTTGATCTGGCGGTAGTAGGGGATGGTCGATTCCCAGCTCATGCCGCCGATGAGGCCGATGGTTTTCATGGATTCCCTGTCATTTAGTTTGCTGGCGCATAGTTGGCTTACGCAAGATGCTACCAAATGCATAGCGCTAGGCTTGCCTGGCTCAGTTGCCCGCAAATGCCACCGGAATCGCCAAGGTCCGGAGGCCCGGTTCCAGCGTAAATGCCTGCCCCGCGGCGATGCTGCCGGGCTGCACCACCGCCAGATAAAACCCGCAGGTGCCGCTGCGCACCATGTCGCGCGCGGCACCTGGGTAGCCCATCACCGCGTTGAATTTGAAGCAGGGTTGGCGTGGCTCGGTGACGCGCAGGCTGCAGTCGGGGAAATGCAGGGTATCGCCCACCCACACTTGTGGCTCCAACAAGCACTGCAGCGTCAGGTTTTCGCCCACAAAGCCGGGCGGCAGGTCTTCGTCAAACAGGCTCACGCCCTGGGCCTGCCGCTGCGCTTGCCAGAAGGTGTAATGCTCGGCGGGGTAGGCGTAGACGGCCTTGTCCAGCCCGCCGTGCACCCGCAGGTCAGCCTGTTCGTCTCCCGCCAGCCCCAGGGGGCCCACGGCGACCGGCCCGGCCACAGCATGCTTGCCAATCCCCGACAGCACGCGCCGCCCACCGGCCAGGAGCGGGCGGGCGGTGCCGGTGTTGACGCTGGTTAGTTGCACAGATCAGCAGCGCTCAAAAATCGCCGCAATGCCTTGGCCGCCGCCAATGCACATCGTCACCAGCGCGTAGCGGCCCTGGATGCGTTGCAGCTCGTACAGGGCTTTGACGGTGATCAGCGCGCCGGTGGCACCGATGGGGTGGCCCAGCGAGATGCCCGAGCCGTTGGGGTTCACCTTGGCCGGGTCCAGGCCCAGGTCGCGGCTCACGGCGCAGGCCTGGGCGGCAAAGGCCTCGTTGGCCTCGATCACGTCCAGGTCTTGCACCGACAGCCCGGCTTTTTGCAGCGCCAGGCGGGTGGCAGGCACCGGGCCGATGCCCATGTACTGCGGGTCCACTCCGGCGTGTGCGTAGGCCACCAGGCGGGCCAGCGGCTGCAGGCCACGGGCTTTGGCGGTGCCCGCGTCCATCAGCACCACGGCGGCGGCGGCATCGTTGATGCCCGAGGCGTTGCCGGCGGTGACAGTGCCGTTTTCCTTGGCGAAGGCGGGCTTGAGCTTGGCCATGTCGGCCATCGTCACACCGGTGCGGAAGTGCTCGTCGCTGGCAAATTGGGTGTCGCCCTTTTTGCTTTTCAGCACCACCGGCGTGATCTGGCTGGTGAAGTGACCGGCGGCGGTGGCGCGTTCGGCGCGGTGGTGGCTTTCCACCGCCAGTGCGTCCTGGTCTTCGCGGCTGATGCCCCATTTCTTGGCGATGTTTTCGGCCGTTACCCCCATGTGGATGTTGTGGAAGGGGTCGTGCAATGCGCCGATCATCATGTCGGTCAGCTTGGCGTCGCCCATGCGCTGGCCCCAGCGGGCGCTGAGGGCCGCGTAGGGCGCGCGGGTCATGTTCTCAGCCCCACCGCCAATGGCGATGTCGGCATCGCCCAGCAAAATGCTTTGGGCCGCGTTGACGATGGCCTGCAGGCCCGAGCCGCACAGGCGGTTCACGTTGTAGGCGGGCGTGCCCTCGCCACAGCCGCCCAGCACAGCGGCCGCACGCGACAAATACATGTCGCGTGGCTCGGTGTTCACCACATGGCCAAACACCACATGGCCTACGTCGGCCCCCTCGGTCTGGGCGCGCAGCAGCGACTCGCGCACCACCTGGGCCGCCAGGTCGATGGGCGGTATGTCCTTCAGGCTCCCGCCAAAGGTTCCGATCGCGGTACGTACGGCGCTAACAATAACAACTTCGCGGGCCATGGAGATTCCTTGAGATAAGTGAAAGGGAAGGTGAAGGGGGGGTGGAGGGGTGGTAGGTGGGGCTGCAAGCGTCAGTTTCCAGCCAGTTCTGCATTCATAATTATGAATGCAAATTCAAACAAACCGGAGACAAATATGCAGGCCTATGCAGACTTTTACCAACGCTCCCTTACCGAGCGCGACGCGTTTTGGGGCGAGCAGGCCAAGCTGATCGACTGGCAAACTCCGCCCCAGCAGGTGTGCGACTACAGCCACCCGCCGTTTGCGAAATGGTTTGTCGGCGGCACCACCAACCTGTGCCACAACGCGGTGGACCGACACCTCATAGACCGGGCCGACCAGCGGGCGCTGATTTTTGTCTCCACTGAAACAGGCGAAGAAACGGTTTATAGCTTTCGCCAGTTACACGCCGAAGTGCAACGCATGGCCGCTGTGCTGCTGGGCCTGGGCGTGGCAAAGGGCGACCGGGTGCTGGTCTACATGCCCATGGTGGCCGAGGCCGCGTTTGCCATGCTGGCCTGCGCCCGGATCGGGGCCATCCATTCTGTGGTGTTTGGCGGCTTTGCCTCGGGCGCGCTGGCCTCGCGCATCGACGATGCCGAGCCGGTGGTGGTCATCAGCGCCGATGCCGGTTCGCGCGGCGGCAAAGCCGTGGCCTACAAGCCGCTGCTGGACGAAGCCATCCGCTTGTCAGCCCACAAACCCGCGCCGTGCTGCTGGTAGACCGGGGACTGGTGGCTATGGAGTTGGTAGCGGGTCGCGACCATCTGTGGGACACAGAGCGGCTCAAACACTTGGAAACCCTAGTCCCTTGCGCCTGGGTCGATGCCACGCACACCAGCTACACCCTGTACACCAGTGGCACCACCGGCAAGCCCAAGGGCGTGCAGCGCGACACCGGCGGCTACGCGGTGGCACTGGCCGCCAGCCTGCCGCACATCTACGGCGGCAAACCCGGCGAAACCTTTTTTTGCACCAGCGACATCGGCTGGGTGGTGGGCCACAGCTACATCATCTATGGCCCGCTGATCGGCGGCATGGCCACCATTTTGTACGAGGGCCTGCCGACCCGGCCCGACGGCGGCATCTGGTGGAGCCTGGTGGAGAAGTACCAGGTGACGGTGATGTTCAGCGCGCCCACCGCCGTGCGGGTGCTCAAGAAGCAAGACCCGGCGCTGATGGCGAAGTACGACCTGTCCAGCCTGCGCGCCTTGTTTCTGGCCGGGGAGCCGCTGGACGAACCCACCGCCACCTGGATCCACCAGGCCCTGGGCAAGCCCGTCATCGACAACTACTGGCAAACCGAAACCGGCTGGCCTATCCTGGCGCTGTGCAATGGCGTGGAGTCGTCCCCCACCAAGTTCGGCTCGCCCGGCAAGGCGGTGTACGGCTACAACGTCAAGCTGCTGGACGATGCCACCGGCGAGGAACTCACCGGCCCGAACCAGAAGGGCGTGGTCGCAATCGAAGGCCCGTTGCCCCCCGGTTGCCTGCAAACCGTGTGGCGCGACGATGCCCGCTTTGTGCAAACCTACTGGTCCAGCGTGCCCGGCAAAATGCTCTACAGCACCTTCGACTGGGGCGTGCGCGATGCGGACGGCTACTTCTTCATCCTGGGCCGCACCGACGATGTGATCAACGTGGCCGGTCACCGCCTGGGCACCCGCGAGATCGAGGAAAGCATTGCCGCCCACCCCAACATCTCCGAGGTGGCCGTGGTCGGTGTGGCCGACGCGCTCAAGGGCCAGGTGGCGATGGCGTTTGCGGTGCTTAAAGACCCCAGCGTTTTGGGAAGCGAAGCCGCCCGCGCCCAGCTCGAAGCCGAGGTGATGCGCATGGTCGATAAAGACCTGGGGGCCGTGGCCCGGCCCGCCCGCGTCACGTTTGTGAACCTGTTGCCTAAAACCCGCAGTGGCAAACTGCTGCGCCGCGCCGTGCAAGCCGTGTGCGAGGGCCGCGACCCTGGCGATCTGACGACCATGGACGACCCGGCGGCGCTGCAACAGATCAAGGAGCTGGTTGCGGGCCAATAGGGGCTGGAATATACTGGATATTTATCCAGTTAACTATTCTATGGTATTCCATAAAATGCTATTGAAAAAATAGCGTTTAGTGCAGGTGGAATATGCGCCAGAGGCCCATTTTGTTTAAATTCCCCCTTTTGTTCAGGTGGCAGGCGTGACAGACGCTGTGGTCCCCATCACCGCCATCAAAGGCCGGGGCACGGCCACGTACCTGGCGCACCGCTTCAGCAGCGAGGATCGGGCCGCGTTCGACGACGGCTGGGGCACGCTGGAAGGTGCCGAGCCGCGCCTGCCCCTGGCCACACAGGTGATTTTTGAAGACGCGCACAGCGCCATCACCCGCAACGATTCGCCCGACATCTACTTCGACTACGGCCTGAACCCGTACCGGGGCTGCGAGCACGGCTGCATTTATTGCTACGCCCGGCCCACGCACAGCTACCTGAACATGTCGCCAGGGCTGGACTTTGAAACCAAGATCATCGCCAAGCGCAACCTGGCCGAGGTGCTGGCCCGCGAACTGGCCGCCCCCCGCTATGTGCCGCAGATGCTGGCCCTGGGCACGGTGACCGACGGCTACCAACCCATCGAGCGTGAGTTGCGCCTGACCCGCAGCGCGATTGCCGTGGCGCACCGCTGCCACCACCCGCTGGCGCTGGTGACCAAGGGCAGCGGGGTGGAGCGTGATTTAGACCTGCTGGCCCCCATGGCGGAGCGGAATCTGGCGGCGGTGTATGTGACCATCACCACGCTGGATGCCACCCTGGCCCGCACGCTGGAGCCGCGCGCTGCCGCACCGTACCGCCGCCTGCGCAGTATCCGCGCTCTGGCCGACGCAGGCGTGCCGGTGGGCGTGAGCGTGGGGCCGCAGATTCCGTTCATCAACGACGACATGGAACAGGTGCTGGCCGCCGCCTATGCAGCCGGTGCCCGCACCGCCTTCTACACCGTGCTGCGCCTGCCCTGGGAGGTGGCCCCGCTGTTTCGCCAGTGGCTGGAGCTGCACTACCCGCAGCGCGCCGACCGGGTGATGGCCCGCATCCAGGACATGCGCGGTGGCAAAGACTACAACGCCGACTTCGCCACCCGCATGAAAGGCAGCGGGCTGTGGGCCGACCTGCTGCGCCAGCGCTTCCACACAAGCTGCGCCAAGCTGGGGCTGAACCGCGAGCGGGTGGCGCTGGATGTGGGGCAGTTCCGCCCGGGGCTGCTGTCGGGGCAGGAGAGCTTGTTTTAGGGTGGCAGCTTGATTTCTACGTAAAAATAGCTGCTAGCGCATAGTGTGTATGCGTGAGCAGCTCTTTTTTATATAGCGAAATGCCTGGGGTTATGGGGCGCCCGTGCAGACCTTGAAAATATCCAGCGCGGGTTGGTAGACGCTGGTTTTCACCCCCAGCAGGCCCAGCACTGAGTGAAAGTAGTTGTCGTGGCTGATGCGCAGGTCTTGCTGCTTTTGCAGACAGGTGGTGGCCACATGGCTGCGCTGTTCGAAGGCGGGCGACAGCCAGGTGATCCATGGCACGCGCTTTTGCACATCGGGGGCTATGTCGTAGGGCAAGCCATGCAGGTAGATGTTGTTTTCACCCAGCGATTCACCGTGGTCGGCCACGTAGACCATGGCTGGGGTGTTGGTGGCTTCCTTGTTTTTCAGCCACTGGATGGCGCTGGCCAACACATGGTCGGTATAGACGATGGTGTTGTCGTAGGCGTTCACCAGCAGGGCCTGGCTGCAGTCTTGCAGGTTGTTGCTGGTGCATTCGGGCATGAACTTCTTGAAGGCGGCCGGGGTGCGCTTGTAATAAGCCGGGCCGTGGCCACCCATCTGGTGCAGCAGCACGACTACGCCCTTGGCACGGCGCTCCGTGGGCAATTCCGCAATACGGGCATCCATCTGGCTCAGCATGATTTCGTCAAAGCATTCGCCGTCGGTGCAGAGGTCTTTGTTTTTGAGCTGGGCGGTGCTGGTGTTGGGTACGCGGTCGCACACGCCTTTGCAACCGGCCTGGTTGTCGATCCACACCACGCCCAGACCGCTGCGTTGGAGCACGTCCAGCAGGCCCTCGTAGTTGGCGGTGCGGCCTTCATAGGCCTGCTTGCCCAGGTGCGAGAACATGCAGGGCACGGAAGCCGCGGTGTTGGTGCCACAGGACCAGGCGTTGCGGTAGCTGGCAATGTGCTCTTTGGCTAGCTCCGGGGTGGTGGGGCGGGGGTAACCGTTCAGGGCAAACTGGCCTGCACGGCCGGTTTCACCCACCACCAGCAATAGCAGGGGCGGCTTGCCGGGTGCTGCAGTTAACTGCGCATCCAGGCCAATCGGCAAAATCGTGCGCTCGTCGCGCTTGAAGGGTTTGGCGGCAATGTAGGCCAGCGCATAAAACGAGTTCAGCGGGTTGATCAGGTAGCGCTGCTCGGTGTGGTTGCGCATCAACGACGAAAAGTCCTGGTAAATCAGCAGCAGGCTGCCCACCAGCACCCCCAGGGCCAGCACGGCGGTCAGCAAGTTGCCGCCGATCTGGCGCAGGGCCGAGCGGCGCGGCGTGCGCTGCCGCCACAGCCAAATGCAGGGCAGTACGGCCATGGCAAGCACCGTGACCAGCATTTGTGTGTTGACCAGATCCCGGGTTTCGCGCATGTCGGTTTCCAGCGCGTTGACAAGCATGGTGGTGTCGATCACCACCCCATACGACAGCATGAAATGCGCCCCAAACGCGGCTGCAAACAGCGACAGCGTGATGGCGGGTTTGAGGGTCAGGCGCCAGTTCAGCAGACTGAACAGCAGCACCATGGCCGCCGCAATCGTGATGGAAAAGCCTATGCCTACCGCCAGGCCGCGCAGGTTCTGCAGCTCGGGCATGCGGCTCCATTCGCGCCACAAGGGGATGTTGCAAACCGTGGCAATCCACAGGCTATAAATCAGCACCAGCCAGTTGGGGTGGCGGGTGCGACCCGTGCGGGCGCTGTCATACAAGGGCATCAGATCATCAGTTGAGTAGAGTCAGGGCGCGACTGTAATGGCTGGCTGTAAAGCCACGCTTTATGCTGCGTTTGCGTCCGGGGCCTCGGGTTCGCCACTGGGGTGCAGCGCAAGCCCAAGAGCGCTTGCATGGTGTGCCATGTGGTCGGCCATGAAGCTGCTGATGAAATAGTAGCCGTGGTCGTAGCCGGTATGGCGGCGCAGCCGCAGAGGTTGGCCTACGGCCTGGCAGGCGGCTTCAAAAATATGCGGGTGGAGCTGCGGGGCCAAAAACTTGTCGGCCAGGCCCTGGTCGATCAAGATGCCCTGGGGGTAGGGTGCAACGGTTTGGGCAGCCATCAAAAATACGGCATCGTGCGCGGGCCAGGACGCGTTGTCGGCCCCCAGGTAGCCGGTAAATGCCTTTTGCCCCCAGGCGCACTGTGTAGGCGCGCAGATCGGCGCAAAGGCCGACACAGACTTGAACAGGCCGGGGTATTTCAGTGCCAGTGTCAGCGCGCCGTGCCCGCCCATCGAATGGCCGAAGATGCCGATGCGTTCGGGGTCTATATCCAGCGCCTCCACCAGCAGAGGCAGCAGCTCCTTGACGAGGTAGCTTTCCATGCGGTAGTGGGTAGACCACGGTGCCTCGGTGGCATCGATGTAGAAGCTGGCAGCCAGGCCAAAGTCCCAGCTATCGGTCTCGCCCGGCACATGGGCTCCGCGCGGCCCGGTGTCGGGTGCGATCAAGGCAAGGCCCAACTGCGCGGCGTACTGCTGCGCCCCGGCCTTGGTCGTGAAGGTCTCTTCGTTGCAGGTCAGACCGGCCAGGTAGAGCAGGGCTGGCACCGGGCCAGAGGTGTTCGGCGGCATGTACACCGCGAAGCGCATGGGCAGACCGATCTCGGTCGAGTCGTGTTGGTAAAAGGTTTGGATGCCGTCAAAGCAGGCGTGCTCTGAGAGGGTAGTGAGCTTGGCCATCAGAACAGCACCACGCCGCGGATAGATTCACCACGCTTCATCAACTCAAACCCCTTGTTGATATCTTCCAGCGGCATGGTGTGGGTGATCAGCGGGTCGATGCTGATCTTGCCCTCCA